>JAGRIK010000357.1 GCA_020443325.1 Halioglobus sp.
ACAACCCAAAACCACAGCGACCACTAGCCCTGACGCTGCTTGTGACGCGGATTGCTGCAAACAACATACACCACGCCCTTGCGGCGCACGACTTTACAGTTGTCGCAAATTCGCTTTACACTTGCTCTTACTTTCATCGTCTTGCTCCACTGGATACGGAGAAAGCGTATCAGTATAAACCTTGGCTGGCGAGCCGTTCAAGGCCCGTTCAACCGATTTTAGTCCTTTTCTCACAACACCTTCGGGCTTGCGGCCCTTCGCCGCGTCACGATCAGCCAACAGGCGACTAGACCCCAGACCCGACAGTCTCCCCCGGCTGCGGGGGACCTGTCAAAACCAAAGGACCATCCGCTGTCAAGGCAATTGTGTGCTCAAAGTGAGCACTCCAACGACCGTCCACCGTTGCCTGAGTCCAACCTGAATTGCTCCAACCTGAATTGCTCCAACCTGAATCCAGCCCCGCTGTTGTATTCACGGGACCTGCCGCAGGATCAGCGTGTCGCCGCGTTGTGTAAATTCAATATGCTTGAGAAATGACATGCCCAGCAGCACTTCCTGCGTCTGCAGGCCCGGGGAAATGCCAGCGGATACATCGTACAGCTCGATATCGCCCACGCTGATACTGCTGAGAGTTGCTGCGTAGCTGGTCGACATGCCATTTGCGGTTTGGGTTGGGAATGCAGCGCCGCGCCGCAAGCCCAGCCGGGTCGCCACAGACGCGGGGATGGCCACGCCAGTGGCTCCCGTATCCAGCATAAAGGTTACCGGTTCACCGTTGATCTCTCCGCTGGTGACATAGTGACCGAACTTGTTGCGCTGCAGCACAACCTCGCGCACACCGCCCTCGGTATAGCTGGTCTGCAGGGATTGATTGGGGTTGTACTGCTTGTCGAGGAAGTCACTGAAAAAGGCGACCCCCAGGGCAAGCAGTACCAGCCATGCCAGCACTTGCATGGTGGTGCCCATACGCTTTTGTTCATGCACTTCTTCGTCGGCACCCATACGCTAGAGCCACGACCGCTAGGCGTTATTGTCCTTTGGGTCGGACGCGTCAACAGCGGGATAAAAATGCACATCGGTTTGCGGGAACGGAATGGAGATACCCTGCTTGTCGAACTCGCGTTTGACGGATTCCATCACATCCCAGTGCACGGCCCAGTAGTCCTCGGTTTTTGTCCACGGGCGACAGATCAGGTTAACCGATGAATCCGCCAGTTCGTGCAGGCGAATCGTCGGCTCTGGCGTCTCAAGCACCTTGGGGTGCTGCGACAGTATCGTCTGCAGAATCTCCTGCGCTTTGCCAAAATCGTCGGAGTAGCCAATTCCGAATACCATATCCACACGACGCGTATCGCTGCCGGTTATATTGGTGATCGCACCATTCCAGACATTGTTATTGGGTATGGTAATCAACTGGTTATCGAACGTTTTAATGGTGGTAGACAGCAGGTTCATACCACTGACCGCCCCGCTGACGCCGCTGACGGTGACCGCATCGCCGATGTCATAAGGCCGATAGATCAGAATCAGCACCCCGCTGGCAAAGTTGCTGAGCGTGCCCTGTAATGCCAGGCCGATGACCAGACCCGCGGCCCCGATCAACGCCAGTACCGGGCCGATATTGATACCAATTATTGGCAGGCAGGCAATAAAACCAATCGCCAGCACTACGCGTCGCACAGCGACCTTTATGAAGTTCTCCAGCAGCATTGATACTGGCTGTCGTGCGACAAGGCGATCGGTCAAGCCGCCCAGGATACGGGCCAAAAATACGACAAACACTATGGCGACCACAAACTTGATAATATTGATGAGAAACAACTGACCGCCGTCGTCAGACTGCATCCATGCCTTCGCAGCCAGCAGTGTGGCGCTGGTGTTGTCGACAGTGGGTTTGAGCGCGGTCACGGCGTTCAGATAGAGACGCTGCTCCTTGACGTCACCACCTTTACTTTCCAGTGCGTCAAGTACGATACCGAGACGCTTGCCAATACTGCCCTGGTCGACCAGTAGCAAAGCAATCTTCTCCTCCAGCGCAGTGCTTTCTTTCTCCGCTGCCGCGTCGGACTGCCCTGCACTGGCGACGCCCTTAGCGTCGGCATTACCGCTGGCAGCGCCACTACCACTGGGCTGCTCGCCTGCGTCCTGCTTCTGATCCCTGCTCCTGATTTCCAGCTTGCTGATTTGCGTTGCTTTTCGTGACAGTGCGTCCTGCCAGGCTGCGGCCTCCACTTTAAGCTCCTCCTGTGTCAGCGGCAGCAGCATCGCGTTGAGATCCTCAGTGCTGATATCAATATTCTTCGCAGTCCTTGCAACGTAGGATTCCCCAGCCATAGCCAAGGGATGCAGGAACAATAGCGCTAGCACGACAACTGCCGAACGCATGACATATTTCAACGAATGCCTGGAATTCACAACTTCTCCTTTTGAATCTGACCCATAGCAGTGTCGCATTATAGAGCGAATTACTTTGCGGTGGCCAATAGCTCACGCAAGCAATACCCGTTACCCCCTTAACCCCGTCTTCGCAGTACCTGCCTGGCGCGCAGCTTCTTCTATCCAGCTCGTACTGTTATGCTTTCGCATCGAGAGCGAAATGACAAACTGCGCAGCAGCGATAGCGCGACAGGAGCGGACTTTTGGGCCAGCCAGCACGACGTCTTCAACTATGTTTCCAGGCGGCACTGCTGTTTGGCCTGATCGCCACTGCCGTGCAGGCGGAAGCCAGCACCGGGCCTGACACCACGCTCATCACAGCACCCACAGAAGCAACTGAGAAAGGCAGCTGGTGGAAGTTCTATGCCGGCACGATGGCGATCGCGTCCAATAACTATTACGACCCCCACGGTGTAGATTTCAAATGGGTGTATTCTCGCAAGGACCCACTGCCGGCTGATCCCAGAATTTATGTGGCGATGCACGGCTCCGGAGGCGGTGAGGGCACCATGCGGGTATTCGGTCCCTCATCACTGGGCGATATAGAAGTGCGCACGCAGGACGCGGAGGCCTACAGCCAGAAATGGCGGGAGTGGTGGACAATCGGCAGCGACGGTACCCCCTATCCGGGTCGCAGAATAGCCGCCACACTGGAATTCCTGACAGAGCGCTACGGTATCGATGTGAGCAAACGCGGCATCGTCCTGGGCGGTTCCTCCATGGGCGGCGCCGGCGCCGTGTCCCAGACGATGATATTGCCCGACCCCTGGCGAGCAGCTGTGGCCTGGTCCTCTGCGTTGTCGGGTGTCATCATGCCGAGGCAGATTGCGCAGAGGGATCCAGCTCAGTACGGCACCTTTCCACCGGACAACCTCGCCAACAAGGCACTTTGGGACAGTTTCGATTTCGAGGTCCAGTCGCGAAAAGATCCTGTTGTACGAGGCATACACTATCGACATGCCTTCAGCACAAACGACCAGTTCAGTGCCGGGCTGAAGGGGGCGAGCACACAGCTATTGTTCGTCAACCTTGTAGAAGAGCAAAAGATTGGCGGGGCTTTCGGTTGGGTGAAAGCCGGACATGCGTTTTACGAGGACGGCGTGAAGCTGCCGAACATGTCCACCTTTGAAAGCCCGGAACAGGATGTCACGCTGGACCGCGCGCATCCCGCGATTACCCACTCTACCGGCAACTACCCGTTGCTGGCGAAGGACCGCTTGAAACAGGCGAAATTTCCCCGCGGTCACTACAATATGGGGATTACCTGGGACCACGCCAATATCGTGGACGACAGCGCAGAAATTGTGTTTCCCCTGAAGTACAAGCGGCGCGTCGATCTCGGCAAGGGAATTCCCGATCAACCGGAGAACATCACGATCAGCGTCACGCCGAGGCGCGCGCGCAACTTTGAGCTGCGCGATGGTGAGACCCTTAAGTGGTCATGGGATGGGGGTGCCCTGTCCGGCTCCGCAACCGTTACCGGCGACACGGTAACGGTTGATGACATCCCACTGGTGTCCGGGGACAGCTACAAGATGCTCAGGATCTATCGATAAGGAAGCGCTCGCATTTCCCCAATCCCACAAAAAAGTGCACCGTGTGAACATCGGCATTGACACTACCTGCTGGTGGAACAATCGCGGTTTCGGTCGATTCACACGCGAACTGCTCAGCGCCCTGTTCCGGCTGGATTCCGGGCACCACTTCTACCTCTTTGTCGACCAGCCGCTGCACGAATTGTCGGGACTGGATAATGTCAGCGTCGTGCAGGTCCAATCTTCGCGGCCAACAACGCAGGCGGCAGTCGCGGACAGCCGGCGATCGTTATTCGACATGTATGAACTGTACAAAGCAGTCGCAGCCGCCCCGCTGGACATCATGTTTTTTCCCGCTGTGTATTCCTGGTATCCCATACCTCGCGGGCTCGTGAGTATGGTGACAGTCCACGATGCGATCGCGGAACACTACCCGAAACTGATCTTTCCCAGGTGGAAGAATCGCCTTTTCTGGGCGCTGAAAGTCAAGCTCGCGCTGTGGCAAAGTAAGCGCATACTGACAGTATCACAGGCGGCAAAACAGGAAATCGTAGAATACATGGGTGTGCCCGAAGGCAATATTGATGTTGCCAGCGCCGCTCCAAACCCGCTGTTCAGGCAGACCCAGGACAGCGCGCGGTTGCTGGCAGCGCGGCAACGGGCCTCTCTGCCCGGCGATGCCCCCGTCATTGTCTATGTCGGAGGGCTGGCGCCACACAAGAACCTCGATGGCTTCCTGGATGGCTTTGAGAAGGCTGTCGAAAGTGGGCGCGTCGGGGATGTGCACCTGGCGCTGATCGGCGATTTCAAGGGCGGCGGCTTCCTGTCCAATTACGATTCGCTGCACGACAAAGTGATGGCCAGTGCGACCTTGCGCGCCCGGGTACATTTTTCGGGGTATGTCTCCGATGACGATCTCGTCGCGCTGTACAGCAGTGCACTGGCTGCAGCCATGCCTTCATTCTCCGAGGGCTTTGGGCTACCGGCAGTCGAGGCGATGGCCTGCTCGGCGCCGGTATTGTCCAGTGACAGGGGTTCACTGCCGGAAGTCGTCGGCGATGCCGGCATCTACTTCGACCCGTTCGATACCCAGACCATTTGCAATGCGATTATAGAAATGATCGAGAACCCGCAGCTGCGCGCCCGGTTATCGACTAATGCCCTGGCCAGGTCGCAGCAGTTTACCTGGGAGCGCGCCGCGCGCCAGACGCTCGCGCATCTGGAGAACCTGTACGCGCCCTACGACCTATAAATCAACAAACACATCCGCCACAGAAACCGGCTCGCGTACCACCCTGATCTCCAGCAACTGGTCGGCCAGCGTCTGCCACCGCGCCTGGGTCATCTCACCCACGCGACCGGTCTCGGCCGTTTTGATCAGCGCGCGCTGCGCCTCGGCACTCTGCGCAAATGTCTCAGCTGACATCGCACGGTTGAGTGCCAGCATCGCCGTATTTGTCTCGGTGGGATCCTGCAGATAATCGTTCCAGCCACTGCGCACTGCCGCCACCATGGATTTCACTTCATCCGGCGACGTCTCCCAGCGTTTGCGCTGCGTCACCAACACCGCTGTGTAAGGGTTGTAGCCGCTGTCGGCGACCAGGAAGGTCTTCACCTCTAGTCCAGCGGCAACGGCAGCCAGCGGCTCACTGGTGACAAAGCACTGCTGCGCGACCCTCGGGTCATTCTGGAAATTCCCGATACCACCCAGATAGGGTGCGGTTACTACAGTTATCGGAGCGTATTTTTTCATGAAGTACTGTGCATACGGGAGTCCGGACTGCCACAGCAACACGCCCTCGCTCTGCATGACCTGCTCGATCGATTCAAAGCCGCGCTCGGCGTGCGTCATAATACCCTGCGGGTTGGTCTGGTAAGTGGCAAACAGCGCGACTATGTCGCGCGCACCTCGCGCCAGCGCGATGACAACCTCATCCGCCGACACAATCGCGTAATCGACCCTGCCCGCCAGCAACATCTGTATCGTCGGAGTCCCCGAACCGCCCTCAATAATGTCTACGTCCAGGCCGTTATCGGCATAGTAGTCCTTCAGCTGTGCTGCATAGAATCCGCCAAACTGCGGTTCTGGTTTCCAGTTCAACGCCAACACCAACGGCTGCGGCGATGCCGCGGCTTGCGCCAGCAGCTGACAGCAGAACAACATCGCCGATAAAAAAATCGCCCGTCTGTGCATTACAACTTCCTCAGGTAGGGTCTGCCGCGCAGCAACAACCGGCTTGCGACCTCAATGATAAATACCAGCAGCAACGCCAGCACACTGGACATCACCACACCGCTGAACACCAGGTCTACGCGTTGCTGCGTGCGCGCAGCGTCAATCAGGCTGCCCAGTCCACCGCCTGCGATAAACTCTCCGACGATCGCACCAATCACAGCGAGTCCGGCGGATATCTTTATCCCTGTCAGGATATAGGGAATCGCAGACGGTATCTGCAACTTGAAAATCAGCTGCCAAGGCGAGGGGCGGTACAACCGGAATAACCCCTTCAGGTGGGCATCGGTTTCCTGCAGGCCCGTCAACGTATTGGCGAGGATGGGAAAGAGAGAGACGATAAAGGCCGACGCGCGCACCGTCGGCTGGCCGAAACCGAACCAGATGACCAGCAGCGGGGCGATGGAGATGATGGGAACGGTCTGGAAAAAGATGCAGAACGGCAACACCGCACGACGAACAATCGGAATCGCAAAGAACAGCAGCGCCAGCGTGACGCCACTGACAGCACTCCAGCCCAGACCCCAGGCGATAGAGTTTGCAGTGCTGAGTGTCGCTGCGTAAATTTCCGGCCACAGCTCCAGTGTGGTCTGGAATATTTGCGTGGGCGAGGGTAGCAGATACGATGCCACCCATTCCTGCGCGACCACCCACTCCCAGGTCGATAACAGTACCGCCAGGAAAATCCACGCGGGATACTTTTCCACCAGCCACGCTTTAAGAGGATCGATCACGGTCGCTCCCCGCTGCGGCTGGATGCGGTATTACTGTTCTCCATTTCGCTGAAAAGCTGTGAGTAGGATTGCACGATCGCATTGAAGGATGGCGTCAGTTTGAGCTGCTGGTTCCTCTCGGCAAAATCGATCCCGCGCCAATCCCGCGCGCGACCCTCGCCGTCCAGCAACAGAATCTGGTCGCCCAGGTACACCGCTTCCGATATTGAATGCGTGACAAAAACGTACTGCAACTGCAAACGCGACTTTAACTCCAGCAACAAATCCTGCATCCGAAAGCGGGTGCGCTCGTCGAGTGCGGCGAAGGGCTCGTCCAGCAAAACAATTCCCGGTCGGGTCACCAGCGCTCGCGCCAGCGCCACACGCATCTGCATGCCACCGCTCAGCTCACCCGGAAAATGCTGCAGCCGCTCATCCAGCCCGAGTCGCTGCAGCAGATCGAGGGCATAGGCCCGCGACGCCTCGTTTTTTCCCCGCGTCAGCTCCAGCGGCAGCAGCACGTTCTCCAGGCAGGTGCGCCACGGCACCAGGCGCGGCTCCTGGAAGACATAGCTCATCTGCTTCGCCAGCGCGGGCGTTATGCGAATCACGCCGCTGCTGGGCTCCTCCAGCCCCATCAGCAGGCGCAGCAGTGTTGTCTTGCCACAGCCTGAGGGACCCAGCAGGCAAAGGCTGCTATCGGCCGCCACAGAGAACGACAAATCATTGATGACGGCTTGCCCATTATCGGAGAAGCGTTTGCCCAACCCCTGCACTTCGATGGCCGGTACCAGGGGGGAATCAGTCATGCGGCTCCACCAGCTGCATCTGCCACTCAACCTCAGGCACGGGCTCGCCCGCCAGAAACGCCTTGATCATTGCATTCACCGGCTCCGGGGCTTCCTGGTTCACCCAATGCGATACCCTGGGCAGATAGCGGATCCTGAAATCACTGACATACGCCTCGGTGCCGTAGGTGGATTCCCTGGTCAGGGCAACGTCCTCTTCCCCCCAGATCATCAGGGTCGGCACGTCGATTACCGGCATGCCCCTGGCGGCCAATGCTTTCCTTCCCCGCAGCAATGCGCGGTAATAATTGAGCATGGCGGTTAACGCGCCTTCGCGCATCGCGTTTTCC
Source organism: Halioglobus sp. (assembly GCA_020443325.1). Classification (GTDB taxonomy): domain Bacteria; phylum Pseudomonadota; class Gammaproteobacteria; order Pseudomonadales; family Halieaceae; genus Marimicrobium. Next base: position 8,056 of record JAGRIK010000357.1, read on the forward strand.
CTGAAGACGTTGATCACCTCGGGTGGAAACATCGCGGGATTCTCGCAGCTGTTTACTATTATGTCCCCGATAGCCCGCGCTCCGCGCAGGCCAAGCAGGAACTCCGGCAAACGGGGAATCTGGAAGAACAGGACATACCAGAACTTCCTGATCTGGGCGAACCCGGTACGCAGCGCTCTCTGCAGCGGGCCCGGATGGGGCACATTGCAGATAATCAGTTTCTCGAGCCTGCGTCGTTTCTCGATAGCGAACTGCCAGGCAATTATCGCCCCCCAGTCGTGCCCGATCAGGACGACGGATTCCTTGCCCGACGCATCGATGAGCGCAGCCACATCTTCCATCAGCCTGTCGAGATGGTAGCTCTCGACCCCCAGCGGCCGGGAGCTGGCGCCATAGCCGCGCATATTCGGCGCCCACGCCTCGTAGCCTGCCGCGGCCAACATCGGCAGCTGGTAGCGCCAGGAGAAGTTGAGCTCAGGAAAACCGTGCAGGCACAGCGCCAGTGTGTCGCCCCTGCCGCATTTATCGACCTCAAACGTCAGGCCGTTGGCCTGTACAAAATGAGTACTGATTTGCTCTGTGCCTTCCATTGAGCTTATCCCATCATTCACACCGGGCTCTCTTTTTGATACAACCGGGAACACTGCCCCGGTATTGCCCTGCGGCAGAAGAACACATGCTCAGGCAGGACATCCGCATCATATAGGTTGATGGCAACGGGTGCCAAACAGACTGGAGAACACTCGGATATACTGTTGCAACTGTCTCACAGGCTCGCCAGGATTACTTGGATTATATGACGTCGAAACAAGGCTACGGATTCAGGCTGACACTTCTGGGAATCTTCCTGGCTACCTGGGCCTGGGCGGCATGGAAGCCACTCCATCCGGACGACTGGCTACTCGAGAATTACCTGGTTTTTTTCTGGGTACCGGTACTGCTCGTAACGGCGCGGTTTTTCAGGCTATCCGATATCTCCTACGGGCTCATCACGCTGTTTATGTGCCTGCATGTCATAGGTTCCCACTCTACCTACGCCGAGGTGCCGTTTGGGGACGTCCTGCAGGACTGGGTAGGTGCCGAGCGCAATATGTACGACCGCCTGGTGCATTTTTGCTTTGGTTTACTGCTGGCCTATCCGGTGCGCGAGGTACTGGTTCGTATTGCGCACCTGCGGGGATTCTGGGCGTATTTTTTCCCGGTCGATATCACCTTCTCCATCTCTGCGATCTACGAGATCATAGAATGGAAAGCCGCTGAACATGTAGCACCGGACGTTGGGCTCGCGTTCCTGGGTACACAGGGCGACGTCTGGGATGCACAGAAGGACATGCTGGTCGCAGGAACAGGCGCCATCATCGCGATGCTTATCGTGTTTCTTCTCAATCTCTGGCTGAATCCCAACACCCGCCGGGAGATCCGCGACAGCCTACGCCTGCGCCCGGGCGATGGGCCGCTGGGGGAGGTAAAACTGGAAAAGTGGCTGGAGAAGGAACGCAACTGACCGGTTACCGCGTCCGGCCTGACGCAACTCTCACACTGTGGCGACGAGTCAATACTTATCGGCTTGCGAGATCCACTCACCGGAAAACGTCTTGGTCAATGCCGCTTTATAGCGCTCATGCAGGAGTTTCACGCGTTTCACGTACGTGAGGGTTTCCTCATAGGGTGGAATACCGTTATACCGCTTCACCGCGCCCGGCCCAGCGTTGTAGGCGGCCGTCGCCAGGGTCGTATTACCGTTATGCTCTGCGAGCAACCACGCGAGATAGCGAACCCCACCGAATATATTGTCCTGCGGTTCCATTGCATTGGCGACGTCCATATCGCGCGCGGTCGACGGCATCAACTGCATCAGCCCGAGCGCGCCCTTCTTCGAGCGGGCGCCGGGCCGAAAGGCCGACTCAGCGTGAATCACCGCCCGCACCAGCGCCGGATCGACGCGGTATTTCTTCGAGGCTGCGTTGATCGAGTTCTGGTAGTCGTACAGAAACAGCGGAATGTTATTCCAATCCAGTGTGGATCTGACGTTACAGGCATAGCAGGATAGTTGCACAACCTCATAACTGATGCCCATCGGCGCCCTGTCAGAATACGAACGTACGCCGGACCGATTGGTGTACTTGAAGATTTTCATCGCCGGCTTGTCTGCTTCGGTCTCCTGCGGCGCAGGAGCACTGGACAATACGGTGCCGCGCGCTGACAAAGCCGCACTGTTTGTGTCCGCACCTGCAGAGGCCGCGAGCAACAACAGTCCTGCGGCTGCCCCCGACCGAAGTAGAACTTTCACCCCGTTACATCCCTTCTTATCGTCTACGCCGGATCAGTTTACGATAAATAACAGCGGCGACTCGCTACTTTTCTGGGGAATTGTAGACTTTTTTGTCACCGCCTATTGTGCGGGCCGCAACGGCGTTTTATGCCGGGGAGCCGATTCAGCCAGCGTCCAGCTCCTCTGTCGGCCCGAAAAACTCGTAGTGAATTTGTGAAGGCGGCACGCCCAGATCCCTTGTGATTTTGAACATGGCAGACATGAAAGGCTTGGGCCCCAGGAAGTACACCTCCGCATCGCGGTCTTCCGGCAGCTGCGCCGCAACCATATCAGCCGTGACAAATCCGCTGGCGTGGGGTGCGCAATCAGCCTCCGGCTCACTGTAGACATAGAGCGCGGAGATGCTACTGTTTGCCGCTACCAGCTGGTCAATATGCGCTTTGAACGCGTGCACTTTGCTGTTCAGCGCGGCATGAATAAAGCGAACCTCCCGACCACTCGATGCCTCAACATTGACCATGCTAATGGCAGGTGTGATGCCAACGCCCCCGGTGAGCAGCACCAGCGGCTTGTTGTTCCTGCGCAGGACAAACTGTCCGGAGGGTGGCAACAGGTTGATCTCACTACCTGCCACCAGTGTGTCGTGCAGGTAGTTTGACACCACCCCCTGCGGTTCGCGCTTGATGCTGATGCGCAAATACCCCGTGCCGGGTGCATCCGACAGGCTGTAGTTGCGGCGCACGCTTTCACCGTCGATATTGAGGACCACGGTGATAGCCTGCCCCGCCTCAAAGTCGGGCACCTCAGCGCCATCGGCGGGCTCGAAGTAGAAGGAAGTAATGACAGAGCTTTCATCAACGCGCTTGACGAGCCTGAAAGCGCGCTCCCCGCGCCAGCCGCCTTTGGCCTGCTCGGTCGCACTATAGACCGACTCTTCAGCCGCAATCAGTATGTCTGCCAGTTGCCCGTAGGCTTTCCCCCAGGCATCCATAATCTCATCGGTGGCTGCATCACCGAGTACCTTCGCAATTGCCTGCAGCAGGCAGGTACCGACAATGTCATAGTGCTCCGGCAGCACACCCAACGAACAGTGTTTCTGCACTATCTGTGCAACGGCATCACTCAGGTTGCCCAACTCGTCGATATTGGCCCCGTAAGCGACAACGGCATTCGCCAGTGCCTTCGGCTGTGTACCCTTGCCCTGGTTGGTCTGGTTAAAGTAGGGCACGACCTCAGGATATTGTGCAAACATCAACGGGTAGAAGCACTCGGTGATCGCATCGGCATGTGCTTTCACTGCAGGTACGGTGGCTTTGATGACATCGACGGTGGCTCGGTCTAGCATGGGTTTTCCTCTGGGTTAACTACGGTCTGTTGGTTTTCCTGTTATGGGTAATACACAAACCGTGCCACTTTTTAATCTGTTGTTTTTATTGAATATTATTATTTATAGGTCTTAATGACCTGAATAATAATTATGTCTATTTGACTCATTTCGGGTTATTTTGACCGGCATGGATATTCTGCCCTTCATCGATATCGTCGAAGACCTCAATCGCGACCTGACCGCCGCGCAGCGCTACCAGCGCATGCTTGAACTGCTGCATCGCTCACATGCCGAACGCGGCACCCCCTGTGATGCGATTGCACTGCTCAAGCTCGAAGGCGACGAGTTGCGTCCGCTAGCCGTGATAGGGTTAAAGCGTGAAGCCCTCGCCAGGCGTTTTAACATCGGGGAACATCCGCGCCTGCAAATCATTCTGCAAAATCGCTCTGTCACCCGCTTCGAGGCAGACTCTGACCTGCCGGACCCCTACGACGGCCTGGTGGAGGACGGCCAGGATCAACTGCATGTACACGACTGCATGGGCAGCACCCTGTATATCGATGACAAGCCGTGGGGCGTGCTGACTCTGGACGCGATGTCTCCGGGGGCCTTCGACCACCTCGACCCGATGGAAACCCGGGCCAATATTGCCGCGGTAGCCGCCGCTATCAAGACCAGCCAGCATATTGAGGCACTCGAGTTGCGCGCCGAGCATCAACACGAAATAGCACAGCGACTCATAGCTACCGACCTGATGCACGAGATTATCGGTCGCAGTCCTGCGCTGCAGGCCATGCTGACGGAAATCCATACCGTCGCGCCCACCGACCTTTCGGTGTTGATCACCGGTGAGACCGGTGTTGGCAAAGAGCTGGTAGCGCGGAACATCCACCTGGCCTCCAAGCGCGCCTCCCAACCCATGGTCCAGATCAACTGCGCGGCGCTGCCCGAGAACATCGTCGAAAGCGAACTGTTTGGTCATGTGCGCGGCTCGTTCTCGGGCGCCACCCAGGATCGCAGTGGCCGCTTTGAACTGGCGGACGGAGGCACCCTGTTCCTGGATGAAGTTGGTGAGCTCCCACTATCAATACAAGCCAAGCTTTTAAGGACCCTGCAAAGCGGGGAGATCCAGCGGATCGGCAGCGACAGGCCGATTACCGTGGATGTAAGAATCATCGCCGCGACCAACCGCGAGCTGCAACGCGAGGTAAAAGAGGGGCGTTTTCGCGCCGATCTCTATCACCGGCTCAGCGTCTATCCGCTGCCGGTACCGCCGCTGCGCGAACGCGGGAAGGATTGCATCCTGTTGGCGGGCTATTTCCTGGAAAAAAACCAGCACCAACTGGGCGTGTCCAGGCTGCGCCTCTCGCCCGGCGCCAGCGGCCAGCTGGAGCGTTACGACTGGCCCGGGAATGTGCGCGAACTGGAGCACCTGTTGAGCCGTGCCGCCTTGCGGGCGATACGTGAGCAGGGGCGCGAGAGTCGCATCATCAGTATTGACGAACACCACCTCGGCCTGCAGAACGGTACTGGCTCTTATGCGGCAATACCGGCGGAGGAGCTGCTCGGGCAGGCCGATCATCCTGCGCGCAGTTTTCGCGACAGTGTCGATGCCTTCCAGCGCCGGTTAATCGAGGAAAAACTGCAGCAGCACAATGGCAAACTGGCGGCCGTCGCACGATCGCTAAAGCTGGACCGCAGTAACCTGGTGCGCACGATGGCGCGGCTGGGAATGCACGCGCAAACGGAAAAAACGTGAGCGACGCCGGCTCGCAGCGTGTTGAAATCACCTTCACCTGAGATCTCGGCTTTTTTTCGCCTTGAATAGCAACTAGATGAATTTTTTCGTAGCGCTTTCGGGGGGTGTTGTCGTGGGCGACGGGCTCGCACCCCAGCAGGCGTTTCAGTCGCTCCACGTGATTCGCTTGGTGAAACGCCTACTGGGGTACGAGCCCTGCATCCCAATGCTACGGCACGAATTGTGACGGACGTTAGATTGTGACGAGTATGAACGGAACATTTTTTTTGATCTAGTCGTATAGTGTGCACTGAGGTTGCGGATGGACAATGTGTTTCTCACCAAGCGAATTCGTTGGTCCGGCACTCCGGGAGCGACTGAGAAACACATTGTCCATCCGCAACCGCCCTACAAAGCCACTTCCCAGGAGGCGGAAAAACCTCAACTTTCATCCCGGTTAGTTTTCCCCAGGTCTTGCACTCGCAAGAGACTTTTCCATACGCTGCCAGTTAATCACTGCATAGTATTTCCATCCCATGCGATTACTTTGATGCCAGGAAAAATTACTGGGATGTCCCGGCTTTTGCCTGGAATTTTTGCTTCATGGTCTCCCGCATGGCAGATTTCTTCTGTTCGTACTGACTGTATTGCTCCGGGGTCAGGACACCCTTCAATTCAGCGTCCTTGGCTTCCTCGTTCTTCCGGAATGTCATGATTTTTCCAAACTGCGTACCGCTGGATTCCATCAGGGTCTGGGTCTCCTTCGCATACTTCAGGTTGATCCCGGAGACGGCCTCGGTGGTTTTCTGATCCAGGGAGAGCTCGCTCTCCATCATACTGGTGAGCTTTGTCGCCCTCTCTTCGGGCGTTGTATTTTTCGATCCCTCCATCTGGGCCATTGCCAGCGCCGGAACAAACACAACCAGTACGAAACCCAGAAACAGATTTATCATTGTTTTCATTTTGCAGTCCTGTCTTATTCCATGAACGTGATGTCGCGAATAGCCCGTGACCCGGCAAGTGCCACGCACCGTTATATTTAGCCGCTGGCGATTCCCGCGGCAGGCTATCCAGTAGTTAAGACCACAGAACAGTTGAGATCAAGCGCGCTATGCGGAGTCGATGAATACATCATCATTTCAAGCTACACTGCGCGCAGTTCATTCCCGGAATCAGTGATGCGCACCGTAGAGATAACCAAACAACCTGTCGAACTTTTCAAGATACTGAAATTTGAGGGCCTGGTAACCACCGGTGGAGAGGCCAAACAGGTTATCGCCGATGGCCAGGTGAGCGTCAATGGTGAGATAGAGACCCGTAAACGCCGGAAAATTGTAGACGGGGATGTTGTTGCGTTCGCCAACGAATCGCTGCAAATCCGCCTGGCCTGAGGAATCCCCCCCCTTAATGGCCAGATCATCGACACCTCGCAGGCCCTCCCGCAGGACGCCACGCAAGCCTGCGGCCCCCCGGTTGTGGGGCAAGGACACGCTGGCTATCGAACGCATGAGCCAGGAGGGCCGCGGTGTAGCGCGCCGCAATGGCAAGATCGTCTTCGTCAGTGGTGCGCTGGAGGGCGAGCAGGTACTGGCGCAGTGCACTGCAGTAAAGAAAGGCTTTGACGAGGCGGTAATGCTGGAGCGCGTTGCCGAGACCGCGCCCTGCGCCGATCGCGTGCAGCCCGAATGCCCGGTATTCAACGATTGTGGCGGCTGCAGCCTGCAACACTGGTCACTCGATGCACAGATACGGCACAAGCAGGCAACGCTGCGTTCGATGCTCCAGGCAATTTCCCCACTGGAACTGGCACCGCCAATAACCAGTGAGCCAACCGGGTTCCGCCACAGACTGCGCCTGCTTGTCACCCGCACTGCGGAAAAGCGCTATTTGCTCGCACTCAGGCAGCACCGCTCGCGTGAAGCCGTAACGGTACAACACTGTCTCGTGGCAGCCGCGCCAGTCAATGCCATGCTAAAGGCCCTACCGGAGATGCTCCAAAAGGCACCCGAATTACAGGGATTACGGGAGATCGAGATAGACGCTGACGGCAACAGCCAGCTTGGGCTGTGTTTTTATTTCGCCGCAAATCCCGGCGAGAAAGTCCTTTCTGCGCTGCGCGACACCGTGCTAACAGACCCTGTTGTTGCCCTGCGCGTGCGCCTCAATGCCCTCAAGAAGCCGCGCGAGGATACCCCCTTCAATGCCGAAGGCGACGATGATACCGGTCAGTGGCAGGAGCTTCTGGCCGAGGGTGAGCTGCACCTGTGGCCGGAGGGGAAAAATAGCGAATCCCCGCTACCCGCGCTGGAGTTGGGTTATCTGCCGGGCGACTTCACCCAGACCCAGTGGGCCGTCAACTCAGCACTGGTGGCGAGGGCAATGGACTGGTTACAGCCGGGTAGCGACGAACACGCCCTCGACCTGTTCGCCGGTGTCGGGAATTTCAGCCTGCCACTGGCGCGCAGGGCGAAAACCGTCCACACGTTTGAAAGTGACGGCAGCATGACCGCGAGGGTCACCGCCAATGCCGGGCGTAACGACATTGGCAACCTGCGCGCTACAACGCTCGATCTTATGACGGACGAGGTGCAGCTGCCGCGGGCAGACATCGCCATTCTGGATCCCCCGCGGGCGGGCGCGAAGGCAGTTTGCGAAGCGCTGGTGCGGGCGAAAGTGAAACGCCTGGTGTATGTCTCATGCCACCCCGCTACACTGCTGCGGGATGCTCACATATTGCACAATGCCGGCTACCGGCTGTCCTGCGCCGCGACGGTGGATATGTTCCCGCACACCGGCCACAGTGAGGCGATTGCCCTCTTTCAGCGAAAATAAGTGCCATAACGCGCTCTAGTGGCTCGACCCGGTGGCTCCTGACCAGGCTGCTTTCGCCCGCTCCGACAGATCATTGGCCATGAAATAGATCACAGGCACAAGAACCAATGTAACAACGGTCGCAAACAGCACACCGAATGCGATTGATATCGCCATGGGCTTCACAAATTCCGACTGGATCGATGTCTCCATCTGTATCGGCAACAGCCCGAGGAAAGTCGTGACTGATGTGAGTATCACCGCGCGAAACCGTTGCGGCCCCGCCTCTACCACCGCCGACCGCCAGTCGTGGCCCTCGTCGATGTAGTGATTGATGAAATCCACCATGACCAGGCTGTCGTTGACCACAACGCCCACCAGCCCAATGATGCCAATGAGTGACAATATGCTGACATCCTTGCCCAGCACCAGGTGCCCGAGAATCGCGCCGATAATGCCAAAGGGAATGACGGACATAATCAACAGCGGTTGGACATAGCTTTTCAGGGGGATCGCCAACGCGCCAAAGATCATCAGCAGCACAATGATAAAGCCGTACAGCAGCACCGATGATGTTTTCTCCTCCGCTTCAGTCTCACCGCCGAAGTCGAAGTGGATCCCGGGGTATTTCACCAGCAGCTCGGGAAGTATTTGCGTCTGTAGAAATCCGCTGACTTCACTGGGTTCAACCACCATCTTATTGATATCGGCCTGCACCGTGACTACCCGCTTCCGGTCGATGCGGTTGATGGTGCTGAGCCCAGTCGTTTCCTGGGCGGTACCGACGACAGAAAAGGGCACCTTGCGCCCATCGGGCAGGCGTATCCAAAGCCCGGCCAGGCTTTCGACCTGGCCGCGATCCGCGGCGGGTAGACGGACGTATACCCTCACCTCATTGCGCCCGCGCTGTACCCGTTGAATCTCGGCACCAAAAAATGCCTGCCGCACCTGCCGTGCAAGCTCGACATCGCCCAGCCCCAGCGCCTCACCCTCGTCAGTGACAAGGATGTTCAGTTCGCGGCCACCGGAGTTAAAGCTATCACTGATATCCTGCACGCCGCGCATCTGCGCGAGAGACCGTTTCACCTCCTGGGCAGCGAGGCGCAACGCGTCCAGATCCTGTCCCGCCAGTTGTAACTCCAGCGCGGCACCTGACGGGCCCGCCACAGCGTCAATATTGAGAGAGCGAATACCTTCGAGACTACCCAACTCCTCCCGCAACCACTGCGCCAGCACCACGGAACTGATGGTCCGCTCCTCACTGGGCACCAGTTCGACGTCCACCCTGGCCTCGGTATCGCTGTCCGACACCACCAGCAGTTCCCTGACCACATCCACCGAGGTACCCACCTCTTCCAGATAGCGCTCATTCATCGCCTGGACAGCCACCTCGATGCGCTGCGCATATTCATGGGTTTTTTCCCAGGGTGCTCCCTGTGGCATTTCCAGCGTCACGTAGATCTGGTCAGAGGGTACATTCGGAAAGAAAACAAACCGGACCAGCCCTGAGGGCATCAGCGCCAGCGAGACTATAAGCATCGCGATGAATACCGCGAGGGTGGTATAGCGATGCTGCAGGCAATACAGGAGAAAACGCCGGTAAGGGCCCGACGCGAAATTGGCCAGCGCTTTTGCGAAACGGTCCTGGAATCGCTGCAGGGCTCCCCGCAAACCACCGGAAACCACCCCGCCCACGCGCAGGTGACGCAAATGTGCCGGCAGGATCAACTTGGTCTCGATCAGGGAGAAGAAAATGCACAGGATGACCACCGGGCCCATATGCGTACCCACACGCGCAAATCCCTCGGATAAAAACATCGTCGGGCCAAAGGCAATCATGGTTGTCAACGCGCCAAAAACGGTCGCCGTTGAAACCCTGCGCACGCCTCTCAATACACTGGGCAACCCCTGGCGCTCTGACTGCTGGTAGGCATAGGCACTCTCCGCAGTGACGATCCCGTCGTCGACCAGGATCCCCAGCACCAGTATGAACGCGAACACAGAAAGCACATTGATCGACACCGGCAGGCCCAGAAAATAGATGGTCGCCAGTGTCGCCAACACGGCGAACGGCACTCCCACTATCACCCACAAGGCCAGGGTCAGGTCCAGGAACAGGGCCAGAGCGATGACCACCAGGATCGCTCCCTGAGCGGCATTGCGCAGCATCAGTTCAATGCGTCCGCGCAGGATTTTGCTCTCGTCTATCCAGCCGATGACGAAGACACCCTCGGAAAGGCTCGCCTGCTTTGCCGCGACATAGGCACGCAACTCGTCGGTGATTTGCAACACATCCTGGTTACCGACCCTGTCGATGATCAGGGTAATCGCACGGCGACCGTTGAGCGTGCTCAGGACGGGCTGGTCTTCAAACCCATCGACGACCGTGGCCACCTCCCCAAGGGTAATGGAGGTACCATCCGCCTGCGTTAACAAATTCAACGCAGCGAACTCCTCACCGGTATAGGCCTGAGATATCGAGCGTAACTTGATCGCCCCATGCTCGGTGCGCATACTCCCCCCCGGCAAGTCCCGGGACCGGTTCTTCACAGCGGCGACCACCTGATCAAAATCCAGGCCGTACCGCCGCAGCGCCTCCGTTGAAACTTCGATCGAAATCTCGTAGCTGCGCTCTCCCAGAATACGAATCTCGCTGATACCCTCCAGATCGAGAATCTCCTCGCGCACCTGCTCGGTGAGCTGTTTAAGGCCGACCTCGTCGAGATCGCCATACACGCTGACGCGCATGGCGGGCCCGCGACTGATCACCTCTTCAACAATCGGCTCCTCGGCATCCAGGGGAAATGAGGGGATGCTATCCACACGCACCTTGGCCTCATTCAGGGCTTTGGCTATATCACTGCCCGCCTCCAGCTCAACGGTCACAACGCCCACGCCTTCCATCGCTGTGCTGCGAATTTCCTTTATGCCGACGATATCGCGCAGCTCTTCCTCGACCTTGAGCAGGATTCCCTGCTCGATTTCCTCCGGGGAACTGCCGGGATAGGGCACGGTGACCGTAAAGGTATCAGTGGGAAAACTCGGGAAAACTTCCTTGCGAATACCCTGTACCGCAATCAGGCCGGCGACAAGTACAATTAGCAGTAGCAGGTTGGCCGCGATGGGATTGGAGGCCATCCATCCGATGGGGCCCTTCTCATTCTCGTAGCGCGATTCACTCATCGCCAGGCTCTACTTTCATGCCTTCGAACATGAGGTCCAGGCGGGTAGTGACCACTTTATCGCCGGGTTCCAGACCACCGTTGACCACCACGCTGCCCCCTTCCCGATGCACGATATTCACCCGCTTACGGCGCAGCGCATTTGCCGACACCACGAACACCGAATCGTCGGCGTGCAACACCGAGCTTGGCAGGCGCACGGCGGAGTTCACCGGTTGGCCCGGCAGTGTCGCCGTGACAAACAGCCCCAACGGCAGGCTGCGCGAATGGACACTGGTGTCATAGGGGGAATCGACTTCCACAACCACAGGAATAACGCGCGACAGCGGGTCGACACGCGCTTCGATACGCGCCAGGCGCGCCTGCCACTGCACCTGTTGCTCACCGATCTGCGCGCTGAGGACGACGGGAGTGCCTGTAGAGGATTCAAGAAATCCCGCCTCCACAGTGGTCACCGGCAGTGTCACCCTGGCGGTGTCGCTGCTCAGCAACCGCGTGACGGGCTGGCCAGTACTGATAAACTGCCCGAACTCCACTAACTTCTTGTCGATCACCGCATTGAAGGGCGCCTTTATCTCTGTATTGGCGAGATCCTGTTCCGCCTTAACAATGCGCTGGCGGGCTGCTTCAATGTTCAGTTCGCCCTCTCCGATGGCGGCCTGGCGTTTCAGCGCCCTGGCGTCGGCCAGCGCCATATTGGCTGTGGCCAGGGCTGCTTTGGCTTGCGCCAGGGCCAATTGGTAACTGACCGGATCGATACGCAGCAGCACGGTTCCCTCCGCGACGATTTCACCGGTCTCAAATTCAGGCGCTGTCCAAACGACTCTCCCGGTCACCTCAGTCGCCAGCTCCAACTCATAGCGGGACGTGACATTGCCGTGAGCGACAATGGCGATAGGCACCTCCGAGAACGCCACTTCGATGGCCTGCACACGCGGCAACGGTTGCGCGGCATCGCTGGTCTCCAATGCGTCACGCGAGCCCATCATCACCATTGCAAGGATTACTGCCGCGACAACAATCCCGAGAGGGATCATTAATTTCATCGCCTTCTTAAACATTCAATATTTCTCGATCGAGGAAAAAACAGGCATGCACGCCAGCGGCCGGGGGTATCTTATACCAAAATCCGTTACGCCCGCTGTTAAGAAAGGTAAAGCTATTTGTACCGGGCACACAGGCGGAACAGGCGTCGAAAGAAGCGCTCCCCGAAAACTAGTGTCGATGGAAAATACCAAAGGCATCCCTTTCCAACTGCTCGCGGTGGTCCGGATGGGCAATCGCTATCAACGCAGAGGCTCTTTTTCGCAAGCTTTTACCGTACAAATAGGCAACACCGTACTCGGTCACAACGTAGTGTACATGCGCCCTGCTGGTAGTCACGCTGGCACCTGGCTTAAGCTGTGTGACAATCCTCGATTGGCCCTTACTGGTGATCGAGTTGAGCGCAATGATGGGCTTGCCTCCCTCGGAGAGCGCGGCACCGCGGATAAAATCGACCTGCCCGCCTACACCTGAATACTGCCTGCTGCCGAGTGAGTCTGCGCACACCTGGCCAGTAATATCGACCTCCAGAGCACTGTTGATTGCCGTCACCTTCGGGTTGGTGCGAATCACCGAGGTATCATTGACGTAGGAGATATCCCGCATCTCGATCATCGGGTTGTCGTCGACAAAATCGTACAGCGCCCTTGAGCCGATGCAGAATCCGCTGACAATCTTGCCCCACTGGCGCTTCTTGTTGTGGCCGTTCAGCGCGCCACAGGCTACCAGTTCCATCACGCCATCCGAAAACATCTCGCTGTGCATACCCAGGTTACGATGACCGCGCAGTGCCCGCAGCGCCGCATCGGGAACGCCGCCTATACCGGTTTGCAAAGTTGCGCCATCCTCCACCAGGCCCGCTATAAAACCGCCGATTTTCTCATCTGTTGGCGTGGGCGCCGGCGGCGGTAGCTCAAAGATCGGCTCATTACATTCGACCAGCGCATCGATAGCAGACACGTGGATAATGCCATTGCCGTGCACCCTTGGCATATTCGCATTTACCTGGGCGATCACGTGCCTCGCCGTCTCGATAGCGGCATTGGTAATATCGACCGATACACCAACAGAGCAGTAACCGTGTTTATCCGGCGGGCTCACCTGCACCATCGCCACATCCAGCGGCATTATGCCGGAGCGAAACAGCTTCGGGATTTCGCTCAGGAACACGGGCACATAACTGGCCATACCATTGCCTACCGCCGCGCGGGTGTTGGCACCGACAAAAAATGTGTTGAGGTGAAATACTCCCTCGTAGCGCTGGTCCAGATAGGGGGCAGAGCCCTCTGTATGAATGCTCACCAGCTCTACCGAGCGCAACTCATCACCGCGCGCGGTCAACGCATCCACCAGCAACTGCGGTGTCGCGGCAGCGCTGTGCAGAAAGACGCGCTCGCCCGATTGGATGTTTTGTACTGCTTCAGCAGCGGTGACATAGTTCAGGTCGGTCATCGGGCACGCTTCCATTGCATGACGGGAACGGATGGAAAGGTCGGGACTTTAGCGGAACAGCATTACGACTGTCCAATTATCCATACGGCCGAATACGCCGGCCGGTTCACATCGACCATAGCGACTGCGCGGCGGGTGTGTATGAGCGCATTTTTATAGCGCCTGGGCATGATACGCCTCCACAGCGGGAGATGACGATGAATAGCTTTACTTGTGGCGCACTAAAGATACTCGTGAGCCACCTGAAGTTTAGCCAAACAACCCGGCAAGATAGGGGTTCAGGAACCGGCCGCCCGGGTCGATCGCCCTGCGCACCTCGATAAAATCATCCCAGCGCGGGTAGAGTTTACGGAAATCATCGCGCCGCAGGGTATTGAGCTTGCCCCAGTGCGGTCGGCCATTGTACTTGCGGAAGATTGGTTCAATGCTCTTGAAGTACGGCTTGTAGTCGTCCTCAAAATATCGGTGCACCGCTATCGAACAGGTATCGCGCTGGTGAAAAGGACTGAGCCAGATGTCGTCACCCTTGATATAACGCACTTCGATCGGGAAGAACACTTCCGGATGCTGTGTTTCCAGTACAGTGCGAATTTCCCGCATCGCCTGCAGGCCGTGTTCACGCGGCAGGTGGTACTCCATCTCGTTAAACCGGACATTGCGCTCGCTGATATAGTTCTTCCAGGAACTCTCTACCGTCACTTCATCACTCAGCGTTTTAATAACACTGCTGAGAATCAACTCACGCAGCCGGGGCCAACCCTCCAGCCAATCCCGCGCCAGCTTCAGGTCCTCTACGGAATCATTGCTGTCGATTTTCTCGGTCGATCCCAGCGGCTCATCGGTCAAGTCATGGGTATCGGTGAAACCCATGCCCGAGAACGGTATGTAATAGAACTCGAAGTTGCGGTGCTTGTCCGCCATACCATCGGCAATTTCAAGAATTTCATCGAACTCTCGCCACACCGTTTCCCGACGCAGGCGGTAGGGCGCGACGTTCTGCAACCTGACCTGCGTGACCACGCCCAGCACCCCCAGCGACACCTTCGCCGCCTGGAACAGTTCGGGGTTGTTATTCGCATCGCAATCCACCAGATCTCCGCGCGCATCCACCAGTTGCAGGCCCTCGACAAAAGTTGGCATGCAACCGATATTAGTCCCTGTACCGTGGGTTGCCGTGGCCAGGCAACCGGCCAGCGTCTGCTCGTCGATATCCGGCATGTTGATTAACGCCTGGCCCGCCGTTTCCAGCGGCTGGCCGATGTCGCCCAGCCTACTGCCGGCCCACAATGTAGCCTGCATGCTTTTTGGGTCATGATTGACCAGGCCGCTCAGGCGGGAGAGGGAAACAATGGTGCCATCGGTGGGTACCAGCGGCGTAAACGAGTGCCCCGCCCCAACCGCACGCACCGTCCCACTGGCCGAGGCGATGAGTTCCTGCAACTCCGCGACTGTCGCGGGTGCGCTGCGCAACGCAGGGACGCACTGCTGCGAACCTGACCAGTTGCGCCAGGGTATAGACCGTGGTTTCGCCTTGTCCGCGGCCGCCAGTACCTGTAATGGCAGGGCCTGGCTGCCTACTGCGGCGGCCACCATGGCTCCCAATAAGTTGCGGCGTTTGATCACGGCGAAGCACCCGGGGTGGCCATAAACTGGATCAGCGCTTCAAACTGCTGGGCGTCGCAGTCCATGCACAGGCCAAACGGGGGCATCCCGCCAAACCCATTGATAACGCTGTCCACCATCGCATCCATACCTTTTTCCATGCGCGGGCTCCAGGCCGATACGTCGCCGGTGAGGGGCGCTCCGGTGGCGGCAACGGTATGACAACTGCTGCAACTGCGGCCATAGATCGCGGCAATGTCAAGGTCCTGCGGGACCAACTGCCGACTTGCGGCCTCTGCCTCAGGTGAATGGGTAGACGAAGGCCCATCGCAGCCAGAGACCGCAATGACCAGAGTGAGGAGAAATATTCGCGTACATTTCATGTTGTGGGTGCCCGTGGCTAACAGTACATTAGTCATAACTATCTTTTTAAATTTTAGCGCCGCCCGCCTGCTCCGTCAATCCCTGCCCTGCGGCCCGACGAACTTTATTTCGCGGGCCGGGTCGCCGCAGGCCCCGCAATCGACATGGCCTTCTGGTACGCCGGGCGGGCCGACACCCGCTCCACATAGGCCCTGGTATTGGGCAGTGACTCGTCAATCGCCCGCGCTCCCAACATGCCAAGCGACGTCAGGTTAAACATCGACATGATATCCGCGCAGCTGAATTGCGCGCCACCAAGATAATCCGACTCCCCCAACCGCTGCTCCAGCGCGCGATAGATACCATCTTCCCGGCGCTGCGTGGTCGCCATCATCGGGTTGTCGGCGGCCGGCTCGGTACCCGAGGACTGGAAAGCCAGTTTAATAAAGAGTGCAGACTGCAGGTTATTGTTGAACTGCATCCAGAACAGATAATGCGGATACTCGGGGTCCTCGGGCTTGACCGATAACGCGCCCCCGCCATGCCGCTGCGAAATATACTCGACGATAGCGGTGGACTCCGCCATCACGAGATCACCATCCTCTATAATTGGCGCGGTGCCGGCCGGGTGTACCGCGCGCAACTCAGGCGGCGCCAGGAAGTCTTCTCCACGGTCATACCACTTCAACTCATAGGGCAGATTGAGTTCTTCCATCAACCAGACAATACGATCAGATTGAGAAACGCCCAGGTGGTGAATTGTAATCATATTATTCTCCCGGTGATGTGGCTCACCCAATGTGCTGGAATATCGGCTCATGGTCAATCCATTACTGCCCCGTGCACATTATCACAGCCAACACGCTGCACACACCGCGAATGATCGCAGATCGCACGACCCCGCTGAGGATTACCACTACCATGCTGTACAAGAATGACTCAGAATGGCGTGATACCAACAAAGGGGGGGCGGCGCGCAGCCCCGAGCAGGGCGACGAGTAGAGTGACGTTTAGAGCGAGAAGATCAAACCGATTTACCTGGTTGGTGATGGCCGCGATCCTGCTTCCGACTGTCGCGTTGGCCAATGGTGTTAGCGAAACCTTCACCCGTACCAGCCTCCTGTTAATCCTGATGATCACACTGGCCGATGTCTGCGGGGCTATTTTCGAGCGTCTGGGTATGGCGGAGATTCTCGGGGAGATCTACGCCGGAATCCTGCTGGGCAACCTGGCCCTGGTCGGTATCGAGTTCGACCTCAGCAACCTGCTCCGCTCCAGCGAGTTCATGGTCTACTCCACAGAACTGGCGCTGGTACTGCTGCTGTTCATCGTCGGCCTGGAGTCGGATATGCGCGCTTTGCTCCGAGTCGGCCGCAATGCGCTGGCAGTGGCGACGACGGGCGTGGTCATGCCCGTTGCTCTCGCACTGGCGGCCGGAGCCGTGCTGGGTTTCGGCTCCGGTGTCCAGGGATGGTTCATCGGGGCGATGCTGGCAGCCACCTCGGTGGGGATTACCGCCAAACTGCTGGGAGACAACGGCCTGGTCGACACGCGTTCGGCGCGAGTCATTCTGGGTGCGGCAGTCATCGACGACGTGCTGGGCATCCTGCTGCTGGCCGTTCTCGCCAGCGTGGTAGTAAGTGGCGAATTTTCCGTGCTAAGCCTCCTGTGGATTGTTGCCAAGGCCCTGTTATTTTTTGTCGGCGCGCTGCTCATCGGGCAGAAACTCATGCCCAGCGTCGTGCATATCGTGTCGTTGAACAAGCACTCCAGTGTCTGGACGGGTTTCGCGCTCTGCCTGGCGCTGGCGTTCGCGCAACTGGCGCACTTCGCAGGGCTGGCGCCGTTAATCGGCGCCTTTGTCGCCGGCCTGCTTCTCGACGATGTGGATTTTCACGTGGGGGAAGCCCTGCAAAAGCACCGACTGGAAGAACTGGTCAAACCCATCAGCGATATCATGATTACCATTTTCTTCGTCAGTATCGGTGCGCAGGTGCAATTGCAGGCGCTGCTCGATCCCCGTATGTTGCTGCTCATCGCCAGCCTCACACTGATAGCCATTTTCTCCAAGGGCGTTGCCGGCTATGCCGTGCGCGGGCCGGGCTTCGACCGGCTGGGTATCGGTTTTGGCATGATCCCCCGGGGAGAAGTAGGCCTGGTGTTCGCCGCGTTTGCCTTCAGCCACCATATCTTCGACGCGCAAATGTATTCCGCCCTCGTGCTGGTCGTGCTGCTGACAACACTGATTGGGCCCATCCTGCTCAAGCCCCGGTTGCAGCGTTTTTAGAGTGGCGCCACCCTGGTCCTGACACTATTGAACCCCTGGGCAGTCTGCAAAAACAGCGACGAGAAAGCCCTCGCAGAGTTTGCTAGAATGCGCGGCTACGACAGGCAAAAGCCGGAGCCAACCAAAAAATCCGGCTACATTGGAAACCGAACAACTATGGCGTTACATCTCAACTCGAACACTGTCCGCAAGTCGTTCATGCATGGCATGGGGTTGGCCTGCGTGTTATCACTCACCGCTTGCGGTGGGGGCGGCGGTGGCGGTGGCTTCAATCTCGTTACCAACACGGAACCCGAACCCGTTAAACTCACCGGCTGTGCGGACACCGATAGCTGTGCCTCGAACCCGGATTTGCAGATAGGTGGCGAACGCCCTGCACAAGCACAAATTCCCTCGAACTACACCACTACGACACGCTACCCGCTGCTTATTCTATTACACGGGTTTGGAGCGTCAGGCGCATTACAGTCTGCTTATCTTGGACTCAATACGCGTGTGGACCAGAAGCAGTATGTGCTTGTGATCCCCGATGGCACAGAAAACATCACCGGCGCGAGATTCTGGAACGCAACACCGGCGTGCTGTGCATTCCAGGAGGAGGATCGCACTGTGGATGATGTGGCCTATATCCGCGGGCTGATTGAGGAAGCGGCTGCCACCTATAGCATCGACCCCGAACGCATCGGTCTGGTCGGTCACTCCAATGGCGGATTCATGGCTCTGCGCATGGCCTGTGAGGCCTCGGACCTTGTCACGTCAGTGGTGAGCCTGGCCGGCTCGACGTTTGAAGACGATTCCAGTTGTGCACCGGCAACTAACCCGGTAAGCGTTCTTACCATGCACGGGGACCTGGATCTAACAATTCCATATACAGGCAGGCAGCTTGAAACCACCAGTTATCCGGGTGCGCTGGAGACCACGCGCCGCTTCGCCGCCCACGCGGGCTGCAACAGCACCCCGGTCACGGCGCCCAACCTCGACGTGCTTGGCGGTGTTGCGGGTGCAGAAACGGAGGTACTCGAGTACACAGGATGTGATGAGAATACTGATGTGACGCACTGGAAACTCGTGGATGGGCCACATATCCCCTTTCCCTGGGTCGGCAGTGCGCTTGACCTGATGGTCGACTGGATAGTCGACCACCGGCGGAGCTAAGCGGGTTTCAAACGGCTGGGCCGGGGCTATCGACTGACCGCGGCCTGGCGATCACGGTGTTACTGGCACTTGTATATCCTGAATTTCTGGGTGCCCTCGCTGGGCCCGCCTTCTGCTACCAATGTGTCGCCGCCCATTTCAACGGCTGAATTTTTTGCCAGCGTGAGCAGTTCTTCCGTCACCTTGTCATCACTCCTGTTCACGAATCCGATCTTGTTCGCAACCTGGGATATCGTGGTGCCTATTGATTGGCAATTTACCACGTGAGAAGGCTGTACCAGAGTGACCGCGCTGGCGCCCGCAATGGGATCGACCCAGGTGCAACCACTGGCGGCAACGATGCCCAGAAGCATGATGGCGGCGGGTTTACGGAATGGTATGTTCATAGTGTTCTTTGCCTGACAGTGACACAGGTGATGGGGGGCTCATAGTATCGCCAAATTATTCCACGCACAAAGATGCACGATCACTCCCCGGTGGTAATTTGCCAGCATAATCAACCGCCGCCAGCCCACTGGCCGGAATGGACTCGCAGAGAGTATGCTGCGCACATGAGACGACGAACGCAATTCCTGCTTGTAGCCCTGTTGCTGCAAATTCCACTCTTCGCCTACCCTGTGCTGCGACTGTGCAACTGGCTGGGGATGGACACATGGACGACAATGGCAGTCTTTATCCCGCTGTTTTTCAGCCAGATTATCGTCAGGCTCTATCTGCGCCACGCCAACTACGGCCTCATATTCTGGCTGCGACGCGCTGCAGATTTATGGCTCGGAATAAGTCCGATACTGCTGTGTATGCTGCTGGTGGCGGAAGTTCCGGTGGCGCTGGGCTGGATTGCCGCACCCAATGCAGCATGGATTCTGATCGGCCTCACGCTGGCGCTAATGGCCTACAGTGTGGTGAACGCCTACTCGCCCTCTGTGGTCAGGGTTCGCCTCAAAAGCCCCAAGCTCACCGCGCCACTTCGTTTTGCACAGATTACCGACGTTCATATCGGCTCGCGCAGCGCGGGGTTTCTCGAACGCGTGATGCATCAGGTCAACTCGCAGGATATCGAATTCTTGTGTATCACCGGCGATTTTATCGATGCCCCGGGCATCAGCGAGGAAAAATTGTCGGCCCTGCGTTCCTGCCCGGTGCCGATTTACTTCAGCATCGGCAACCACGAGCGCTATGAAGACCTGGATGATATCCTGCAACGTCTCGCCGCCCTGGGCGTGGAGGTGTTGCGCTCGCAAACGGCCGCGCATGGCCAGGTGCAGATCATTGGCATCGACGACAGTGAGCATCGGGCACAGGTGGAACGTGAACTCGCCGGTATCGATATCGATAGCGGACGTTTCGCGCTGTTGCTCTATCACCGCCCGCGCGGCCTGCCGGCTGCGGCCGCAGCCGGTGTCGACCTGATGATTTGTGGCCACACACACAACGGGCAAATCGTACCGTTCAACCTCGTCGTGAACAGGGTCTTCGAGCAGAGCGTGGGGCTATTCCGCCACAACCGCACGCATATGTATGTCTCTCCCGGGACAGGCACATGGGGCCCCGTTATGCGCCTTGGCAGCCGGGGAGAGGTGACCCTGTTCGAGATAGTGCCCGCCGCTGGCATGCACTAGCGTTCCCACGACAGGTAACGTATCGGCGCTGTACTACAATAGACCGACAGACCCTGCAGGAGGGAGCAGCAATGACAATTGGCCGACTGAAACTCTACCACTACCCGGCAACCCGCAGCGCCCGCGTCAAATGGCTACTCCACGAGCTACTGGACGATGACTTTGATGTGGAGGTCGTTCCGCTGTACGAGGGTGCACAATACAGCCCCGAATACCTGCAGAAAAATCCCAATCACAATGTTCCCGCACTGGAGATCACGCTCGAGAATGGCGGGAAGAAGATCATGCTCGAAAGCGGGGCAATGGTATCGATGCTCGCCGACCTTTACCCGGAGAAAGGTCTGGCACCCGCGGCGCACACATTCTCGGAAGCGCGGGCAGACTATCTGCAGATGCTCCACTACGGCACATCCTGGATGGATATGATGCTGTGGCAGATTCGCATTCATACGCACTTGCTGGGCCCCGACAGCGATGAGAAAACCATCGCACGTTACAACAGCAAGTTTACACAGGAAGTCGAACCGCAGCTGATAGCCCGGCTGGAGCGAACCGCTTACATCTGCGGCGACACGTTCAGCGCAGTGGACTGCGTGATGGGGCAGAATGTATTGTGGGCCACCGCCTACGGCTTGTGCCAGCCTCCGCAGTTTGCCGAATATCTGGCAAGATTGTCACAGCGCCCCGCTTTTGCAAAGGCGTATGCCGATCTGGGTGACTTCTCGCTGGCACCTCCCGCCAGCACAGCACAGGCACTGGCCGACAATTTCACCGGCTGAAACCGGGCACTCCAATCACCAGATAAAAACGAGACAGTATGTCAGGCAGATCATCCGATACACCATTGGCCGAGATCGAGCGAATCACCCTGGGCCACTACAATGACAATGCGCTGTCGTTCTGGCAGGGCACGAAAGATCACGATGTCTCGCAGAACTACCGGAAACTCCTGGGTCAGTTCCCCCCCGAACAGCAGCTCGACATACTGGATTTCGGCTGCGGACCCGGCCGCGATCTCCGCTATTTCAAATCGCTGGGGCACCGGCCTGTCGGGCTGGACGGCAGCCGGGCTTTCGCCGAAATGGCAGAGGCCAATAGCGGCTGCCCGGTGCTGCACCAGTCGTTCCTGAACCTGGACCTTCCGCCTGCGGCCTTTGACGGGATTTTTGCCAACGCCTCCCTGTTTCATGTCCCGAGCGAGCAACTGCCCCGGGTCCTACGCGAATTGCACCGAGCGCTGCGTGCCGGCGGCATTCTGTTCACCTCGAACCCGCGGGGCAATGCCGAGGGGTGGTCCGGACAGCGCTATGGTCACTACATGGAGTTCGAGGCCTCAGAACGCTTCCTGGAAGCCGCGGGGTTCCAGGTCATTGATCACTACTACCGGCCCGACGGGGCACCGCGTGCGGAACAGCCGTGGCTGGCGATTGTCAGCCGGAAAAAACACTGACAGCTACCTGACGGCGGGCGTGCATTGATTACGAACTGGAAACTGGGCCTCGGTTTTTCCCTTCTTACCGTGCTGATGTGGGGCCTGTTGCCGCTGGCACTAAAAGCCGTACTGCAGGTCATGGACCCGGTAACCATCAGTTGGTACCGCTTTTCGCTCTCGGCACTGATTGCGCTGGTATGGTACGGGCATCGACGCGGTGAGGCGCTGCGCCAACTGCTATGGGGCAGGCAACGCGTCCTCTGCCTGATCGCGGTGGCGGGCCTGCTCAGCAATTACCTGCTCTATATCTGGGGGCTGGACCAGATCAATCCGGGCGCCGCACAAATCCTGATCCAGGTCGCGCCGCTGCTGCTCCTGCTCGGCAGCATCATAGTCTTCAAGGAGCGATTTCTGCGGCTGCAGTGGGCAGGCGTGGGCGGCCTCATCGTCGGCATGCTGCTGTTCTTTCACCAGCGACTCACCGATATCGTGCTCACCAGCGATACCTATCTTGTCGGTGTCGCCCTGATAATCGCCGCCGCGACCGCCTGGTCTGTCTATGGCCTCGCGCAGAAACAGCTACAGACTGAACACCATTCCAAGGATATTCTCCTCCTCATCTGTCTCGCGGGTACGATAGTGTTCTGGCCCCTGGCTGAACCGCGGCAAATCATGACCCTCAGTGTGACCGATCTGGCGCTGCTGTTTTTTTGCGGTGTCAATACGATCATCGCGTATGGCAGCTTTGGCCTGGCGATGAGCTACTGGGAATCCTCGCGCGTCAGCGCCATTCTTCCGCTGGCACCCATGCTGACACTACTGTTCACATTCGGCCTGAACCGCTGGGCAGAAGCCGGGATACCCTTCGAACCCATGGACTGGCTGAGTATCCTCGGCGCATTCCTGGTGGTCTTCGGCTCTGCCGTGGCCGCACTGCCAAAGCACTAGTTCAAGCAGTCGGTAATGTTTTCTCGGTTCACTGCTGTTGCCCCATGGCCGTCCCGCTATAGATCGGAGCCCGGCCAATACGCTGGTCGATCAGCTCAACCTGTTGCCGGTAACGCGGCGAATCGACATCGCCGTACCGCTGGCGAAACTGCTCATCGCTCAGGCCTTCGACCAACCCGGAGATGTCGGGAAAAAAACCGGCCTCACCGGCATGCGCCAACAGTTGCTCCTGCAACTGCCGGGCCTGCGCCTCACTCGCGGTTGCCAGGGTGACAAACTGTACACCTGCGCGATCAGCCGCGAGATCAGCGAAACTGAAGCCACTGCCGCCGTTCCCGGAATCCAGCAACTCCTTGAATTCCCCGGCTGCAATACTGATGCCCTGCTGGCTGGCCAGTGCAATGGCCGCCGAACTGAGGAAGTGCGCCATCAGATCCTGGCGGGCGGCGAGCGTTATATCATAGGGCGAACGCACCAGCGGGCGTTCGCTGGACACCAGCTTTCCGATCAGGACTTCAAATCCCCCGTTGCTGAAATAGATGCTCAACGCCCAGAGCGCCGCGCGGTTTTCTGCCACAGCAGAGCCATCCACGCTGCGCTTTGCCGCCTCAGCCATCACCGGCATCAGGTATTCACTCAGCGACTGGCTGCGCCCGTTGTTACGCGCGCCCTCTGCAACCAGCAGGTCGTAGTAATAGGTGACGCGCTTTGCCTCACCCGCCGGGAGCCGGTAGGCCTGCAATGTCCTCACCGCCTGCTTGAGGTGTTCTTTGACATCGGGGGGAGGCAGGACGGTGAGCAGCACAGCATCACCGTCCAGGCGAACCGCACTCACGCCTTCCAATATCCTGCTGGCACGCCTTTCATGCATCAGCAGGTCTGCCATCTGCGCCGCCGCTGGCAGCAACCAGCGCCCGGAATAACTCAGTGGGCCAATGGTCAGGCGATCGATGCCAATGCCGTCGCTGGAGGGACGAATCTGTGCGCCCAGATTGAGATAACTGCCGAACGGAGTTTCTGGCAAGTGCACGCTGGCCCAGGCATTGATTCCCGAACCGTCGATACCAAAATCGGTATTGAGCCATTTGAACGTGTGTGAGGCGATCTGTGCCAGATGATCGAGTTCGTCCTCGGTAACTTCCAGGGTGGCACCCTCTTCACCTGCGGTTTCCACCTCCATCTTGATGCGCTTCACAAATGCCTTGCCGTCCGCCACGGTTGTATAGTCAGCAGGGGAAGACTTTGGCACAAGGGGTTCCGCTTCCAACACATAAAGGAACAGTGCCCCCAGCGCCAATATCGCCAGGAACAGGAGAGAGAAAGCACAAACAATGATCCAGCGTAGCGCTTTGAGCATAAGAGGGCAGGTTACGTCAGCACAGCAGGAGTGCAGTCTATGTCATATTCGGGCCGCCAACCAGTTCACCGACTGCCAAGGAACGGCCCCTCGCGCACGAATTGCCGTGAATCAACCTGTTCAAAGATGAACCATGCCACCTCGCCAGCGCGCACCCGAAAAGCGGGAGGCGTCTGTGTCGAAACCATCGGCGGCTGGAGAAAGGACTCCGGGTCTATCAGCGGGCAGCGAACAAGCATCCAGTCGACATTGCTGGCAGCGAGCGAGGCGTACTCGGCCTGCTTGTCGCGCAACGCATCCGACAACCCCACCTGTGCCAGTGTGCGGATCCACCACCCCAGCAGATCGCGCTTGTCTCCCGGCATCACCACCGCGGCACCGGAGACCACGATGTAACGGGAAATCCCCGCGTCCTGCATGGCCTGCAAAACAGTGTTGGTCGCAGTCGTATTGATGGTCCGCGCCGCATCGCCATCGCCTTTCACCGGACCCAGGGCGCTGATCACCAGATCGCTGCCGTGCACGAGCGAGGCAACGGCGGCAGGATCGCGGGCATCACCGGGCACGATGGTAATCCGGCCGGCAAACGGCTCCAGTTTTGCGGGACTGCGCGCCAGCGCACGCACGGCGTAACCCCGCGCCAGCGCTTCCTGCAACAGGTAGCCACCCACCATGCCGCTACCCCCTAACAGAGCCACCGTGCGCTGCTCACCTTCCGCTCCCGCCCGGGCAACATCCGGTTCTGTCACCGGCGGGATGCCGGGTGACGCACACGCGAGCATAAGGCAGGCCACGGCGAATCCAACAACGACCTGTAAGCCGGCCCGCCACGATCTCGCCGACGCAGTGCCGAAGTAACGCTTCCTGTCGGGGGCTTCAGTGTTTAACATGCAGGCTCACGCGGTGACCTGTATAAGCATACTTTTCGCTTGGCATTTTTATCGTCACTCCTGTAGCGGTCCAGCATGGGAAGAACCAGAACAAGTGTACTACGGCGAAAAACTCAATAGCATCAGCCACCTGGTCGGCGCAGTATTCTCGCTGGTAGCACTGGGCGCTCTATTGACGCTCAGCATCCAGACCGGCGACCCGCGTATGATAGTGGGTTTCAGCGTGTTCGGGCTAACACTGGTCCTGCTGTACGCCATGTCGACGCTGTATCACAGCTTTGAGGCACCCGGGCTTAAAAAGGTCTTCAAGCTGCTGGACCATATCTCAATCTACCTGCTGATTGCGGGCACCTACACCCCGCTGATGCTAATCAGCGTCAACAGCCAAAGCGGCACCCTGATCCTGGGGATTGTCTGGTTGCTCGCAGTGGTTGGCACACTCTCTGAAATACTGCTGTCCGGAAAGGCGGTGAAGATTTGCCAGCTGATTATCTATCTCGGCATGGGATGGGCTTGCTCACTGGATTTTGCCGGCCTGAAGGCCGGCCTGCCGGAGGCCGGCTTTGTGTGGTTGGCCGCGGGGGGCATCATTTATACCGTCGGTATTATTTTCTACATTGTCGATAAGCTGAAATGGCTGACCCATGCGCACGGTATCTGGCATTTTTTTGTACTGGTCGGCTCCGCCTGTCACTTCATCACGATCATGGGCTACGTGCGCTAGCGACACTAACGGCTCTGTTTCACCCCGGCTCCGCAACAAAGGCACTGCGGGCGTTCGCATAGCGCCCCACAACCTCGACGAGGTTGGACAGCGTATGCCTCACTGACAGGACAGCCGCGTGGTTCGCCAGCCAGGCCGGAATCCAGCCACCGGGATCGCCGTGGATCTGGTAGGTCACTTCCACCCAGCCATCGGCTTCGGGTTTCAGGCGCCAGAACCCGCCCATATCAGGTACGCGGACAAGCCCCGGCTCTGACGCGATGTATTCGGGAACGTTGGTGATTGCAACGGTGATCACGTTTGTCCGGGGGTCCTGTTGGTAGTCGAACCGCACCACGGTATCGCGATCGCTCATCGGAAGCGGCGCGTCGACCACACCATAGACATACGCCTGTGCATATCCGTCCTCCGCGAGGATACGCGCCCCACCACTGCGATAAACCCAATGCCGATTAAATGGCGCATCCTTGAGCAACGCCATCACCGCGTTCAGGGAGGCTTTCACCCTCACCACACCCTTTATCTCATCCAACGCTGAACCCGCGTAATCGCGCTTGAATACGCGCAAATCGCCTGCGGTAAAGTCCGGCTCCCACTCTTGCGCCGCTGCCGACACTGCCAGCAGCAGGGCCAACACCAATACCGGGATAGCGCCAACCCTGGATCGCCTGTTCACCCACATAGCCTAAACCGCCGTCGTCTCAATATGATCGACCGGGCCTGGCTTTTGTCGTGCAGCGACAAGGCAGGCGACAACGATCAGTGCGGTTCCCCCCAACGTGGCCAGCGTCACCGCTTCATCAAACACCAGCCAACCAAACAATGCAGCCCAGACAAATGCAGTGTATTCAACGGGAATCAGAATCCTGGCTTCCGCTCGCGCGTAGGCCCAGGAAAGCAAAAGCAGTGAGACCATGCCGAGTACGGCGGCACCGGCCAGCCCGGGCACATGCTCCAGCATTGGTACTACTGCGAGAAAAGGCGCGAGGCAGAGATATACAGCGAGCATGGTGGCGTTCTGGAAAAAGGCGATCTCTACCGGCCTGGCGAGCAGCGCCTGCTGCCGCTGCAATATCAGGTTATAGGCATACAGGACGGCGGACATCAGGATGGCAGCGATTCCCTGTCCGATATTCTCGTGGTACTGCCCGCCCCAGCGGCCGCCAATGATAACCATCGCACCCACAAAACCGATGACCGATGCCAGGATCGCTGTCTCACCGATTTTCTCCCCGAGCAGAACCGCCGCGAGATAAAGCGCGATCAGGGGCGCAATAAATGACAACCCGATGGCCTCAGCCAGTGGCACGTAGGTCAACCCCCAGAAAAACAGGAATGCCATCAGTGAGGTCACCACCCCACGCCAGACATGTAACCGGATTATCGCTACTCGTGGCCAGCGTGTCCTGTTCCAGACAAACAGTGCAGTCGCGAGCAGCAGGGCGATGACCGTGCGCCACAACAACGCGTTGTAAGCGCCGATTTCAATCGCCAGCCCCTTCATCAGGACATCCATGCACGCAAACGTCGCTATGCCGGTACAGGCGATGGTGAACGGGACAGCGGTGGATATCGGGTCCCTACTCATTCAGGCTGTTGCTCGTAACGGCGGCGACTCGCATGTTGTAGTTTTTCATGGTGGCGATAATCCCAGTCTACCGGAGAGTGCTGCCAATGCAGTAATCTATATCTCGTAGCTGAGTATACGCTGATCACTCTAGCGAGCCGCGAGTGTTCGAAAAAATTGGTAGTTGATCCATCATCACTAAGGCCTATACTTCCATACATATCAGCGCCAGCCAATAAACTAACGTCAGAAGTCACAGAGCTGAAAATGTACCTCTTACCGCTGTAGCTTCAATAGTGCATGGGTATTCTCGTCCACAGACTATGGAGCTTGATAAATTTTCTACATTGTTTTCAAACAGGTTTTTCTAGCGAATTCAGCTAAAGCGAATACTCAAGCGCTGATTTTTCATTTTTTTAACCCTGGCTGACGATGCTAATCGCGAGAATATGGTTCTGATGAAGCTCACTAGACCTGCTGGCGGCCTGATGCTCCTTACAGCTCTCCTCGGAGGCTGCGCAGCCAATAATCAGTACAATTATGCTGAGACAGACATCGAGCTGCCAATCACGGGTTATGGAAAGCTGGGCCTTGCTGTCATTGATGCAAGGCCATACGTAGCAAGTGGCGTGAAAAATGCAGACTTTGTAGGGCTGCAGAGGGGCCGCTATGCCTACCCCTTTGATGTGACGACCAGCACAGGTGCTCCCTTGGCGCAGGACATACAATCGGCGCTTTCCAACGCACTGTCCAGTAAGGGTTTTGAGGTGATTGGGTTTGAACTCTTATCTGTATCGGATGAACTACTTGCCCATGCGATTAGCGCCTCCGGCGCAAGGCGAAGTCTGGTGCTGACTATTCGGGAGTGGAAGACAGATGCACTGGTCAATTTCGGTTTGCACTACGATATGGAATTGAAGGTATACGACGAGTCAGGCCGCCTGCTGGCGGAAAAAAGCACTGCGGGACATGAAAAGTTGGGGTGGGCCAGAAGAGAAAGCCGAAATTCCGATGCTGCGACGGCATCGCTTGGGTATAGACTCGGGCTCCTTATCAGTTCTCCTGATATCGAGGCCAGTCTGGACTAGAACCGGTTCACTCTCGCTATGGTCATTTTGGGCAAGTGCAAGACATTGCTCAAAAAACCATTTGCACTACTTCAACAAAAGATGATGCAATTCAGTTACACCGATATCCATTTCCATAAAAAAGGATTAGTTTACGATGAAAAAATGGAGTGTAGTTCCCGCCGTGCTGTTTTTGGTCTGTTTTTCCGCCGTCACGCTGGCGCGGGATGACAGAAACCGTTACTCAATTGAGGAGGCGATGAATACTCAAGCTGCAAAGGAAAAACTCAATAAAGGATACTCCTTTCAGTTCGGCCCAGACACCCAGGGCAAGATCGTAACAAATCACGGCGAAGTCATGGTAAATAAGAAAACAAATGCCTTCGGCAAGACCGACAGGGACGCATGCAACTGGGTATTTTTGTCTGCGATGATCGGCTTCCAAGAAAATATCGCAAAACAAGGCGGCAATGCGGTTGTGAATATTCGCAGCTATTACAAAAAGGGCGACTTTTCCAGCAGCTCCGAATTCGAATGTGGCAATGGTGCAATTATGGCGGGAGTTACATTCATAGGTGACATCGTAACCTTGGAACAATAGATTGTATATTAGAGTATCTGCAATCATCACACTGGGATTACTCTCATCAAGTGCTTTTTGTCTAACTGCCGAACAGATGTCTCAGCAGTATAAATCTGGTTTGGGTATATGACTGAACAGGTACGTGATGTATTGATAGTTGGTGCCGGACCATCGGGCTCCATAGCATCAGCGATATTGCAGCGTGCGGGATACGATGTACTGGTACTGGAGCGTGAAAGCTTTCCCAGATTCTCCATAGGTGAGAGTTTGTTACCTCAATGCATGAAGTACATCAGGGAAGCCGGGTTGTTACCCGCGATTGAAGCTGTGGGGTTCCAGCGCAAAAATGGTGCATTGTTTCTACATCAGGGAACTTACGGCGGGTTCGATTTTTGCGAGCAATTTTCCAGAGGCGACAGCGAAACCTTTCAAGTACAGCGCGCTCAATTTGACAAGGTACTGGCTGACGAAGCTGAGAATATTGGTGTCGACATCCGCTATCAACATGAAATCACTGCAATCGATATCACACGAGCGAATCCTGAGATTACTTGTAAGCTGCCCGATGGCAATACCGGAAAGTTTAGTGCGCGGTTTCTGCTGGACGCCAGTGGTTTCGGCCGAGTCCTACCTCGATTCCTGAACCTGGAGTATCCCTCGGAATTCCCAACCAGAACTGCCATGTTTACGCATATCGAGGACAATATTACCGACCCGAACTATGACCGAAACAAGATACTAATTACCATACACCCAGAGTATCGCGACGTCTGGTTTTGGTTGATTCCATTTTCAGATGGACGGGCTTCGATTGGTGTAGTAGCAGAGAGCGCGCACTTTACCAATCGGCAAAGGCATTGTACGAATGCTCTGTCAGACTGGATAGACGATGACCCGACACTGAAAGCACTGCTTGGCAATTCCAGTTGGGATACAGAGGTCAGGCAAATAACCGGGTACTCTGCGAATGTTAAACAGATGGCCGGACGTAATTATGCGCTACTCGGAAATGCCGGAGAATTTCTTGACCCCATATTCTCGTCCGGCGTCACTATCGCGATGCATTCCGCCAGCCTGGCAGCGGGTTTACTGATCAAGCAATTCAAAGGGGAAAACGTTGACTGGGAACTTGAGTACGCAAAGCCCCTGTCAAAAGGAGTGGATACCTTTCGAGCTTTTGTTACCGCTTGGTACGATGGGAGTTTTCAAGACATCATCTTTCATCAGCGGCAGTCCACTGAGATAAGAAAAATGATTTGTTCTGTGTTGGCGGGATATGCTTGGGACGAGACTAACCCCTATGTCCAGAACCCGAGGAAACGTCTGGACACGCTTTCAGCCTACTGTAAAACAAACTTCTCCCAAAACACCTGAATCACGGAAGCAATATCTAGACACGCTTGAAAATAAGCGACGTGTTAATACCACCAAATGCAAAATTGTTGGACATCGCGATTTCACAATCCAATACGCGGCCATCCCCAACGATATAGTCTAATTCTGCACATTTCGGATCGATATTCTGAAGATTCAGCGTTGGATGAAACCAACCATCCCTCATCATATTAATCGTTGCCCACGCTTCGGTAGAGCCGCAGGCACCCAGAGTATGCCCCGTAAAGCTCTTCAACGCACTGATAGCGGTCTTATCCCCAAGAACAATATGTACAGCTTGGCTCTCAGCGATATCTCCACGCTCAGTCGCTGTTCCATGTGCGCTGATATAGTCGATGTCCCCTGACTCAATACCTGCACTCTTCAGTGACTGCTCCAGTACTCGGGAAATTGAATCAACACAAGGCTGAGTAATATGTGCGCCGTCAGAATTGGTTGCATAGCCAATAATTTCTGCGTAAATCGGTGCTCCCCGGGCGAGCGCGTGCTCGAATTCTTCCAGAACCAGCGTACAAGCACCCTCGCCAATAACGAGGCCATCTCGATCACGGTCAAACGGCCGAGGTGTCAACTCAGGGGAATCATTGAGAGTCGACGTAGCAAACAAAGTGTCAAATACTGCAGCCTCTGTTGGGCAGAGTTCCTCCCCTCCACCGCAGATCATCATGGTCTGTAGCCCATGACGAATAGCCTCATAACCATAGCCGATCCCCTGACTCGATGATGTACAAGCGCTAGATGTGGTGTAGACCCTACCTTTGATACCGAAAAATACACCTATATTGACTGCTGCAGTGTGACTCATCATACGAATGTAGCTAGTCGCGTTCAGGCCAGCAGTAGACCCACACCCATCGACCAACATACTGCTGAAATCCGCTATTGCGTCTGTGCTACCTGTCGATGAGCCATAAGCAATACCGGCATCACCACTGGCGAGGAGGGCGTTGCCGATCAAGCCGGCATCAGCCAGCGCCTTTTCTGTTGCTGTGACGGACATCAGTGCCACCCGGCCCATCGTTCGAGTCTCTCGTCTGGAATAGTGAGCCGGCTTCTCAAAGTCAGTGACCGGCCCTGCCAGATTGGTAAAGAGACCCTGATAGTTCGCCCACTCAGGCATTTGGACAATAGCGTTCCGTCCCGATTGCAGTCGTGTCCTGACCTCTGGCCAATCGTCACCTAGCGACGAAACACAGCCCATTCCTGTAACAACCACTCGCTTCATCTAGCACAAACCGCCATTCACTGATATCACCTGCCTCGTAATGTAACTTGCTTCACTGCTAACAAGAAAGCGCACTACCGCGGCAACTTCTTCCGGGCGCCCCACACGTTGCATAGGAATACTCTTCACAATCGACTCCAGCGGAAGCGCATCCAGCATCTCTGTCTCAATTAACCCAGGCGCTACACAATTAACCGTAATCTTGCGCTTCGCCAACTCCATTGCGAGCGCCTTGGTAGCACCGATTATTCCGGCTTTTGCCGCCGAGTAGTTGACCTGACCGCGATTTCCAATCAGCCCGGATACCGAAGCGAGCGTAACAATGCGCCCTGGCTTGCGCCGTCGAATCATTGGCATGATCAACGGATTGAGAACATTGTAGAAACCTCCCAAGTTGGTGTTGATAACACCGTCCCAATCTTCTCCGGTCATCGCTGGAAAAGCGTTGTCGTTGGCTAGACCGGCATTGCATACCACCCCGTAGTATGCGCCGTACGTCTCCACATCGGCCAGTAATATTTCCTGTACACCACCTCGGTCCGCCAGGTCGAACTGCAGGATACGTACATTTACACCCATGCTTTCTGCAGTTTCACGGACAATTTCGGCCTCTTCAAGCCTGGACCGACAGTGTAGTACCAGGTCATAGCCCGCCGCCGCCAGTTCCAATGCGATGGACTTCCCGATTCCTCTGCTGGAACCCGTAACCAGTATCGTGTTTTTCATGTTCCAAGTACTTCTGCGAGATTAGCGGCATCTGAGGGCTCATACACGGTCAAAATGGCAGTTTGCAAAACCTCATGCCCCTCAACTTTGCACTCAAAGGCTGCCATACCCGAATCTCCGTACACGATTTGTGTAACGCAGACGCGTAAAATATCACCGGCTGTATATATATGCACGTTAGATTCAAAGCGGCGCGTTCCGAGAAGGAATCCCAACTTTGCCGGTTCTCCAGCGACGCGGGAGCGCAAGCCCGAGAATGCCGCAATACTTTGCGCCATGTACTCAATACCGACCAACGCAGGCACAAAACCCTCGTCATCAAACATCCCATCCAACCGCACTGTTAGCTCAGCAACCAAATAGTCTTCCCCGCTCTCAATGACACGATCCAGGAGCAGCATAGGAGCAGCGTGAGGGACGAGTTCCTCTATGGGCGGAAAATCAATCATCTACCACCCCTATGACAAGGGAGACATTGCTGCCCCCGAATGCAAAAGAGTTGCTCATACAAACCCGTGGTTTGCCCGTACTGAAATCGTTGTCTCGCGTTACTGCAACCGGGGCGAGGTCGGGGTCCAGATCGTCCATGAACAGAGATGGAGGCAACCGCCAATCACTTCCTGACGTGAGTAGTAGCCAGCACAAGGCCAACTCCAGCGCAGCGGCTGCGCCCAGCGTATGTCCTGTAAACGTTTTGGTTGTACTGCAAGGTATATTTTCCCCCAATAGCCGATTTACAGCCTTACACTCCATGAGATCGTTTTGCACCGTCCCCGTACCATGGAGATTGAGATAATCAATAGTCGATGGCTCGATTCCAGCATTCAAAAGGGCATTCTTCATCGCAAGAAATGCGCCTCGCCCCTCCGGGTGGGGTGCAGAGATATGGTAGGCATCAGAACTGGCTGCGCCGCCGCGAAAATGCACCCCTCTACATTCTCTGCTCATAAGAAACACCGCACCCGCTTCGCCGATATTAATACCGTCCCGTTTTGTTGATAACGGCCTGCAGTACGTCGAAGCCAATGCATCAAGCGAAGCAAAACCACGCACAGTCAACTCACACAAACTGTCAACTCCCCCGACTACAACAACGTCACACTGATCAAGATCCAGCAGGCGCCGGGCAGCCAAAAACGCAATACCGCTGGAGGAGCAAGCCGTTGAGACAGTCGAGACCGGGCCGGACACCTGAAGAAATGCCGCCACGAACTCACCCAACCCAGCCAGAACGCCCTGCAATGCGTGGAAGCCGGCAGGATGTCTACCAGACACCTCCCACAATCGCACTGCATTTTCGGTATTGACAATTCCTGATGTACTGGTCCCCATCACCACGCCAACACGATTGGGACCGTATTTCAACCGAGCATCTTCGATGGCCGGACGAATCTGTTCAAGTGCTGCCATGGCAATTTGATTATTTCGGCAATTATACTGCGACAATTCCGAAGGCACAGACATGAGTTCACCCGGGATACGACCCACGTATGTGTCACACCAGGAACTATAAATACCTTGCTGCTCGGGTACCGGGCAATCACGCCTCAGCAGTGCACTGGAAACGGCCGTTTTGCTCGTGCCAAGTACGCACAGCAGCCCCATGTCATTCAGATAGTACAGGCTAGCACCCCGGTAATGTCATTGTGTCATCGCCGCCACTCAACTCTCAACCAGGAGAGCGCAAATGCAACACTCAATCCAATTGCAATGGTTTCACCAAATGTACTGATTAGCGGGGTCTGTGAAAAAGCCAACATCCCAAAAGCCACGACACTGGTGAGCGCCGAAAGTGAAATTGCGAATGTTACTGCAGGCTGATCAGCTGGTGACGACAATCCACGAAAAATCGAATAGTCCATACTGACTCCAAAAATCAACAACAGTGCTAGTAGGTTAATGATGGTGTAACTTCCACGGAGATAGCCAATAGCGGCAATGGTCAGCAGGCAGGCAGCCACCGGAAGCAGCAACAGTGGAACAGCCCTGCGCCATCCATAAAAAAGACACAGTATCGCTAGAATTGATACTACTCCGCCTGCCATAGCGATCATGACGCCCTTTCGATAGTCCGCAAGCAGAGAATTTATGTCACCAATGGGATCAACGTATGTAACTGACGGGTTGCCCCGCAGTAAGTGCGACAAACTATCAGCGGCCCCACGGGATGAAATACTTACCCAACTCGCACATTCAGCTTCCTGGCATCCGATAAACCCGCCCATGCCTGAGGGCAAGGATATCCGATCTAGATCGGTCAATTGCAGGGGTTCAAATACTGCCGGGATGCTGTTCAGCACTTCATCCCGATATGCTCGCTTGAAACCCAGATTATCAAGATGCTCAGCAAGTTCACCGCTTTCCAAAACCCGCCTGACCAAATCAAAATTGCGCCGCTGCGCTACCGATGAGGGGACCACATTAGAAACTCCATGCAATTCCAGCACTTCAGCGTCCTGGCTTAGCGTGTCGGCCAGGCGTGACAAACGCTCTTCCGTTTCCAGTACCACCTCCGGGTTGCTCCCGCGCACCAGGAAATATCGACTGTCCGAAGCAACGGACATACGTTCGACGATTACCTCCTCATCTTCACCCAGGACTGGAGGTTTGCCGTAGAATGTGCGGACCTCGTCCAGCGGCGTCAATAACAACCAGCCTGGTATTGCCATTAACACTATCAATAGCGGTGCTCGCAGAGAGCGCAATGTTAACCTTGACCCTCGAAATAATGGGGGCAGCTGCGCGCCGACAGGAGGGCCACGGTAAAGTAATGGGTATAGCAAGCAGACCGTGAGAAAGCTACATAGCAAACCAGCTGCCATGAATAAGCCAATCTGGCGAATCCCGGGGAATGGCATAAAGGTAAGTGCAAAGAAAGCCACAACGCTACTTAGTACGCCCAGACCCAAACTGGTAAAGACTCGTGAAAGCGCCTTTTCGCGGCGCCATCCGGGCAGCAACGAATGTGCGAGATAGTGATAGCTATAATCTACTGCGATACCGATAATAGTTGTACCAAACACCAACGTGAGGATGTGCAGTTCCCGCATAACCAAAACAGTGATTACTACGCCACCAGCCACGCCAGTGGCCACACTGATCAAAGTTAATCCTATGGCGGCAATCGAGCGCAAAAACGCTACTTGCAAGCCCACCAATAGCACTAGTGACACCACACCGATCGTAGAAATTTCCTGTTTGGCGCTTTGCGCACCATATGAGGAGTACAAAGGTACGCCTGTAGCATATAAGGCCATCCCATCTTCTGCGGCGCGCTCTTTAAGTCTGGAATAGGCCGAATACATGTTGCTCTTTGAATCCAGACTACGCATCCCCTGCGGAATAGTGAAAACTCCAAATTGTACGGTTTCCGGCAATTGATCAATAGTTGAAGACGCGCTTATAGGGATCGCAGCCTGCAGATATTTACGAAAGGTCCCCATCGGGTCAGTGGGTAGCGTTTCAGCCAGCACTCCCCCCAGGGGCGTATATATCTTTTTTCGAAAATTCTCCAGAAAGCTTGGCGCATCACGCTCCAGAGCCAAGTAATCCGATGCCGTTAGCAGATTCCAACGATAGGGGTAAAGCTCCTTCCCCAGGGCCCGCCATTTCCCCGCTTCTACTTCATTAAAGTTGGCGACTATCAACCCTTGAGTTATCAACTCATCGCGCACAGATTCAAAGAATTCCTTTGTTCGGCTAACGTCCTCGCCTTCTACCAGGACTACCAATTGAGTCTCATAAGCTGAGGCGGCCTGCCTGCTGGCTCCCTCAACCCAACGGTCATTGCCTCCGGCAGGCAACAATGCCTGGAAATCACTCTTTAACCAACCCGGTTCTGGCCAGGCGATAGCTGACAGCAGCAGCAACCCAAAAGCGAGCAAAACCCAGGTTAAACCCTGGAGCTTATCGCTGTGGCTTGTCACGCGGTACAACCTCCTCGGAACCAGAGCGTACATTACTAAACTGCATGAGCGTTCGATTTTGTTCAGCATCCACAATTTCGATAGATGACAGGTGATGCTTACCCTGTATTCTAATCAATGCGATAGCGGCTCGCAGACGGCTGGACCTGGGTGTTAGTGACACGGACCAACCGTCTGCCACTCCCTCCGTCGACACGCTGAAGACTTCAGTCAGGCCCGATAGATTGCCCTCCATGAATCCCAGCATAACGATCGTAATCAACTTCCCGACTCCCTGATCCTCTACCGGTTTCCCATCCAGAAATATACGACCTTCTTTTACCAACATAGTGGACTCTAGTGGCTCTATCACATGCCAAAACAATCCAGATTCACGGTCAAGACGGAACTGTCCTGAAGATACGAACGGTTTATCCACGAAGGAAAGGTATTTCCTCTGAGAAAAATCCCCACGGAGGTTACTACTAACCACCAGCTCGCGTGAGATAAATGCCAGCATGGTTTCGGGAGAATCTTCCGTTGCAAAGGCCATGTTGCAAAACAGTAGTAACAGTAACGTGCGCAGCACTGTCATAAGCCGAGCTTTCCCAGCAGAACTGGAGGGCTGGCATAAAGCATTTCGTTGGTGGCAATCTCCAGCGCCACCTGAATCGTATAGGCTTTCGTTAAGCGTCTATTGGTTTCGGAATCGAAAATCCGGTAGCTGATCTTTAGTCGATTCTCATATTCCACTAGATCAGCATGTACTCTAATTCGCTGGTGCATTGTCAGCGCCCCCGCATAGCGTATTTTCATTTCTATGACGGGCCATGCATACCCTGATTCTCGCATTTCGATGACATTATAATTGATCGAATCAAGCAGAACGCCGCGCGCGATCTCCAGATACTTGGCGTAATGTCCGTGCCAGGCAATACCCATAATATCGATATCATGAAAGGGGATCTCTAGTTCTATACTGGCGCTAGCGTAGCTTCTAATCATATGAAGACCGATATTGCAGCAGAATGCATTCCACTGAAGTTACTTGTGGACCATTCACCGCACGACTCAGTGGCGTCATACATATTGTTTTCTACCGGAAAAGTTCAACACACTTAGTCCCAGAAGGAATAGAAGTTAAACCATTGATACGGTGAGCGAAGGACATTGTGTTCCAGAACAGCGGCATATCGACTTATGTACTTCTCTAGTGCAGCATCTCTATTATTGCGGGGCAACTGCACCTGTCCGGAGAATCTGTCACAGCGAATTCTATAGCCTTCCCCAGATCGGGTACAGAAGATCGTATAGACTGGGCATTTAAGTAAGGATGCCAGTATAAAAGGCCCCTCCGGAAAGCTTGCCTCCGCCCCCAGGAAGGCTACCCTGCGCGAGCGTGTATTGCTCGCCACCGGTAACCGATCTGCCAATATTGCAACAAACTCACCTCTTTCGACACATTCAGCCAGCCTGATTGCCGTGGCTGGAGAAAGCTGAGTTACCTCTATCAACTCAAGCTCCGATTCCACATGTAACTCTTTCAGCAGCCGATTAAACATATCCGCATGTCGAGTATGGACCAGTATATTTAACTTTAGCTTGGTATTGGCCCGGGAGAGACTCCGACAAATTTCCATATTACCCAAGTGTGCGCCGAGTAGAACTGCACCTCTCTTGCTCTCTAGTTGTTCGAGGAGCAGTTCCCTGTTCTCAAAAATTACATTACTCAGAATATCCGAATTCGCCCAGACGCCAAGTTTATCAACCGTAGATTGTGCGAAAGAATACAGATGTCGATACACATCTTGCCTTGTGGGTTTAACGGCATCATCGATTAAGCTGACACGATGCAGAAACTGAAGGGAGGAGTTTCTAGCGTCGCCATTGGTAATGAAGTAATAAAATACTACCGGCTGTAAAGCAAACTTGATCGCCCAGGCACCCACATTCCGATATATCCATAGAATGAATCTCATGCCGGCAATAAAGCCGACTTCTCGGATCTCGGCCCATTCAGTATTCCCGGGCAAGCGGATACCTCCTGCGACGAAGCAGTTCAGGTAAACGCCTCAGCATTCCAAAAAAGAGGCGTGTATGCGCCCAACTAATTAACAGGTTGTCCCTGAAACTCTGAAAGTGAGAGATACCGTCCTGTGGATAACTAACCCTGGTTGGAATTTCGATGACTCGCAGCCCACGCCAATGTAATCTCACAAGGATTTCCGGGTCAAATTCCATCCTATCACCCGTCTTCGACTGATCGATCTCTGCCAGGGTATGAGAGAGCGGGTAGACTCGAAACCCGCACATTGAGTCCCTGATATCCAAAGATAGCGTATTAATCCACACCCATACATGTGTGAGATACCGTCCGTAAAGACGCACTGAAGGAATATTTTCAAATGTGGGGTATCCGCATATAACAGCCTCAGGATTGCTCTGTGACAACTGGAGAAGTCGTGGCAAGTCATCAAGATCGTGTTGACCGTCAGCGTCCACCTGCAGTGCGTGTGTAAACCCTAACAAGGCCGCTGCACGCAGACCGGTCTTTACTGCAGCTCCCTTTCCTCCGTTGCATGGCCGTTCTATAAGAGTAATCCATTCGTTAGCCCGGTCAATCTGTCTTAGACATCTTGTACATAGCTCATCAGACCCATCATTGATCATCAATGTTGGAACGTCGAACGGCTCTAATCCTTCGACAAGAACATCCAGAGAATGGGGATGGTTGTATACGGGTACAATGATGCATGGACGGTTCATGATTCTGCCCCATACATCAACCGGCCCTGACTGTGCTCTCCTGATACAGACCGGTAATAGAATTGCAGGCGCCCGTCGGGCTCAGTGTACTCAAGCGTGAGCTGCAATTTACTTCCAGGACGAATAATTTCTCTAAATTTGACTGCTCGCAAACCTCGAAACAGCCCTCTAACACCCAGAAGCTCTCGCCCAAAATGCTCCGCCCACAAGATTTGAGCTACTCCGGGCAAAACTGGAGTGCTCGGAAAGTGCCCCTCAAAATAAGGGCTTGATTTCGAAACACTCAAGCACAACTCGCACGATGTGCCCGAGACTTCCTGACTCAAAACCTCAGGTATAGGCGATGGCCTGAACAGGCGCTCCAAATCCCGATAGAGCAATTTTCCTTGCGAGTTTCTGGGCAGTTGAGGGACCATTCGATAGAAGCGTGGGACGGCAACCGAAGACAATGAATGCGACAATTCAGCTCGCAATCGACTAATAAATTCTCGCTTACCCAGCGAGGCAAGTTTCGTTTCCCCCTCATCGCTAAGCACAAACACGACAGCGACTGAAACGCGGCGACGTGCTAATGGCATAGCAACGACATCAATAATCCATTCGTTTGCCAACAGCAGCTCTTCGACTTCGGGCAGCGATACACGCTTGCCTTCGATCTTGACGATTCGATCCAAACGTTTCCCGAGTTGAAAGCTATACCGGGAAACCATACTCGCGCCATCAGCAGTGACATACCACTCGTTATCCTGTAGGAAAGGGGATCGCACAGCCAGCGCACCCTCATCTGTGCACCTCACCTCCACACCGGGAATTGCAATCCAATCCTGTCCCGATACCGCTTGCTGGCGCCACGCTATAGCTCCGGTTTCCGAACTGCCGAATACTTCTACAGGCAACTTCCCGGTGACACTAAAGATACTCCGAGCCGCGTCTAAATTGAGAGCCCCGCCTGAGGAGAAAATCGTCGAGAGTGAGGTAGATACTTCGTGCCAAGGCATCTTCGGGCTCAATCTGTGTAAATGCGCGGGGCTCATTATCCAAGCCGTGCCAGGCAATGCTGATGCCTCGCGACACATCGAAAGCGGATCAATAAACGGCCGGCGCCAAAACGTTCGACCCGAGCAAAGTGGCCACAACACTGAGAAAATCAACCCGTAGAGATGCTGATGACTGACGGTACTCATTATGATTGAATCAGTGAGGAGCTCACCCCACATAGTTTCGAGCGAAGACAACTCAGCATCCAGCTGACTCATCTGCTTGCGTATTCCTTTAGGTTTGCCACTGGAGCCAGATGTAAACACTACTAGCTCGCCGGACAACTCAAAATCTGCATCCAAACCTGCAACACTAGAGACGACAATTTCATAGCGATCTGAGACGGTTGGAAATACGCCTAAAAACTGCAGGTTTTCGTCTTTAAGGGCACTTACCACTGATCTGTGATTGTCTCCAGGAAGATAGACTTCTGCTCCAATACTCCACAACGCGCAGAGACCAACAGCCAGTCGGTAGCCGTCCTCCTCAAACAACGCCCAGCGAGAGCACCCTGCTTCCTCGAGCAATACCTGGTTAGCGACCACATCGCACACAAACTGTCCCCAGCAAACGACGCCCTGCGACGCCATGGCGATAGGATGTGATTGCGGATAGCTAGTGGCATTAAGACTAGACAGTGCCAACATAATCGGCTCTCTTAACTCTGCGTCGAATGACATACTCAACTGACATAACCAAGCCGATCAACAAGTACGCTACCAGGCCATTGTAGACTGTCCAAGCCTCATGCGAGCTGAATGTGGCGGTATATAATGCGATGCTACCGTTGCACAGAAAAAACACACACCATACAAAGGTGACTTTTCGTGTGTAGATCACTGCGCGCGCAGACAATTGTGGTTCCGTTATACGCGCCAGCCGCTCAACGAATGAAGGGCCATTCAACAGCGAATAAGAAAATAGCCCCAGCAACACGGCGTTGACCGCAACCGGGTAATACAGCAAAGAATCAGGGTTGTTAGCCATCAGCGCGTAAACTGCCAACAACAACATTACAATGGAGAGTAGCGTTGGCAGGAAGCTGTCTTTAATCTGTCGCCGTACTATTACAATTCTGGCCAGAGCGAGAACAATAAGTGCGATTACCACACTTTTCGCGGTAAACGAACGCAAGCCCAGGAACACGATGAACGGATAACCAACAACCAGAATCCAACTCACGCCAACTATAAATCGTCTCATGGAGTGCCGATAATATCCGAAACCGCATTTACCACATCTTCAACCGTGCGCACAGCTTTAAATACATCAGGATCGATCTGCTTACCGGTTAAGGACCTGAACTCAACGATCAGGTCAACGGCATCGATACTATCGATATCAAGATCTTCGTACAATTTGGCATCATCGCTAATGGCGCTGGGATCCACTTCAAACATTTCGACCAATAGCTGCCGCAAGGTCT
The DNA here is from genome assembly GCA_020443325.1 of Halioglobus sp. Lineage (GTDB taxonomy): Bacteria > Pseudomonadota > Gammaproteobacteria > Pseudomonadales > Halieaceae > Marimicrobium. The sequence goes on from JAGRIK010000357.1 coordinate 49,957, forward strand.
CTCGAATATCTTCCCGCGTCTTCACCGTCCTAAGCCTTCCTGCTCGCGCTGATGAACAGCGACAAAATTAGCCAGTGCCTGTACAGAACTAAAATGGCTCTTTACATTCTCATCTTCCGCGTCAACACGCACTCCGAACTTTTGTTGCAATGCCATTCCCAGTTCAAGCGCATCTATCGAATCCAGGCCCAAGCCCTCGTTGAACAGCGGTGCTTCTGAACAGATATCAAGCGCTGTAAGTTCCTCCAGGTCGAGGGAATCAATAATCAATTGTTTTATTTGTATTTCAAGTTCACTCATGCTGTGATCTCTCTAGTAAAGTAGTTCTGCCATTGTCGAGTTATTGTACGCGCGTCTGCCGATGGACTATTGGAATCGCTTTCTGCATCCTCAGCCAACCTCTCGCCTTTAACAACAAGTTGAAAATGAGGGCGATCATATGGTACTTCATACCACTTTTGATGTTTAGCTAAAGTCAGTGGGTTGACTCTTATTGTCACCATGGATAGATCACAACGGCTGCGCAACCAAAGATGCGCCGCTCCGCGCTGAAGCTTTAACGGCTTATCGGGTACGGAGCGACTGCCCTCTGGAAAAATTACTAAATTCGCGTTGTCCGCCAACTGAGCCTCGCAGCTTGCCATCAATGTATCAGCCTCATTGTTCGGGATGTAGCCCGCCCACGAGACTGGACCCCGGGTGAATATATTCTTGTATAGACTCGCCTTTACAATACACGTGGCATTGGGAATCATGGATATCAGAAACACGATATCGATCAGAGTTGGGTGGTTCGCTATGACGATACTGCCGGATTTGTCGAGAAGTTCTATGCCGTTTATCTCCCAGGTTAATATCCCTACCCAGGACATATAACCGATAAAAATACGAAAGCTCATCTGAATACATCGCCTGCAGCGTAGCATGGCGCTGCGCCTATCCGCCGACATCAAGGAAATCAGTGGAAATATCACGTAACCAAGCAACAACCCGCCTAGGCCAAACAATATGAAACCCACACCTGCAGCGATTATTCGACAAAAGTAAAAATCATTCCGTCGACTCACGCTGTTACCCCAAGCTGCCAACAGCACTGAGGCTCCTCCACGATTATTTGAGCCTTCCTCCCACTAAGGAGATCAAGCATCTCGGACTGATAATTCAGGCGCCGGGAAATGGTAGCGGACGCATGTTGTCGTAATGTTAAATTCACGGTCGATTGAAGCTCTGATTTGCACTCGCCAACTAGCCGCATTGCCAAGGCCACGGGCGCAGAGAAGCGATCAAGAAAGGGAGAGAAAAACTCCGGAGCCGGCTCATCATAAAAAACGACGTTTACTGAGCAATATTGTCCCTCTTGTAGAATCCCGGCCGCTTCGAGCAACGCAGGTACGGGGCTATTTGATGGAGGCGAAAGTGCAACCATCGGCGCCTCTATATCTCGAATTAAAGACCACTGTCCAGCTATAGCGTTATGCACAGATAGACTGAAAGCGCCCGGGGAAACCGGCTCTTGTGCCTGTATGCACTTCAGTATCCCATACGTTCTCTGGATTTCCCCCATGTAGGAGCTGAAAACCACTGGCTCATTCGCTCCTGTCTCTGCACAGCGATCGAGTACGTGAAACACGATCCGGGCCAAACTCCCGAGACGGCGCCTTTGCAGGGCCGGCACGTTGCTCAGATCTGGCACATCGAGCCGTGTCTGGATCGTTTCTCCTAATGAATAGTGCGTACAAACCGGCAGCTGATTTTCCCCTGCCTCCCAAGAACACCAGCTATCGACGGTTAACTTCAATTTGTCTACCTAATACGTTGAGCAGCGCTGGCCCAGCCAGTTCGCCCCACGACCCCTCGTATCTAATTATCAGTCGGCAAGAGGCTTACACTCGCAAATTATGCAAGCTTACAGAATCTCGGCAGTTATCCCTAATAAAAAATGGGCGATGAGGCGCCGACGGCAGCAACGGAATGAGCTATCGCTGTGCCCGCGTACCGGTCAAGATAGTACCAGAACGGCTTCCGACAGCGAGCCACCAATACCCCAGCGTCGCCGTCGGACTATAGGCGACGCTTTATCTACTTGGCGCTCGTTTTTTCGCTGGAGCCTTCTTCCTGGCAGGCGCCTTCTTCTTAGCAGGCGCCTTCTTCTTAGCTGCAGCCTTCTTCTTAGCGGGCGCCTTCTTCTTGGCGGCAGCCCTCTTCTTCGCGGGCGCTTTCTTCTTGGCAGCAGCTTTCTTCTTCGCCGCTGGCTTCTTCCCTGTCACAGTCTGTTCAATCGCCGAGAGGTTATCGCTCGCCGATTTTTTCGCCTCTGACACCAGCAGCTTCCAGGCTTTCAGGTTGGCATCCGCGCGTTTCTTCACGATTCGCTGGGCCTTGCTATTGGTACTGCTCGCCATCCTCTGCAGTGCCTGGACATCCTTTTTGGCGCGCTCGATAACCCGCTTCAACTCTTTGACAACCTCGTCCCGGTCACCCCTTACCTTACGCAGCTCCTGGAGCAAGCCCTTGAGCATCTCGTACTGGCGTTTGGCGATGTCAGAGTAGCCATCGATGATCGCGCGATTTGCCTGCGCGACGGCATCCATATTTTTACCGGTACTCTTCAGCACATCGTCCCAGGAGTAGTTTCCGATCTTTATCTCATCCATGTACTTCCCGAGATTCAGTGCCGCTTTGCTTGCAGCTTTCTTCTTCGCCGGGCGTTTACGAGTGGCCTTGGCTTTGGATTTTGTCTTAGCTTTAGTCGTTGCCATTACTAGTCTCTCCTTACCATTTAATTTTACTTTACCGCTCCGCATACAACACGGCTGCTATCCAGTGTAGCGGAATAATAAATTTTTTCCATCACACATTACATAGGCAAATATAGTTGGCAAACACAGGCTGTGAATTCACCCCATAGATTTTTTGAGAACGGCAATCTATGCTTGCGTGATTTCAACCCTGCTCCATACACACGCGGCCAGGAGTGACATGAACGCCTTTCAGCAGAAGTTAGGATCGTACCTCGCGCGGTTTCTGACCAGGCCTCATCGCAATTATGAGCGTTTCTCTGTGCTCACACAGGAGCAGTTGTACGAATCCCTGCAACCAGGCGACCTGCTTCTGGTCGAGGGGAACAGTCGCGTCAGCACAGCAATCAAGTACCTGACCCAATCGACCTGGTCACATGTGTGTATGTACGCGGGTGTAGACGACGAGGCAAGGGGGTACGTTGTCGAGGCTGATCTGGTAGAGGGTGTGATTCGCTCCCCACTATCAAAGTATGCGGGCTACAATTTGCGCATTTGCAGAGCAGCCAATCTCACAGAAGACGACAAGGTTGCGACCATTGAATTCTGCCTTGAGCGACTGGGTCACCAGTACGACACCAGGAATATCATGGACCTTGTTCGCTACCTGCTGCCGACACCGCCGGTACCCTCGCAGTTCCGGCGACACCTCATCGCTCTTGGCAGCGGAGACCCCACGAAGGCAATCTGTTCTACGCTTATCGCCCAGGCATTCCAGTCCATCAAGTACCCGATTCTCCCGCAGCACCGCGAGGTCAGCGAGGGTGACGCCCAGGCCCAGCGCGACGAGGCGCTGTTGGAGTCGAGGCATTTCAGTCATTTCACCCCGCGAGATTTCGATTTATCCCCCTATTTCGAGATCGTCAAACCCACCATCAAGGGCAACTTTGATTACAGGAAAATACGCTGGTTCAGTTGACGCTTCACCGGCCGGACACTACCTATGCCTAAATCACTGAAATACGCATCCGAGAAAAAGGGCCTTGGGCCCGGCTCACTGATTCATGTCGGCAATGTTCTCCAGGCCGACACCCGTGTGACCTTGATCGATTACAGCAGCTCTCACTACGAGGAAAAATCTGTCGCCTCGGTGGAAGACATACTGCCGTACCGCGAGAAGAAATCGCTCACCTGGGTGATTGTGGAAGGCCTGTCAGATGCGAGCATCGTGGAAGCTATTGGACTGCACTTCAACATCCACCCACTGGTGCTGGAAGACATTCTCAACACGCATCAGCGACCAAAGTTTGAAGAACACGACGACTATCTTTTTGTCGTACTGAAAAGCCTGTTGCCGGAGGAAGGCGATTTCGCCATCACAAAGGAGCAGGTCAGCCTGGTGATCTTCAGGGACTTTGTGTTCACCTTCAAGGAAAAGGCAGACTCGCTTCTGGTTCCGGTACTGAAGCGCCTCGAGAACAGCAGAGGTCGTGTCAGGAGTATGGGTTCGGATTACCTAATGTACACGGTACTGGATGCCATCGTTGACCTGAACTTCGATATCATGGATAAACTCGAAGAAACCCTGATCGCTGTCGAGGATGAGATTTTCTCGCTCCCGACCCCGGTGTTACTGGAAAAAATCCACGAGATCAAACTCGAAGTCATCAGGATGCGTCGCTTCATTTCACCGGTAAGGGACCTGACAGCGGGGCTGTTGCGCAGCGAATCGGAACTGATCGATCCGAGCACACGGATTTACCTCAGGGACGTACACGACCATGTCCTGCGCATTATTGAATCCATCGAGACTCACAGGGACATACTGTCAAGCTTGCTGGAAATCTACCTCTCAAGCATCAGCAGCAGACTGAACGAGGTCATGAAGGTTCTCACCGTGTTTTCATCGATCTTTATTCCACTCACGTTCATTACCGGCATATACGGCATGAATTTCGAATGGATGCCCGAGCTCAAATGGCACTGGGGTTATCCCGCCGTATGGCTGGTATTCATCGCCACCTCAGGCGCGCTTTTTCTCTACTTCAAGCGCAAGGGGTGGACATGAAGCGGCGACAGGCCGCGGGACGACCAAGCTATTGCGGCGCGGTTTTACAACCCAGCAGCTGAATAAACGAGCAACCGGTCACTTTCATAGCCCCGAACACATACACCAGCCCAATCGGTCCATCGATTGCCAGAAGCCAGTACTCCCAGGTTTCAGAGAGCTGATGGGGGACGGCGTAGATGACGGCCGACACCGCCGACAGCCGAACCAGGCCCTGCCAGAAAAAAACCGGCGCGCGATTTGGCATATCGTGTGAGGACCACATCAGCAGCGCCGCCGCCATCATCAAAAACGTACCGAGCGTTACGAGCGGTACGAACTGGCCCATAACCGGTTCGGCGGCCATCGCAACGCCTATGGCGCCAGCCCAGGTGCCCGCACCAACCAGGAAGTCTGACAATCCTGTCCACCAGATAAATTTTTGCAACATAACAATCGCCTCGCGTGAATTGGAATGAAACCTTGCCAGTTACTGCTCGGGATCGAAGGTGATGTTCATACTCTTGATACCCGGTATGAAATTGGACACCAGGTTGTGCGGAGCACCGGCCAGCTTCGGATTTCGCAACCGTGGAACAATCTCCGCAAACATAATACACAGCTCCTTGCGGGCCAGGTGGGACCCGATACAGAAGTGCTGTCCGACACCAAACGTGCGATGCTGGTTCTTTAAATCGGCCATGCGTTGCGTACGAGTGATATCAAACACCTCGGCATCATCGCCAAACACCTCTGCCTCGTGATTGACGGAAGGATAGAAGAGTTTGACCATATCCCCTTTCCTGATCGCCATACCGCCGACCGTAATATCCTCCATTGCGGTGCGCTGCATATGGATGAACGGTGGGTAGAAGCGCAGGATTTCCTCTACCGCGTCCGGTATCAGGGCGGGATTGTCGATCAGCATCTGGTGCTGCTCTGGGTGTTCAATCAGCAGGCGCATCCCCTGACTGGTGGCCGTGCGAGTGGTTTCAACCGCACCTGCAATCAGTATCAGGAAGAAGGTGCAGAACTGGAATTCATCCAGGGCCTCACCCTCGACAACGCCATTCAACAGGGCATCGATGATGGTCCCCCCCTGCGGGTTCGCCTTGTGGCTCGCTGCGAGTTCCATCGCAATGCCAAAGATCTCCGCTGCCGCCAGCTGCCCATCCTCTGCCGACACATCCAGTTCCGGGTCATCCATGCCGATCATGGTGTCTACCAGGCTGGCGAACTTCTGGCGTTTCTCCGCCGGCATCTCCATCAGGGCGCAGATAACAAACAGCGGCATTTCCGCAGCAACTTCCGAGACAAACTCACATTCGCCCCGGGCGGCCACCTTGTCGACGATGCTCCTGGCGAACTCTCTCATGATCGGCGCCAGTGCCTCCACGGCTTTCGGGGTGAATGCGTTACTGACAACCCGTCGGTACTTGATGTGGTCCGGTGGGTCCATATTGATAATCAACTGGCGCATGATCTCCAGCGACTCAGGGTCGGTGCCACCCGGTGACGGGTGAGCCAGGTTGGCGCTGGATGAGAATTTGTCCGGGTGCTTGGAGACAAAGTCCAGGTCTTCGCGCCGGGTAATGGCCCAGAAGTCGCCGCCGAACTCAGGGGCACCGCTTTGGTAGGACACCGGGCACTGCTGACGCAGCGTCGCGAACGCTTCAAATGGCAGCTTTTCATGGTGTGTCATCGGGTTCATAAGGTCGAACTGGAAGGGACATTTTTCTGTCATACAAACAAGCGCTCTGTAACTAGACGTGTCGAGGCAGCCCCGAGTATGGGAAATGCCCGCAGATTGGCTACAATAGGGCAGGGACGCAGAGCGCGCAACGCAAAGTCATTATTCGGCTGGCAACTCGCGCCCCGTCAGGATTGCCAGCTCAGGATTGGACCGCTTTATGGAATTTAAGGATTACTACAAGATTCTCGGTGTACCGCCCGATGCCGATACCAAGGCCATTAAAACGGCCTATCGAAAGCTGGCGCGAAAATACCACCCCGATATGAATCCGGATGCGGGTGCCGAGGATAAATTCAAGGAAGTCGCGGAGGCTTACGAAGTATTGAAAGACGCCGGACGCCGGGCCGAATACGACGAGTTGCGTCAATACGGTGGCGCCTCACGCGCAGGCAGCGGTTTTGAGCCTCCGCCCGGCTGGCAGAGCAGCAGTGGTTTCAGTCGCGCAGGCGGCGGCCATTTCGAAGGCGATTTCTCGGATTTTTTCAACTCAATATTCGGCGGTGCCGGCGGTGAACACCGATCACAGCGCTCGGGCCTGAGAGGCCAGGATGCCGAAATCGAAATGCCCATATTCCTGGAGGAAACCGTATCGGAAACGTCGAAACTGGTCGAATACCTGATCCCCGTGTTCGAGAACGGCCAGTTGCGGGAGGTCAAAAAGAGCCTCAAGGTAAAAATTCCGCCGGGGGTCCAGGATGGCGAGCGCATTCGCCTCAAAGGCCAGGGCGGCCCCGGCCAGGGAGCGGCAGATAGCGGCGACCTGTATCTGCACATTCGTCTCGTGCCACACCCGCTGTTCGATGTGGAGGGACATAACCTTGTAGTGACCGTACCGCTGGCGCCCTGGGAAGCCGCGCTGGGGGCCAAGGTCACCGTTCCCACCCTGTCGGGCAAGATTAACCTGACGATTGCTCCCAACAGCCAGGCCGGACAGCGACTGCGCATCAAGGGCAAGGGCCTGTCGACGAAAACCGGGCGCGGCGACCTGTTTGCCCTTTTGAAAGTGGTAATGCCGCCGTCAGCGAACAGCAAAGTCACCGCATTGTGGCAGTCGTTGTCTGAAGAGGCCGACTTTGACCCGAGAGCTCAGTGGGGGAACGAGGGATGACCGAACTGGTGTTTAGCATTTCACTACACGAACTGTGTCAGTGCGAGGAGTTCACCGAGCAAGTGATCGTCGAGGTGGTCGATCACGGTATCGCTCAACCTGTGGCAGGACACGACGTCGCCGACTGGGTGTTCGACACGACCAGCGTTCACTGGTTGCGCAAGGCAGTGCGTTTACATTCCGACCTGGAAATCGATTGGGTTGCCGTTGCGATGGTGATCGATTTATTGCGGAAGAATGAAGCCCTGGAGAAACAGAATCGGCACTTCGAGCAACAGCTCAGGCGCTTTCGGGAGAGTTAAGCGATAGCTGTCTGCTCAAGGCCAGCGCTTAACTCTCACCCGTCCGCGCCAGTAGCGAGGCCTCCGTGCGAGCATTCCCACGGACGTCGACCTTCACGGGCTTTTCGGTAGAACAGGCCTGTTGCAACAGGCTTTCAATGTTGCGCAACAGTTCCCTGGAGGAGGCGGAGATCGCCTTCTTTACACCCAGCAACGTCGTAACCAGGTACGCAATCCGCCGCGGCCGCTGCAACGCGAATCGCAACGCTGACCCGTAATCAGACAGGCCCGCCAGCTGATAGACATCGCGGGACTCGGCAAGCAGATCCACCTGATCGCTGACAGCCCGTACAACGGTAAGCGGACATCCATAGCGATGGCATACAGTAGCGATGGCTCCGGATTCCATATCGACGACAGACACACTGTTGTTGTTCAGGTCGTCAATATACTCATCATCAAAGCCGTGCTTATCCGAACTGTAGATCACCCCGGATGGTGCCCGAGCACTCAGGTTGACCGGGGTGCGCGCGATGCCATCGCGCTGATCCACCACCGCCTCGGGGATCACTACCTCGCCAATCTTGAGCCGCAAATCATAGGCGCCTGCCCTTCCCACGACAAACACATGGTCTATGGTGTCGCCAAACCGGGCAAACAATGCCTCGGTCGCCCTTTCCGCCGCTGCCAGCCCTGCATCGGTAATAGCGGTTATCACCGTGACGCCCTTGTAGCTTCCCGCACAATAATTCTCTCCCTCGCGCGGCTTACCGGCAATTCCCAGCGATCGCTGCACCGGCCTCAACTCGGACGCCGTCGCTGAAAGTATGGCGATACAACGAATCGACTGGCGTGCTTCTTCACGGGTTGCTGGTTGTCCAGTACCGACGGGTCTCATAATTCTCTTTCAATTTGTATTGATACTCAGGATGACTGAACTCGACAGCCAACACCCATACTCCCAGGCGCGCCCTAGTGTAAACCGCTGGGAGAGGAGGATGAACCTCTCTTTGCTGAAATCTCCAGATTGTCGCTTGCTCGCGGTAGCGACTCGCCCCGGGCGGCGGAGTCGGGGATATTATCAGCCCGCCATGTCGAAACTCCACCGCGCACATTGACCGGTGACGGCTAGCTGAGCCTGATCCCGGATGTCTCGCGCAGCATCGCCATTACTACAGGGATTGCCAGCAGCGAACTCAGGCACATGATCGAGATCGCTGCTGAATGACTGCCCAATGCTGAGTAGAGAATTCCTTCAGCAGCCAGCCCCGCTACCGCGGCAAACATCGCGCAAATGGAACGCAGCGTGGAGGCGGTTGACCGACAGCCGGTGGGAAACAGCTCCCCGCTCATCGCATTGACCATCACTTCGACAGCAAAGTAGCCAAACAACGCGGCAATCCACGCGACAGCCAGCAACCACCCGCCGGTATTGTAAAATGCGATGGTTGCCACACAGTGCAGCAGTAACATCGCAACCAACGTGGGCCTTCGACCAATGGCATCCGATATGCGCCCCGCGAGGGTATTGCCCAGAATTGCGATAGAGCCGGCGACAATATACATAAGGCTCACCTCCTGTGGCTCAAAATCGCGCACATCCTGCAGGTATTTCGACATGAAATTGAGGGTGGCCGCGAGCTGGAACCAGAACGCGGCGGCGATCAGCGCGGTAGCCGTCATTTCACGCCTGTGGTGCTGCCAGATATCCCTGAACGGCTGCCACAATAGTCGCGGTGCAGCAGACACGTCACGGCGCTCGAACATGCTGGATTCAGGTATCATCCGACGCAGCCATGCCAGGTACAGAATCGGCAGCGCCGCCAGGACGTATAGCGATCGCCATCCTCCCGGCAGGAAGTCCACCAGCGCGTAGAGCAACGAGGCCAGACCCGAGCCCAACCCTCCCATGGCCGCCAGGAAGCCAACACCCCAGCCTCGATGCCGGGCTGGCAGCATCTCGAGCACATAGATAACGGCAATAATCTCCTCAGCCGTGGCAAACGCCCGCGCACAAAACTGAATGGCCGCGAACTCCTCGGCGGTGCGTGCAAATCCCGTCGCGCCGGTAGTGATCGACAGCCCGAGTAGCGTCACCATCAACAGGCGGCGGCGGCCGATGCGATCGGACAGCAGCGCCAGGAAAATAGCGGGCAGCGCGCCCATCCTGGCCGCGGCCATGACATTGCCCAGATCGTTCTCGGCGATACCAAAACTTGCCTGTATGTTGGGCAGGGCAAGGCTCAGCACGGACATATCGTAGTTGCCCACAAAGAAGGCCGCGCCGAGCAACAGCAGCAGTCTCCTGTCAGTTGACGCCAGTCCTGCGGGCGGAAAGAAGAGTCGGAACATGTACCCTCATTGGACAGGAGGTGCGGCAACCTGCAGTGACGCGGATGTGAGTGCGGGAATCTTACCTCACTGGCGACGCGATATCTCCCGCAGGCGCGGGCAAGATCGCTCCAGAAACAGTTCTCTTTTTGAAACGCCGCTAGTTATACTGAAACACTTAACTCACTACCCCGGGGGATTGCACCACGATGAAGGCTGACGCTGCGCATTTGACGCGCCCTGAACAACCGGGGCAATTGACGCAGAGCGCCGATCTCCCGGTGGGTTTCCTGGAACTGCTCGCATTGCTGATACGCCAACCGAGTGTGGTTGGCTCCGAGCACAGCTTCTTCAGGGTGTTGCAGCGCGAACTGGAGGAGCGCGGCGCTCAGGTGACGTGGTATGAGGGTCTCCTTGTTGCGCACGGCACGAAACCGAACAGCCTGATGCTCTCCGCGCACATCGATCGCCACGGGCTGATCTGCACCGGCCCAAACGAGTTTCAGTACGCGGCCTTCGTTGCCGGTTCGCGCTCTGACCTGCTGGGGAATTCCGTCGGCGAACAGCTGATGAAAAAGATCGTCGACCGTTTCAGTGCCGAGTACGTCTACGCGTATGAGCCCTGGTCGGGCATGTACCGCGGTCGCGGTGAAATCAAGCGTGCCTATATCTGCGAATACCGGAATAACCTGATTTTTGAAGTCCAGGGGCTGGAACACCTGGTCGCCGGCACGCCGGTGGCATTTGCCGATGCGCTGAAGATCACCGACCAGGCCCTCGTAGGACAACTGGACAACGTGTTGACCGCCGCCGCCCTGGTCTACCTGTTCGAACAGGGCTTTAAAGGCACCGTTTTCTTCACGTCACAGGAAGAGGCTGGGAAGAGCTGGCGCTACCTGCTGGAGTGGTTTCGTCGATTTGGCAATAAGAAGGCCAACCAACTGATCGTGGTCGATACCAGCCCCTACCCGGATTTCCAGGCCGCCACGCAGCAACAGCTGGTGTTGCGAAACAAGGATGCAAACGCGCAGTTCAGCCCCAAACTGACCCAAAAGCTGGCGAAACTGTGTGAGAAGCGCGGGGTGCAATTCCAGATGAAAGATGCCTACGTAGAAGAAATGAACGTGCGTTTGCGGGCCGACGGCGAGGAACCGCGCTCCCTTGGGTCGACAGAGATGGGGCGTATTATCAGCGCTTCCAATGGCCTGGTGGACGGCACAACACTGCAAATCCCCACCTCGGGTTACCATACGATGTCAGAATCTGCGCCGCTTTCATCGGTTAAAGCGTTCATCGATGTTCTGTCAGACCTGGCAAAGCTGGGTGGAGCGAAGCCTCACAAACCCATCACTGTCTAGCGCGTTGGCCGTTAGCGAATAAGCCCGATGCAAAGTAAGGAACTACAGAACATCATTGGCATGATCCCGGAGAATTTTGCGGATCCTGCGGCTGACTTCCATGCTGTGCGCGCGATGTTTGCGCCTTTTCACGGGCATCCCACCCCAGACGATTTTACCGTGGGGATAAAACACTACGGTGGGGTGCGCTGTGGTGATTACGCGCTCGCTGCCACACCAGAGCAGTTCACCGCCTTTCACTGCCACGGCGGCGCCTTCGTCTCCACCGGTCTCGACGAGTACCACTTTTACGCCGAAATCATCGCGCGACAAACCCACGGCCGGGTCGTTATGCCCGACTACCGGCTGGCACCGGAGCACCCGTATCCCGCCGCCGCAGACGATTGCTTTAACGCCTACTGCGGCTTACTTGAGTCCGGAACAGCGCCATCCACCATCGCACTGCTGGGGGAGTCCTGCGGCGGCAGCCTGGCACTGGGCCTGATGTTGCGACTGCGCGACGAGGGCCTCCCGCAGCCCGCGTGCTTTGTCTCCCTCACCGGATGGTTCGATTTGTCTGTGTCCGGGCCAGCCGCCCCCGGCAGGGATCCCTTCCTGACACCCGAGTGGGTGCGCAATCGCGGTCGTGACTATCTCGCCGGCAAGCTCCCGCTGGACGACCCCCGTGTTTCCGCTGCCTTTGCAGATCTGCGCTCGCTTCCACCCATGTATTTGCAGATCGGGGAGTTTGATGCCGTGCGTGAGGGCGCCATCATGCTCGGCGCCAATGCGTTGCGTGCCGGCGTTGCAGTGACGGTGGAAGGTTGGCCCGGGATGATTCAGGGCTGGCACGGCCTGGTCACTGCCGGCGTACCCGAGGCCTTTGATGCCTGGGCCGCAATACGGCGCTATATTCACACCATTTGCCAGGATTAGTGGGCTCGGGACAAGAGCAGTAGCCGCGCCCGACGCTTTCACATCCAGAAGGAGACTTGTGTATGCGCGCAACGCGATCCGCCCGGGAAACGATAGCGCCTCTGCTGGGTATCGACATACCCATCATCCAGGCCCCCATGGCGGGTGTGCAGGGTGCCGAACTGGCCGCCGCGGTATCCAACGCAGGCGGCCTGGGGTCACTGCCCTGCGCGATGCTGACCCCTGCGGCGCTCGAGGAAGAACTGCAACGCCTCAGCTCCCTGACCAGCAAACCATTCAATGTGAATTTCTTTTGCCACACCACGCCAACGGTCAGCCCACTGCAGGCGAGAGGCTGGTACCAGTGCCTGTCGGGTTACTTCGAGGAACTGGATATCGACCCTCCCGGTGACAGCCCGGGCGTTTTACGAGAGCCCTTCGGTAACGCATCGCTGGCGGTACTGGAGCGCTTCAAACCGGCCGTGGTCAGTTTTCATTTTGGGTTACCAGAAGCTGCACAGCTGGACCAGCTCAAGTCCTGGGGCACGAAAATACTGGCCTCTGCCACAACAGTGGACGAGGCGCTCTGGCTGGCCGAGCGCGGTGCCGATGCCATCATCGCGCAGGGACTGGAAGCAGGCGGCCACCGCGGCTCCTTTCTCACCGAGGATATGACGACGCAAACAGGCACCGTGTCACTTGTACCACGCGTCTGTGCGGCGCTATCGATACCCGTAATCGCTGCCGGTGGCATCGCCAGTGCGGAGGGCGTCGCCGCTGCCATGACGCTGGGCGCTGCCGGCGTACAAATTGGTACTGCTTTTCTACTGTGCCCGGAAGCCAGGACCAGCGCCCTGCACAGGGCGGCGCTCACCAGCGAGGCGGCACAGCACACGGCACTGACCAACGTATTCACCGGGCGGCCCGCCCGCAGCATTGTTAACCGTCTGGTGCGAGAGGTGGGCCCGATGGCCGCCGCGGCTACCGCGTTTCCCTCGGCAGCGGGCCCCGTCGCCCTGCTTCGCGCCGCTGCGGAGAGCCATGGATGCGACGATTTCACGCCTTTGTGGAGCGGGCAGAATGCGACAGGGTGTCGCGAGGTGCCGGCGGCGGATTTACTCCGGCTACTGGCCTCAGAACCACAGTAATCGAACAGGCAATACGCCCATTGCCAGGTTATCCCGTTAGCGGAGAAACCGCCGTATCAAACAGCCGGCGCGGCGCTGCTGCGCTCGGGCATCCGGGTACACCACCAGATCAGCATTAGCAGCAGGACCTGGACAACCAGGCGGCCGCTCAGGAATACCGGGGAAACATCGGGGAACAACCCGGGGTTCAGCCACATGTGGATGTTGGCCGGCGAGACACACACGACCAGTAACAAAAGCCCGTTGCCAGCCCATTGGCGCAGTGCGGGAATCAGGATACCGATTGCACCCAGTATCTCAAACACACCGCTGATATAGACTATTTCGGTGTGATATCCAATATAGGGCGGCATGATCGCCGCGAAAAACTCCGTGTTGGTGAAATGCGCGATACCTCCGCCCATGAACCACAGGAAGACAAACGCCAGTCCAAGGTTTTTCAATGTAAACATGTTGTTTCCTTATTATTGTTCCCGCCACCAGGGTGGATAGCAAGGTACTGCGTCAAACGCTATTGAGACTGACCCAGGACAGCCTGCAGCCACCGACTGATGTCCTGTATTTCTTCCAGGCACACCTCGTGACCCATCGGGTACTCGTGCCACTCTACGGTATAACCAGCGCGCTCAAGGTTCTCCCGTGAGGACTTGCCGAGAGACATCGGCAACACCGCATCCTGTTGGCCGTGGCACATCAAAATCGGAATACGTGCGTTGGCCGCGGACTTGCCGGCGGCCAGGCTTTCACCCTCCGCCAGGAATGTTGACAGGGCGAGGATTCCGGCCAGCTTTTTCGGGTAGTACAGCCCCGTGTGAAAGGCCATCACCCCGCCCTGGGAAAACCCCGCCAACAGGATTCGCTCGGCGGGCATGCCGTTGTCGATTTCATTCTGGATCAGGTCACGTATCTGCGCTGCGGATTTCCTGATCCCCGGGAGGTCGGCACCCCCCGCGGGGTTGAAATCAAACCATGCCCGGGCGCGTTGTCCGCCAAAGGCCGTTACTGCCATCTCGGGCGCATGGGGAAAGACAAAACGCACCGGCAGGCTGGAAGGCAACCGGAGTTCGGGGACAATCGGCTCGAAATCATGGCCATCTGCGCCCAGACCATGCAGCCAGATAACGACTGCGACGGGAGTTGTCTCGGGGTTCAATTCCACCGTGGGAAGAGGCGCTGCCAGCATGGTTTCTCCTGCTCGCACCCGAACAGCGGGTGCGGATTGTGGCAATGTATCAGTTCAGGTCGGCCGCGTATCGGCGCAACACTTCAAGCGGCACGGTTTCCAGTGCCCGGATATGGGTGCGCCTGAGGAACACCCTGGGTGCCATTTCCTGCTCATGCGCCTGCAGCCAGCGCGATGCACACAGGCACCACCTGTCTCCAGGCTTAAGCCCCGGGAACCCGTACTCAGGCATCGGCGTGCTCAGGTCATTGCCGGCAAACCGGGAGTACTGCAGAAACGCTTCGGTCACCTGGATACAGACGGTGTGAGACCCGACATCCTGATCGTTGGTGTTGCAACACCCGTCGCGCAGAAACCCGGTGAGCGGATCTTCACTGCAGGACAACAACTCTTCCCCGAAAACATTAAGTGGCTCATCAATCACAATCGTTTGCACAGACCTTTTCCCTGAATTCAATGAACGAAGCATACCATGCGCCATCGCGTATCTTTTCTACTTCCCGGCGATAGTCCTGAGGATGGCAGATACCCGAACAGCAACCGTAAGCCATAGCGGATTCCCGCACAAGTTGAAGCGTGGCGCGCTGTATAAAAACGCCGCCTGGCCGACCCTATCCGGCCACTTGGCGAAAAACTCTCCGGAGCCACGCCAAGGATAGTCATTATTACTGCTGAACCCCGGTAACAGACATGTCAGAATAGCACCACAGCGACTCATCAACTTGCATTCAGGGTAACGACCATCAACCAGCCAGCCTCCATCAATGGAATGACCACACAGTGAAAATCCCCAAACGCCTGCAACCCCTGGTAGAGGATGGTCTGGTGGACGAGGTCATTCGCCCACTGATGAGCGGCAAGGAGGCCGATGTCTTCATCGTGCGCTGCGGCTCCAAAATACGCTGCGCCAAAATCTACAAGGACGCCCTCAAGCGCAGTTTCAAGAAAGCCGCGCAATACACCGAGGGTCGCAAGGTGCGCAACAGCCGGCGTGCCAGGGCCATCGAAAAGGGTTCCAAGTTCGGACGCCAGCAACAGGAAGATACCTGGCAGAACGCCGAGGTAGACGCGCTGTATCGACTGGCCAGGGCGGGGGTTCGTGTACCCGAGCCCTACGGCTGCTTTGATGGCGTCCTGCTGATGGAACTGGTTACGGATGAGAACGGCGATGTCGCACCGCGCTTGAACGAAGTCTCCATGTCGGCAGAGCAGGCGCGCGAGGACCACGCCCTGATGATGCATTATG
Organism: Halioglobus sp.; assembly: GCA_020443325.1. Classification (GTDB taxonomy): domain Bacteria; phylum Pseudomonadota; class Gammaproteobacteria; order Pseudomonadales; family Halieaceae; genus Marimicrobium. The sequence continues at coordinate 66,044 of JAGRIK010000357.1, forward strand.
TTATGTGCATGCTGTGCGCCGGGCTGGTGCACGGCGACCTGTCGGAGTTCAATGTGCTGGTCGACGAAAATGGTCCCGTCATTATCGACCTGCCGCAGGCGGTTGATGCCGCAGCCAACAATAATGCCCGCAGCATGCTGGAGCGCGACGTCAGGAATATGTCCGAATACTACGGGATGTTCGCGCCCGAGTTGCGCCAAAGCCATTATGCGGAAGAAATGTGGGCGCTGTACGAGGACGGCGCCCTGCACCCCGACCTGAAACTGACAGGGCAGTTCGAGATCGACACGCATTCAGCCGATGTCGACAGCGTCATGCTGGAGATCAGGGCCGCACTGGCCGAGGAAGAAAAACGCAAGCAACGCCTGCGGGAGGCCGAAGAGGGAGACTAGGTCAAATAGCCCGTATTTGGCCTGACGTTCTTGACTCATCTCAAGAAAAGAACTGCAAACCGGTCCTATAATCTGATTCCACAATTGAGTGCTCACTCGCCCGGTTATTAATTCTGGTCAATTTCTTACTCAAGGAGAGTCAAATGAAACCAAGAATCACGATGTGCCGCATCATGGTCGGGCTTGCTTGCCTGGGATTCGTATCCGCGGGTTATTCGGCTGACCCACAAGATATGAAGATGACGACACCTATC
>JAGRIK010000029.1 GCA_020443325.1 Halioglobus sp.
AGGAGGCGGCGGCTCACGTTGTGCACGATCTCGAGCGCTATCTCAACACGCTGGGAACAGTGGCTGCAGTAACGCCGCTGCTGGGGTTGCTGGGCACGGTATTCGGTATGATCGAGGTGTTCGCCGAGATCATGGTGCAGGGTTCCGGCAATGCCAGTGCGCTTGCCGGCGGCATTTCGCAGGCACTCATCACGACCGCTGCCGGTTTGACGGTGGCGATTCCCGCGCTGGTAATGCACCGTTACTTCCTCGGTAAAATCGACGCCATTGTGGTGGAACTGGAACAGGAAACTATCAAACTGGTAGATGCCCTGCACAGTGAAGAAAATACGGAAGTCGCAGCGTGAAATTCAGGCGACAGCGCCGCGAGGACACCGGGGTAAACCTGACGCCGCTTATCGACGTTGTTTTCCTGCTGTTGATCTTTTTTATGGTCTCTACCACGTTCACCCGCGAAACCCAGTTGAGCATCGACCTGCCGGAAGCCGAGGGCAAGCCGAAGGAAGCCGCGGAGCAGCAGATAGAGATACTGGTCGATGAGGCGGGTAATTACCGCGTGAACGGCGAAGCGCTGGTCGATAAACGCATGCGCACACTGCAGGCTGCGATTTATAAAATATCGGCAGGGGATACCACCTTGCCCATGACGATTTCCGCCGATGCCCAGGCGGCTCACCAGGATGTCGTCCAGGCAATGGACGCCGCCGGCCAGATGGGCTTTGTCCATTTGAGCATCACTACCGTGCAGCCGGCCAGTGCGCCGGCCGCGCCTTAACTGAAAACGCAGGAAGCACGCGATGGCGTACACAGTCGTAATACCCGCTCGCTACGGTTCGACGCGTTTGCCCGGCAAACCCCTGTTGGATATTCTCGGCAAACCCATGGTGCAACGGGTCTGGGAACAGGCGCAGTTAAGTGCCGCCGCGCGCGTGGTGATCGCCACCGACGATGCGCGCATTGTCGAAGTCGCCCGCTCGTTTAACGCGGAAGTGTGCCTGACAAAGCCGGAGCATCCCTCTGGCACAGATCGGCTGCAGCAGGTCGCAGGGGAACTGGGATTACCCGATGATCATATCGTGGTGAACGTACAGGGGGACGAGCCACTGATCCCACCGCAGGTCATCGACCAGGTGGCGGCGAATCTCGGGCAACACACGCAGGCTGGCATCGCCACGTTGTGCGAGGAAATCACAACCATAGCCGAGCTGACGAACCCCAATGCGGTGAAGGTCGTCAGGGACGTCAACAGCATGGCACTGTACTTCAGCCGTGCACCGGTGCCGTATCCGCGCGATGCGTTCATGCAGGATCAGGGCGCGATGCCCGCGACAGGGCACTGGTATCGACACATCGGTATCTACGCTTACCGCACCGGATTCCTGCACCGCTTCGTGACGTGGGAGCCGGCACTGCTGGAACAACTGGAGTGCCTCGAACAGCTGCGTGCACTGTATTACGGCGTGGGCATTCATGTTGCCGAGGCGTGCCAGCGAGTACCGCCCGGCGTTGATACGCAGGACGACCTGGCGGTGGTTCGAGATGTGTTAAGCAGGGGAGGCTGATCTTGCCCGCCGACAATGATAATCGGATCGCTGGTGAGCAACCCTAAGGCGGTGGAGATTCAGCGGGACAAAGCGCTGCGCGGCTACAACACGCTCGCCCTGCAGGCGCGGGCGCAGGCATTCGTTACCGTCAGCAGCGAGGAAGAACTGCTCGCGGCACTGGCACAGGCACGGGAACTCAAATTGCCGTTGGTGCCGCTGGGGGAGGGCAGTAATGTCGTGTTGGCCGGCGATGTCGACGCGCTGGTGTTACGCCAACGATGCCGCGGTATCCAGGTGCTGGAACTCGGCAAGGACTCTGTCACGCTGCGAGTTGCCGCTGGTGAAAACTGGCATGAGTTTGTTCACTGGGCGCTGCAACAGGGGTATTACGGGCTTGAGAATCTCGCCCTGATACCCGGTACCGTCGGCGCGGCGCCGATACAGAATATCGGCGCCTACGGCGTTGAACTGTGCACTACCCTGCAGCATGTCCATGCGCGGGAGATCGCCGACGGGAGCGCCGTCAGCCTCGCAAACGAAGACTGCCAGTTCGGTTACCGCGACAGTATTTTCAAGCGCGAACTCAGGGACAGGTATGTTATTACCGCCATTGACCTGCAGTTGTCGCGGCGCGCCGATGTGACAACGACATATCCCGCGCTTACCACCTATTTCGGCGAACACCCGCATATCGAGGTCACGCCTCAGGCAGTCTTCGATGCCGTTGTCGCCATTCGCCGCAGCAAGTTGCCCGACCCTGCGGTGGTGCCCAACGCGGGGAGTTTTTTTAAGAACCCGGTGATTGACGCCCAGGTTGCAGCAGCGTTGCTAGCGTCCCACCCGGACTTGCCCTGTTTTCCCCAGCACGACGGCTCAGTGAAAGTCTCTGCCGCGTGGATGATTGAGCGCTGCGGCTGGAAAGGATTTCGGCGGGACAACGTGGGCGTGCACGAACAGCACGCGCTGGTGCTGGTCAATTATGGCAGTGACAGCGGAGCGCAGTTGCTGGCGCTAGCGCGCGAGATTGCGCTATCTGTCCAGAATGCCTACCGCATACTGTTGGAGATCGAGCCAAGGGTTTACGGTGCCGCCTGATGACCGACTTCGATCACAAGGCGTTTGTAAAAACACTCACGACCAGGCCGGGCGTTTACCAGATGTACGATGCCAGTGGTGGGCTGCTCTATGTCGGTAAAGCCAAGAACCTGAAGAACCGCGTGGGCAGTTATTTTCGTGCCAGTGGATTGACCGACAAAACCATGGCACTGGTGGCAAGAATCCACGATATCCAGGTGACGGTAACCAGCACTGAGGTCGATGCGCTGTTGCTGGAACACAACCTGATCAAGACGGAGCAGCCGCCCTACAATATCCTGCTACGCGATGATAAATCCTACCCGTATATCTTTGTGTCCAGTGAAGACAAGTTTCCGCGTATCGCCTTGCATCGCGGCGTCAAACGGCGCAAGGGCGAGTACTTCGGGCCGTATCCCAGTGCCGGGGCTGTGCGCGAATCCCTGCATTTCCTGCAGAAAGTTTTCAAGATGCGGCCCTGTGAGGACAGCTATTTCAAAAACCGCTCGCGGCCTTGCCTGCAGTACCAGATTGATCGCTGCAGCGGGCCGTGCGTGGACCTCGTCAGTGAGGAGGAATACGCGGAACAGGTGGCGAGTACCAGTTTGTTCCTGCGGGGTAAATCCTCACAACTGATGGAGCGTTTGGCGGATGACATGGAAAAGGCCGCCGCCGAGCTCGCGTATGAAAAGGCGGCCATCTACCGCGACCAGATTGTCCAGTTACAGCACGTCCAGGCCAGCCAGGGCATTGAGGGCGTGACGGGTGACCTCGATATTCTCGCAGCTGCGGTCTCCAATGGCCGCGCCTGCGTACAGGTACTGTTTGTCCGCGGCGCCCGCGTGCTGGGCAGCAAGACCTATTATCCACCGCTGAAACTGCAGGAGTCGGCCGGGATGGTGCTGGCGGCGTTTATCCCACAGTTTTACCTGGGTGCGGGCCGGGCAATACCGGCTGAAATCATCGTCAACGCCACCCCCGAGGGCGCGGATGTCCTGGCAGAGGCGCTGTCTGCCCAGGCGCAGCGCAACGTGAAAGTGCGCAGTCGAGTGCGCGATTCCAGGGCCCAGTGGCTGCAACTGGCACAGCAGACCGCTGAAAACAACCTGGCATCACATCTCACGGGCCGCCAGACTGTCCTGCGACGCCTGCAGGCATTGCAGGATTTTCTGGATCTGCCCGAACTGCCTGAGCGTATGGAATGCTTCGATATCAGCCACAGTTCCGGCGAGGCGACCGTGGCATCCTGCGTGGTTTTCGACCAGCAGGGGCCGCGCAAGACTGACTATCGCAAGTTTAATATAGAAGATATCGTGGCAGGCGATGACTACGCCGCGATGCACCAGGCGCTGGAACGCCGCTATAAACGGCTGAAAAAGGCCGATGCCGCGATGCCGGATGTGCTATTCATCGATGGGGGCAAGGGCCAGGTCACCCAGGCGATGGCGGTACTGGAAGAACTGCAGGTCACAGGGATTGAAGTGATCGGCGTGGCGAAGGGCACAACGCGCAAAGCGGGCTTCGAGACATTGATTAAGGGCGCTACCGGCGAGGAGCGCCAGTTGCCCCCGGATCACGGTGCGCTGCATCTTATCCAGCAGATTCGCGATGAGGCGCACCGTTTTGCGATTACCGGACACCGCGCGCGCCGCGATAAAGCCCGCCAGCGCTCCAAGCTGGAAGATATCCCCGGTATCGGCAGCAAGCGGCGACGTGTGTTGCTGCGGCATTTCGGCAGTGCCCAGGGCGTTGAGAACGCCAATGTCGAGGAGCTCAAGAAAATTCCCGGCATCCACGCAGCGATGGCGCAGCAGATCTACGATCATTTGCACGCGGGGAAGTGAGCGTTGTTTGCGCTATCGAATAGTGAGCCTGTATCCCGTAGACTAGGCAGGATAATGTTCACTTGCGCTGGGCTACCCCGGGGGTTGCATCAGGGCGCGTTGAGCGAACCCGACTGAGACGAGAGCCCTTGCCGATCAACATTCCCAATATACTGACGATGCTGCGGATTCTGCTGATTCCGGTGCTGGTGGTGGCATTCTATCTGCCCCTGAAGAACCACTTCCCGCTGGCGGCCGTTATCTTTGCCCTGGCCGCCGCCACGGACTGGTTCGACGGCTACCTGGCCCGCAGGCTGGGGCAAATGACCGCTTTTGGCGCGTTCCTGGATCCGGTCGCCGACAAATTAATGGTGGCCGTTGCGCTGGTACTGCTGGTAGAGCGCCACGACACCCTGCTGTTCACGTTGGCGGCCTGCGTCATTATCGGCCGCGAGATTGTGGTATCTGCCCTGCGCGAGTGGATGGCGGAACTGGGCGAACGTACATCGGTGACGGTCTCCTATATTGGCAAGGTAAAGACAGCCTTTCAGATGCTCGCGATAACAGGCTTGCTGGCGATCAGCCCGGCTGCGGATCCCGATTGGCGACTGATACTCTGCTACCTGGTGCTCTACACCGCAGCAGTGCTTACCCTCTGGTCCATGGTGGTTTACCTCAAAGCGGCCTGGGCCGTGATCAAGGATCAAGATAATTCTTTCTAATTCAATTGCTTGCGCTAAATATCTTGTATTCTGCTTGACTCCGCAGGCTCGGTGCTTACAATAAGCGCCACTCGAAGATAAGCAGTTTTAATCGAGCGACCACGGCGGTGGATAAACGCTTCAGGTGCGGGAATAGCTCAGTTGGTAGAGCGCAACCTTGGTAAGGTTGTGGGGGGGCGCCCAGCCTCGCCGGTTCCGGCGACCACGGCGGTGGATAAACGCTTCAGGTGCGGGAATAGCTCAGTTGG
>JAGRIK010000358.1 GCA_020443325.1 Halioglobus sp.
AAGGAATGGAATGATCGCGGCGATCGCTACCTGCTCGCCATGGATGTCACCCGGTTCATGATGGAGGGCATGGCGATAGACCAGCTGACCGTAGACCGCAAGAAGCGCATTCCCCTGCTGCTGGATTACCTGGCGGACAGACTGGAGGAAATCTTCAAGGAAGGCGATACCAGCGCGATCGCGCGGCATTCAACCTCAAAATAGCCGGCCTCAATATAGCCCATCGCGGCCTGCTCAGGCCGCGGACTCCAGCGCCAGCTCCATGTAGCGCCGCAGATAATAGTTCTCGTCACCGTAGAGCATTCCAAGCAGCAGCAAACGCTTGAAATGATGCCCCACCACCAGTTCGTCCGTCATCCCGATACCGCCGTGTAACTGCACCGCCTGCTGGGATACAAATTTTCCCGCCTCCGCGATCTTCACTTTCAGTGCGGCACAGGCCTGCGCGGATTCCGGACTGCCTTCACTCACCTGAATTGCGGCGTTGTAGACCAGGGAGCGCGTCTCCTCCAGTTTCAGGTACATGTCGGCCATGCGGTGCTGCAGAGACTGGAATTTGCCGATGGGCTGGCCGAACTGCTCCCGGGTACGGGTATATTCCACTGTGCTGTCGAGCAAAACCTGCATTGCGCCCAGTGCTTCAGCCCCCATTGCGACGATTGCCTCGTCAATCACACGCTCCACCAGCGTGTAGCCATCCCCGGGCGCGCCCAGCACGCTATCATCCCCCAACTGCACGTTGTCAAAACACAGATTGGCGCCGCGGCTGCCGTCCACGGCGGTAAACGGCTCCAGGGTGACGCCGGGCAGGCCGCTGTCCACGATAAACAGCGTCAGTCCCTGTCTGTCACGCCCCTCACCCCCGGTACGTGCGGTGACCACCAGGCGGTCCGCGCAATGCCCGTTCAGCACGGCGACCTTGCTGCCATTGAGCACATGGCCACCCTTCGCAACAGTTGCGCTGCAATTCACCGCCGCCAGGTTGTAGCCGCTGTGTGCTTCCGCGAAGGCGAAAGCCCACTGCTCGCTGCCATCGACGATGGCCGGGATGTAGCGGGACTGCTGATCGGCGTTGCCGGCATAACGCAAGAAGGCGCCGCAGGTGATCACCGTGGTGAGAAACGGTTCGCGCACCAGGCCACGGCCCAGCGCCTCACAGAACACCATCACGTCCACCGCGCTGCCGCCGATGCCCCCCTGCTCCTCGGTAAAGGGCACGCCCAGCCAGCCGAGGGCGGCGAACTGCTGCCACGCCACCGGATCATAGCCCTGCACTGTGGCCGCCAACTGTCGGTGGCGCGACACATCACAGTGCTCCGCCACAAACCGGCTGACACTGTCCTGCAACAATACTTGTTCTTCGCTAAGGGTAAAGTTCACGGAAACCCCGTGTTATAAGGTTAAATCGCCAGGGCGATCGGGCGATTGTCGGTATCCGGATGCTAACAAACAGGCCACTGCAAAACAATCAGTCCTTACTGTTTTATTGTTTTGGTTATTAACCTGGATTCAGGTTTGGACCGACCACTAATCCGTCACTACAATTGCTGTACGATCAGGAACCCCCCTTATAACGACACAGGTTGATTATGCCCAAACTGAATCTGAGTGCCGATGAAGTACTGACAACGACCCGCGCGGTACGCAAGCGCCTGGACCTGGATCGCGCGCTGGATATGGACGACATCCGGCAGTGCCTGGAAATAGCCCTGCAGGGACCCTCCGGCTCCAACAGCCAGGGCTGGAGTTTTGTGCTGGTCACCGACCGCGAGAAAATTGAGGCAATCGCAGAGTATTACCAACAGGCATTCGCCGAATACGAAGCGGGACCACACCAGCCCACCCGGCACCACGTTGAGGACCCCTCCATGGCGAAGACCCAGGAGCGGGTACTCGACTCGGCGCAGCACCTGGCCGCCAGGCTCGGCAAAATGCCCGCCCTGCTGATCCCCTGCTGCAACGGCAGGGCCGACATACCGGGCCTGCCACTG
>JAGRIK010000030.1 GCA_020443325.1 Halioglobus sp.
GTACCTGAATAGTTGTGACAACTATCCCAACAAGTGCCCACACATCTGTCTTCATCTGATTGTTAAACAACATCTGCTACCGCTGGGGCGCAGATAACCAACGAGGACTGCCTCATCGGGGAGGCGTATTATACTGATCACCACGTTCTTGGCAACCAAAAAAACATAATACACCGGAAATTTCTCACATCAGGTCGATACCCAGAAGCCGCGCTTAAACTTTTGAAACTTGGTCAGTTTTTGCTCAGCTGGAGGCCCGAAACCTGCGCCCTCACCAGAGGGACGGGCACTATACGCACGGGCCTTGATGGGGGCAAGTTTTTTTGCAAAAGATTATTGCGCGAAACGTTATCCGGCGACCACGCGCCGGACAACAGTGTCGAAGCCGGGCAACCCCCTAACTCATCTCGAAGAGGTGGTATTTCTTCTTGCCCAGCCTGACCAGATAGAAGCGACCAAAGGATGCGTCGGCCGGGGCAAAGCAACTCGCCACATCGCCGTTATCCCCCAACCCCAGAACCCGGTTATTAACTGTCACGGCCTGCCTGCCCAGGGCGTCTTTCACCTGCTTGCCACTGGTCGCCATCCCCGCATCAGCAAGCATCTGGGTAAGTGTCTCCGGAAGCTCTGCACGAACAACCGTGCTCGCGGGCAAGCCATCCTGGCGAAGTTGCAGGACATCGCTCTCGGACAAGTCCGCCAGGGTGCCATTGAAAAGCGCGGTTGTAATTCTCTGCGCTGCCTCAAGCCCCTCCTGGCCGTGCACCAGCTGAGTGACCTCGCGGGCGAGTATCGCCTGGGCCTCGGGTCGACCGCTGCGCCCGGCATCAGCCTCCTCTATAGCATCGATGGCAGCGATATCGAGAAATGTGAAGTATTTCAGGAACTTGTAAACGTCCGCATCTGACACGCCCAGCCAGAACTGGTAGAACGCATAGGGAGAGGTTCGCTGTGCATCCAGCCAGACCGTACCGGACTCTGTCTTGCCGAACTTTGTACCGTCTGACTTCGTAATCAGGGGCATGGTCAATCCGAACACCTGGTTCCCATGAAGCCTGCGGGTGAGGTCGATACCCCCCGTAATATTTCCCCACTGGTCGGACCCGCCCAACTGCAGGGTGCAGTCATATCGCCTGTTCAGCTCGGCAAAGTCGAAGGACTGGAGAATCATATACGTGAACTCGGTAAAGCTGATGCCACTGCCCTCTCGCTCGAGACGCTGCTTGACCGACTCCTTCTGGATCATGGTATTCACGGAAAAATGCTTACCTACATCGCGCAGGAAGGTTAAGACATCGAGCTCCGCGGTCCAGTCCAGGTTGTTGACCACGTCAGCTGACGCGGCACCACAATCAAAATCGATAAAACGTGAAACCTGCTTCCTGATTTTCTCCACCCAACCACTGATCACATCCGGCGAGCTCAACTGCCGCTCCTGTGCCTTGAAACTGGGGTCACCAATCAAACCGGTGGCACCACCGACCAGCGCAAGCGGCTTGTGTCCGGCCAACTGGAAGCGGCGCAACATTAATAGTGGCACCAGGGAACCTATGTGGAGACTGTCTGCGGTGGGGTCAAAACCACAATAGAGGGTCCGGACACCGCCCTCGAGCCAGTTCGGCAGATCATCTTCTCCTGCCACCTGAAAAATCAAACCGCGCGCACGCAGATCGTCGAGTAGAGCTTTGCTCATGGGTCATGTTCCAAGTTAAAGATTAGTAGAGCAAACAGCGGGCGCCAACGATACAACACCCCCTATCAAAAGCAAGCCCCGACACTAACGCAATGCTTGAATTCCCGAAGGTTTTCAATATACTAGCGCAACAACTACAAAACAGAATTACCAAACCATGTCAGCAGTGAAGCAACCAACCGGGTACGTTGTTACCTGCAGTAATCTATTGCCAATACTTGTGCCCCACTTCCCGCGCAAGAGATTCCTGTCCGCAATTGCGGCTACAGTTATCGCTGCAGCAGCATTTAGTTCTATTTCAGGGCCGACCCGCCAGGATGTTGAGTGGGCAAGCCTGACCGGCCCGACGTCCATCAGCCAGGAATCAACCGCCTTAAAAAACCATTACGCTATCCCTGTCACGACGCTTGATGCAACACTCGAATGGACATCACCCACGGCACTTCCCCAGCACCCATGGATGGATCAGGAGGTTAAGTACGGCGACACACTGTCACAAATATTCAAGCGCGCCGGCTACGGCGATCAGGATGTCTACGACATAGTTAACCAGTCCACCGATGGTAAATCACTCGAGAAGATATTTCCGGGGCAAACCATCGCTTTCCAGACAGACGATTCCGGCAGCCTTGTCGGCGTCCGCTACACCAAATCACAACTTGAAACCATTACCTATACGCGCACAGAGCAGGGGTTTGAGAGCGAGTTGGAAGTTCGCGCACCTGAGCTGCGTGAGGCATGGACAACCGGCGTAATCACCTCTTCACTGTTCCTGGCAGGACAGGAAGCCGGCCTCTCCCAGAGCATGATTCTGGATATGGCCAATATATTTGGCGGGGTAGTGGATTTTGCGCTCGATCCCCGCCGGGGCGACACCATGCAGTTGGTGTACCAGGAGCTCTACGTGGAAGGTGAAAAATTCAAGGACGGCGAAATCATTGCTGCGTCCTTCACCAACCAGGGTGAAACGTTTAACGCCTTCCGCTACACCGATAGCAACGGGGATACAAACTACTATAATGAGGAGGGCGTGAGCATGCGCAAATCCTTCCTCATGGCCCCGCTGGATTTCACCCGCATCAGTTCCAATTTCAATATGCGTCGTATGCACCCTATCTACAAAACCACGCGGCCGCATCGAGGCACCGATTACGCGGCTCCTACAGGTACGCCAGTGTATGCTGCGGGAGACGGTCGTGTCCTGAATGCGGGCTATACCAGCACCAACGGTAACTATGTGTTCATCCAGCACGGTGAGCAATACGTCACCAAATACCTGCATTTGCAAAAACGCATGGTAAACGCGGGACAAAAAGTCTCACAAAGCCAGGTCATCGGAACGGTCGGCTCGACCGGCGCGGCGACGGGCCCACACCTGCATTATGAGTTTGTCGTGAACGGTGTACATCACAACCCCCGCACTATCTATAAAGACCTGCCAAAAGCTATGAAGCTGCCCGAGAAGGAAATGGAGAACTTCCGCCGCGCAATCAACCGGCCGAACTTCCAACTGGCAGTACTGCGCTCAAGCAACAGCCTGGTAATGAATCACACCTCCGACTTGAACGCCGCTACAAACTGATTTGAGCGGTGACGCCCCACTGTTTGTCGGCCTGATGTCTGGCACCAGCGTAGACGCTATCGATAGCGCGCTGGTACGTTGTCGGCATGAAGGTGTAGAGGTGCTTGCCACTCACCAGCACACCATCCCGCTCGAAATCAAACAGAAGATCGCCGCTATCAGCCATTCCGGTGCCGATGAGATCGAGCGCATGGGGATACTGGATAGGGAACTCGGGCTGCTATTTGCGCAGGCGACAATGCGCTTGCTGGCAGCCGCCGACGTCCCGCCGGAACAGGTAAAAGCGATTGGCAGCCACGGCCAGACGATACGCCACCGACCACCCTCAGCCGCACCCGACAACATGGCCAGCTTCACGCTGCAAATTGGTGATCCCAACACCATTGCAGAAGTCACCGGCATTACCACCGTTGCCGATTTTCGACGCCGGGATATTGCCGCCGGCGGGGAAGGAGCGCCACTGGCGCCCGCCTTTCATGCTGCAGTGCTCGCCAAACCCGGAGTAAATCGCGCGATAGTCAATATCGGCGGGATCGCAAACGCCTCCATCCTGACCGGCACCGAACTGCAAATGGGGTTTGACACCGGGCCTGGAAATACCCTGCTGGATCACTGGATATGCCGTCACAAGGGAGAGCCTTTTGACCGGGACGGCGCCTGGTCCGCGAGCGGCCGGGTTCACAGGGGCTTGTTGGAGCAGCTAATCAGGCACCCCTATTTCCAGCGGACCGGCCCCCGCAGTACCGGTAAGGAAGTCTTTAATCTGGCGTGGCTGGATAGCGTACTCGATGAACTCGCAGATATCCCCGCCCAGGATGTCCAGGCTACCCTGCTTGAACTCACCACCAGCAGTATTGCGAACGCAATCAGCGACTGTCCGTATGCTATCGCGGAGATCTACATCTGTGGTGGCGGCTGCCATAACACGCACATGATGGCCAGCCTGTCCGCGCAATTGGCGCCTGCGACCGTGGCCAGCACAGCCCAGCTGGGTATGGATCCGGACTGGGTCGAAGCAGCGACATTTGCCTGGCTCGCACACCGCACACTGGAGGGGCTTGCCGGAAACGCCGAGGTCGTAACTGGCGCTACGGGTGCAAGGGTGCTCGGCGGTGTTTACTGGGGTGCAACCTAGGGACCTGACAGCGCGCCAGTGATATCACCAGGTTATTACTGCTGGTTGTGTGCCGATTAAATCGAGAACGATGAACCACAGCCACAGGTCGCCGTGGCGTTGGGATTGTTCACGACAAAACGTGAACCCTCGAGACCCTCTGTGTAATCGACCACCGAACCCGCAAGGTATTGCAGACTCATCGGATCCACCACCAGGGTGACACCATCAGTCTGGAGGGCGGTGTCATCATCGGCGACAAGCTCATCGAAGGTAAACCCGTACTGGAAACCCGAGCAGCCACCGCCGGTGATAAAAACTCGCAGCTTTAACTGGTCATTTTCCTCTTCCGCCACCAAATCGCGCACTTTCTGGATGGCGCGAGCAGACAGGTTAATGCTTGATGGATTGAATGTTTCTGCAACAGACATCGATGTATTCCAGGCTCAGTAAAGATCGCTTCACAGGGTTTTGGCCGATCATTATCATAAGTCCGAGTAAATTAGTCAACTTTAGCAAGTGGGGGCTTTGGGGGCTCCGCGCTGTCGGCCACATCGGCCCTGGGCGCCGCCGACTCCGCCGCTGCACCCGTTTCGGAAATGTGAGTCATGCTGCCGTTGACCTCAGCGCCAGCCGTCATCTCCACCAGGGTGTAGTAGACATTGCCCTGGACCCGGCTTTTGGAGGCCAACTCCAGATGCTTGCTGGAATAGATATCTCCTGTGACCAGGCCATTGACGATGACACTGGGCACGCGGATTTCACCCTCGACCTGCCCCTTACCCACCACGCGAAGCAGTGCTTCCTTGCCAGACGTGGCAATGATATTGCCCTGCACCAGGCCTTCGACGTCCAGGTTTCCGGAGAAATGCACATCCCCGACAACCACTGTGTCATGGGATATCAGGGTGGTACCCCCGGAGACGCTGGCAGATTTCTTACTTCCCAACATTGATAAATCGCTCCTGCACTTCCCAGGGAAACTGTTTCTTCGCTTTGGACTTATGTGGCTTGCTGGCACGGGCCATCAGGGTGATGCCCCTGGGCGTAAACCCACCCGGCAATACCATCTCGCCTTCTATAGCCTGAAAATATCGGAAATGCAATGTCGATGCCTGATCGTCAAAATCCTCCGACAGCTTTGACAAGGGGTAGGTGACCTCCTTCTCACCGTGGTAACCAAACACCTCCACCGACAGCGTCCCCTCTACCATCTCGTACTCGCGCTCTTTTTGCTGGACAAAGAAACGGTATTTCATGCGCTCCGGAGTTGCGCCGGGCA
>JAGRIK010000359.1 GCA_020443325.1 Halioglobus sp.
CCCGCAGCGGGCGCGCTGATCAATGTCGTCAAACAGGAATTGCAGGATCTCATCGGCGCGCGTAAGGCCACGCTGGCGAGTGCGGCGGTAGAAGCGAAACTGGCGCAGGAGACACTGGATGTGACGCTGCCCGGGCGTGGCCAGACCACGGGTGGTGTGCACCCCGTGACTCGCACGATCGAGCGCATGGAGGATTTTTTCCGGGATATCGGTTTCGAAGTGGTGGAGGGCCCCGAGATCGAGGACGATTACCATAACTTCGAAGCGCTCAATATTCCGGCCCACCACCCGGCGCGCGCGATGCACGATACCTTCTACGTCGACGATCACACCGTACTGCGGACACACACATCGCCCGTCCAGGTGCGCGTGATGGAAAGCCGGGAGCCCCCGTTGCGCATCGTCTGTCCCGGGCGTGTCTACCGCTGTGATTCCGACCTGACGCACAGCCCGATGTTCCACCAGGTAGAAGGCCTGTTGATAGACGAGCACTCGAGTTTTGCCGACCTGAAAGGCCTGATCGAGGATTTCCTGCGCGTCTTTTTTGAGCGTGAACTGGCGGTGCGCTTTCGCCCTTCCTATTTTCCGTTCACCGAGCCCTCTGCGGAAGTGGACATCCAGTGCGTCAACTGCAGTGGCCAGGGCTGCCGCGTTTGCAGCCAGACCGGCTGGATAGAGGTGATGGGTTGCGGCATGGTGCATCCGAAAGTCTTCGAGTTTTCCGGTATCGATACCGAAAAGTATTCAGGCTTCGCCTTCGGTATGGGCGTGGAGCGACTGGCAATGCTGCGCTACGGTGTGAACGACCTGCGCCTGTTTTTTGACAATGACCTGCGGTTTCTCGAGCAGTTCTAGGGGAGAGTGAGAGAGTGAAAATCAGCGAACAGTGGTTGCGCGAGTGGGTCTCTCCTGCGCTTAGCACCGAAGAACTGGCACACCAGATCACGATGGCCGGTCTGGAAGTGGATGGTGTAGAGCCGGTCGCCGCCGAATTCAGTGGCGTGGTGGTCGCAGAAATTGTCAGTGCAGAGCCGCACCCCGACGCCGACAAGCTGCGCGTCTGCCAGGTGAATACCGGTGCGGAAACGGTGCAGATCGTCTGCGGTGCGCCCAATGCAAGGGCCGGGTTGAAGGCGCCGCTGGCGAGCGTCGGCGCGGTATTGCCGGGTGATTTCAAAATCAAGCGCGCGAAACTGCGCGGTGTGGAATCGCAGGGCATGCTCTGCGCGGAGCAGGAACTGGGGTTGTCGGAGGAGTCCGCCGGCTTGATGGAGCTGGCGGCCGATGCGCCCGTTGGCGCGGACCTGCGGGCCTACCTGGGCCTGGATGACAAGGTTATCGATATCAGCATTACGCCCAACCGCGCTGACTGCCTCGGGGTTGTTGGGATAGCGCGCGAAGTGGCCCTGCTCAACAGTCTGGAGGTCAGCGCGCCGGATTGTGCCACTGTGGCGGCATCAATCGAGGATACGTTTGCGATCACCGTCGAGGCTGGCGACGGTTGTCCGCGCTACGTCGGGCGCATCATCAGGGGTATCGATGTATCGCGCCCCAGTCCCTTGTGGCTGCAGGAGAAATTACGGCGCTGCGGTATCCGCTCTATCGATGCCGTCGTCGATGTCACCAACTATTTATTGCTGGAAATGGGCCAGCCGATGCACGCGTTTGATCTCGCGAAACTGCAGGGCGGGATCATCGTGCGCACTGCGAAGGACGGCGAATCCCTGGAACTACTGGATGGGCAGACTATCCCGGTGACCCCTGGCACCCTGCTGATCGCGGATCAGTCTGGCCCGCTGGCCCTGGCCGGCATTATGGGTGGGAAGCAATCAGCGGTCAGTAACGCTACCACGGACATCTTCCTGGAATCGGCATTCTTCGCACCTGAACGGCTGGCAGGCAAGGCGCGCTCTTATGGCCTGCACACAGAATCGTCCCACCGCTTTGAGCGCGGCGTCGATTTCCAGTTGCAGGTGGCAGCCATGGAGCGGGCCACCCGGTTGCTGTTGGACATCGTTGGCGGCGAAGCAGGCCCCGTGCAGGAAGTGGTGTCGCAGGCAGACTTGCCGCCTCGACCCGATGTGGTGCTGCGCGCCGCTCGCATAGAAAAGGTGCTGGGCTTCGAACTGGCCCGGGAGGACGTGGAGCGAATTTTGTGTGGACTGGGCCTGGCGGTTACTCCCACGGACGAGGGGTGGACGTGTGCGATACCCAGCTGGCGTTTTGATATCGCCATTGAGGTCGACCTGTTGGAAGAACTGGCCCGCGTGTACGGTTACAACCGGCTGCCGGTGAAAAGCATTCACGCCGACCTGCAGATGCAGGCGCGACCAGAGACAGACTTGTCCATCCGCTATCTGCGCCGGCACCTGGGCGCCCGGGGTTACCGCGAGGCCATCACCTACAGTTTTGTCGACCCCGGGTTGCAGCAGCTGTTTGATCCGAACCTCACTCCGGTAGCCCTCAAAAACCCTATTTCCGCTGAAATGGCGGTGATGCGTACCAGTTTGCTGCCCGGTCTGGTGAGCGCCGTGCTGCACAACGTCAACAGGCAGCAGTCGCGGGTCCGGTTGTTTGAGACGGGGCTGCGCTTTGCGCCGGGCAGCGACGGACTCAAGCAGATTCCCACGCTGGCGATGGTGTGTGCCGGGGAGCGCTTCGCGGAATCCTGGTCAACACCCGCCGAGGCGGTGGACCTGTTTGACCTGAAGGGTGACCTGGAGAGCCTGCTGGCGCTGACCCGCATGCCGGCCGGCTGTGCGTTTGAGGCGGCCGAGCGACCGGCGTTGCACCCCGGACAGGCCGCGAGGATAACCCGAAAGGGGCAGGACGTGGGCTTCATCGGTGCGCTCCACCCAACGGCGGGGGCCCGGCTGGGACTCAATACAGCACTGTATCTGTGCGAAATCGACCTCGAAGTGCTGCTGGAGGGAGAGCGCCCCCAGTTTAAGGAACTGTCCAAGTTCCCCGAAGTTCGTCGCGACTTGGCTATAGTTGTCGACAAGTCCGTTCCAGCGAGCCAGTTGATGGATGCCGTCAGGGGCGCAAGTGGGACTTACCTCACAGACTTAAGGCTTTTTGATGTCTATACGGGCAAAGGCATTGATCCTAAACGAAAAAGCCTTGCGCTTGGTTTGACATTCCGCGATCATTCACGCACTCTTGACGAGGAAGTAGTCAATCTGGCCATGGGTCAAGTCGTTGATCTATTGGAAAAAAATTATAATGCTGAGCTTAGGAATTAGGTAGAAGGGACGATGGTAGCTCTGACTAAATCGGAAATGGCAGAACGCCTATTTGAAGAGTTGGGGCTCAACAAACGGGAGGCCAAGGAAATTGTCGAGTTGTTCTTCGAGGAGATCCGCGGTTGTCTCGAGAATAACGAGCAGGTCAAGTTGTCGGGGTTTGGCAATTTTGATTTGCGCGACAAGAGCCAGCGTCCCGGCCGCAATCCCAAAACGGGTGAAGAGATACCCATCTCTGCCCGCAGGGTAGTTACCTTCAGGCCTGGGCAAAAGCTGAAAGCGCGAGTAGAAGCATATGCTGGAACCGACACACAACAATGAATTGCCCGCCATCCCCGGAAAACGCTATTTCACCATTGGTGAGGTAAGCGAACTCTGCGCGGTCAAGCCACATGTCCTGCGCTACTGGGAGCAGGAATTTCCACAGTTAAAACCTGTCAAGCGCCGCGGCAATCGCCGCTACTACCAGCGCGATGATGTGCTCACCATCAGGCAGATACGCGGTTTGCTGTACGACCAGGGCTACACGATCGGTGGCGCCCGCCAGCGCATGACAGACGAAAATGGCAAGACAGTGGTATCCACAGACCTTATGGCAGTGATCAAGGAAACCATCGAGGAACTGGAAGACGTACTCAAGGTTCTCTCGCCCTCCAAATAGCCTTTGTATCGATCGCGGTATTGAGTATAATGCCGCCCTCGCCGCATTTGCTCAAAGTGCGGTCGATCTCGGGGCGTAGCGCAGTCTGGTAGCGCACCACACTGGGGGTGTGGTGGTCGTAGGTTCAAATCCTGCCGTCCCGACCAATTATTCCCATTAGAAAACAGAGCATTATGTAAGGCCGAGATTATCGATAATCTCGGCTTTTTTCGTTGGGGCTCACGCTAGGCTAAATTGTGGCGAATAA
>JAGRIK010000360.1 GCA_020443325.1 Halioglobus sp.
GCAAGCGGCACATCTTGTGGTATGATTCGCGCCCTCAACGGTGAGGTGGCCGAGTGGTCGAAGGCGCACGCCTGGAAAGTGTGTATACGGCAACGTATCGAGGGTTCGAATCCCTCCCTCACCGCCACTTAAGTAGCTGATATATCGACAATATATCAAACCCTCGGACATACCCTCGCGAATTCACCAGCCGCCATGGCGGCGCACTATCCCCCTCCGGCGCGCACGCCCGCTTGCCTGGGGAAAATTAGGCATTAGTACAGTTTGCGCTTGGCCAGGTCGCGGCTGATGAGTTAGCCTGCAGAGGCTCATTGAGATCACCTGGGTATGCTCCTGGATCGATCGCTATGAGTACGGTCGGCCCGGGTGGCGACCCGGGCCGACCAACTCACCTATCCCCACCAATGTTATCCCTACCACCAGAAGCGCACGGGCAGCGAAATATTGACCGTGTAATCCGGGGAATCTTCGGTGAGGCCTACGCCGGCGGACACCGCAAGCAGGGTGTGGCGTCCCAGAACAGAGGAGGCGCCGAACAACAACTGGGCGGTATTAGCGGATGTGCCATCCACGCGGCTGCCATCGATTTTAAAATCATCTCGAAACGACTGCACCAACGCTACCGACAAGGATGTCGATGGGCTGGACGCCATCGACGTACCCAGGCTCAGGCCGAACTCATCGCCAGGTTGCAGGTCATTCTTTTCCAGCGAATGCTGATACGACACCGTGGCCGTAAACGCCAGCGGATCCTGTCGCTTCAAGCCGGTGAAGGAAAACCGGAAATCATCGAAGCCGCTGCCCAGGGGGATGCCATTGTTGACCGAGTCGCCGGTATCGGTATCCCATGTGAACCTGGCCAACAGGTCAGGTTTCCAGCCTTCCTGCCGCAGCAGCGTTTTGGCAATGCCGATGCGAATATCGCCGATGGAATCGCCGTGTTCACTGCTGTTGTCGACCGGGAAGCCGTTGAATGTGCGCAGGTGATTTTCCTTCACGTAGCGATACGGAATATCGAACTCAAACTGACTCGCAAACGGCAAACCGATTCCGCCTCTCAGGCCGCTGGTGAATTCATCGCGCTTTACCCGCTCGAAGCCTACGGTAGTGAAATCTTCAAAACCGAGCAGGATAGGGAATTCAGCGTCACGGCGGGTATAGTCCGTATAGGGGGCGACTTCGATAACACCTTTGGGCAGCAGCAGGGCGCCCTCTATGGTCAGTGTTCTTTCCAGGGCCCGATCAGCTGCGCGTTCATCGACCACTACCGTGCCCGGTGCGGGCTGCTCCGGTTGTGCCCAGGCAACGGTTGTTCCGGGAGGGCTGTCGTCGCTCGCGACCGGCGCCTGGCCAGGATATGGCCGGGGTTCAGAAGCGGGGGCGCGGGGCGCACTGTTGCCCGAGGCCTGTCGCTCCAGTGCATCCACCCGCTGCAAAAGTTCATTGATCACGGCGTCGCGATCCTTGATTTGCTGCAGCAGTTCCGCGTTGGACACCTCTGCGGCGAGCAGCGGATCAATGGCGCCCAGGCTGATTGCGATCCCAAAAGCCAGCGACTTTCTGCTGGGGATAGGCAGTTCCATTGTGTTCATCCTTGCCTCCTGCAATTTCTTATCTGAACAATCCTGATGGCTACTATATTTGAGCTCGGTAAAGCACCTGGGAATGATCTCTCCTGTTAATTCAGCGTTACAAAGTCATTAGCGTTTGGTAACAGCCGGTTGGCAACGTCCTCCGCCCGATCCGGCGGGGCCTGCACGATAAAACCTACCCGTCCAATTTTCAGATATTCGATCCAGGCCTTTTCAAACTCGGCAACGGTCATCGTGCGATTGCCCCAGGCGGGATCCGCCAACAGCACCCGGTTACCCAACTGTCCGCGAAATACGACGAAATGGTTGTATCCGAACACGCTGATTGGCACCAGGATCGGTGCGCGCCTGGTCAGGTCATCCAGGGTCATGCGGCCGAAACCCAGGCCTCGATAGCCACGTGCATCGACATAGCGCTTGAGATCCAGCAGCGAAAAACCCTGCCGCATTCTCACCAGATCCGGATTGGCGATGTAGATATCGCGATCAATCAGGCCCAGTGCGACCTGCTTTTCGGTGACCGTATCGCCGTGTTGATAACGCAGCAGGGTGGTCAAGGCCGCGGCGCCACAGCTCAGATCCCATTCCTGCATAACGATGTTTTGCTGGCGAATCTCCAGTAACGAGCGTACTGAGGGTGAAGCTGCCTGGCATACATTGACCAGCAGGCAGCCCAATAGTGCGTAAGTGGCACAGCGCAGCGAGCTAGTCATTCTTTTCATGGCAGTTCTTTCGCAATCGCAACTTTATCGCCGGACACTTAATTCAGGCAAAACACTGCCCGACGTCGCAGCACAATCACATTGCATCCTCGCTCCGTCTCAAGTGACTATCGAGGATGGCACGAAATAATCGCCCTGCTCAGAACCAATAGAGTTAGTGCCTGATTCGCACCTCAAGCTCCGCAAGCGCACAGCTCACGACGCGAATCAGGCAGGATCTCCATTCCGTTACACCTAGTTGGTCAGCGCAGCTGCCGAAGCCGAGGCGCTGGCCGCAGCTGAGGGCAGGCCGACGATAATGCTCGATGCCAGCGAGGTGTTCCACGCCGCTGCGGCTGCGAACGGCAGCACGGCGATAGTGTCGGTCGCAGTGGCGGCCATGCTCTCGGTATCAGACAGCAAGGTGCCCTGGGTTTGACCGGCACCGACGGCAGTTGCTACGGCATTGCCGTCAGAGTCCGAAGCAGCCTCAGCAGCTGCTGCAGAGACTATTTCAAATATCGCGCCGAACTGACCCGGCAGGATATTGACGGACTGCGTGGTAGCCGCCGTGTTGGTGAATGCCGATGTGACACCACCCAAAGCA
>JAGRIK010000361.1 GCA_020443325.1 Halioglobus sp.
CTATATCCCCTGGCGATGTTTCTTTACTCGCCAGAGAGCTGCACTGCGTTTTACAGGCTGCATTCACGCTAGACAGTGGGGACCCGCAAGCGTCAATGCTGTTTTCCGCTGCCGAGCGACTCTCCGGCCTTCTGGAAAACATGACCGAGAAAGCAGAACGGAGGGGGTACAAATGAGCCAGCTAACCGTGAGGGAAGAAACGGCGGGCATCATGAGAACCCGCACCCCTGAACAGCAGGCGCAGTTCGTGGTAGATGTATACGGCACCCTTTCGCCTTCAAGGAAAATGAGTTTTCTCAATGCCCTCGCTGAGCACTACCCCGAAGATTCTCACGAGGCAGCCACAATCCGCGAGCTCGTGGCCGGCTGCAAACGATGATTGACGGACTGCAGTAACGTCACTTTCTCCTGGAGGGCTGGTAACAGCCCTCACACCTTCTCGAGCATTGCTCTGTCCCTTCCTGAGTCCCACGTCTCACATCCTACAATTGGTAGCGACTGCTTTGGTCTTTGGTGATGCCCATTTCGGATAAGGTTTTTGGTTGTGCGGTCGCATCATTCGACCGCACAATAGGCGCTCCCTGTCCGTTGGGATTACCTGCGGCACCTTTCGCCTTCTCCGCACTGGCCAGCAGTTCGCCACACTTGCGCTCGGCCCGCACCTTGATCTCAGTAACGGCACAAATGTGCACCAAATGTGCACCAGTATTAATGCGCCTATTTCAGTGATTCAGTTATTTACGGGGGTGAAGAAATATACTGTAAATAAAGTGTTTTTTATGGTGCGAATGGCGGGACTTGAACCCGCATGGCCGTGAGGCCGTCAGATTTTAAGTCTGATGTGTATACCAATTCCACCACACTCGCATAAAACACTTTTGAATGCCCTCTAACGCGTATTCTGGCTACTTATTCCATCGCTCGCGTCCTGAGCGGGCGCAATAATAACATACATTTTCCAGCTTGAAACAAAGTGCGTCGAGTCGCTAAGATCATCCTGCGGGTCATGTTACACTTGCCGAAAAATCGAATAAGTTTCAGGGTTGTTGCATGGCAGGCAGTCGAGGGGAATTCAGCTCGCGCTTTGGGTTTGTGATGGCGGCGTCAGGCAGCGCCGTCGGCTTGGGAAACATCTGGGGCTTCCCTACACAGGCAGCGAGCAATGGCGGTGCCGCTTTCCTGTTGGTGTATCTATTACTCACTTTCCTATTGGCGTACCCGGCATTGATGGCCGAGTTAATACTCGGAAGGCATGCGCACTCAAACTCCGTCGCTGCGCTCCGGAAGGTTTCCGGTAGCCACCTCGTTAGAGAAATTGGCGCGCTGACCGGCATCGCAGGGTTTACGGTAGCAAGCCTGGCCCTCAGCTTCTACGCCATCGTGGCTGGCTGGATGGTCGCGTTCTGCGTGGCGGCACTAGCCGAATTGTCCGGTAGCACAGCACTGTCGCACTGGTTGACATCCTTTGGCCTCTGGCGAAACGTACTATTCCTGGTGATCTTCCTGGCACTCACCATTGGCATCATCTCGGCGGGCGTAAACAAGGGCATCGAGCGCTGGTCACGACGGTTGATGCCCGCGTTGCTGGTCATGCTGGTGGTACTGGTGGTCTATGTACTGACGCTGGATGGTGCGATGACGGGGCTGAAAATCTACCTGATGCCGGACTTTTCAGGTGTGCTATCACCGCACCTGATACTGAACGCCCTGGGCTCCGCCTTCTTCTCGCTGTCCCTTGGTGTGGGTACGATGCTGATCTACGGGTCTTACGTTAGCGATGATGAGAACCTGCCACTGCTGGGTGGCGTGGTCACGCTGGTGGATGTGTCCATCGCTGTACTGGCGGGCTTCCTGGTCCTGCCCGCCATGTACGTCGCACTCCACAACGGCGTGGAGATATTCACGGCCAGCGGTGCATTGATTTCCGAAGACACGCTGATATTTACCGTTCTGCCCGAACTCTTTGCGACCATCGGCCTGCCGGGTGTCGTGGTGTCGTTCACGTTTTTTTTCCTGATGAGTATCGCGGCGCTGACATCTGCAATTTCCATGCTGGAAGTGCCCGTTGCCTATGTCACTGAAGAGTTCAACACCGAACGACATGTAACAGCCTGGGTGATCGGCGGCATCATCGCCTGTTTCAGCTGTATTATCCTTCTGAACTTCGATGAACTGTTTGGCTTCATCATTACCCTCACAACACGTTACAGCCAGCCGCTGCTCGGTTTTATGTTCTGCATCTACGTGGGCTGGGTCTGGCGTCGGGACTCCCTGCTCCAGGAGATTCGCAAAGGTTATCCGGAGGTGGAAACGGGCCTGTTCTGGAAGATCTGGCCGTGGTACGTGAAAGTGGTTTGCCCGCTCATCATTCTGGGCATATTTGCGCAGTCGTTACAGGGCTAGTTCAACGAGATTTCGCCGCTCTCTTCCACACGCTGCGTTGGCACAAAGCCGTTGAAATCAATTTTCGCCGAGAATCGATACGCCAGCGGCCCAGAGTCCGCAGAGCCCAGACTGGCCATCAGTCGCAGCAGTTCAAGCAATTGCAGCCCCGCCTCCAGGGTGACGACCCCTTCCCCATAACCCGCTATGGGTGCAACATCATTCGCGACTCCGGTGATCAGTTCCTTGCCGACCAACTCCACAGAGTAGCTGATACCGGCTATATCCAGTGTTTGCTTGTTCGGGTTGATCACGCGCAGTTTGATTTCAAAGCGCGGAGCACCTGCATCTCCCGGCAGGCTCTTGAAGCTGACCAGGCTCACCTTGGGCGGATCGAGTTCCGGTGCAAGACTGGCACAACCACCCAGCACGGCCAGCCCGAGTAACGCCGCAAGCACAAAGTGTGTATATTTCTGGATCACTGGTTATTCCTTTTGTAGTGCAGCAGGAAGAAAACACAATACGCCAGGCTGCCCAGCACAAAGACACCGGCCACCCAGTCACCTGTTTTGATATAGATGAATACACTGAAGATAAGCATCCCCAGTGCTGCAACGAGTCCAAGTATTCGTTCAGGCGCAAACATCAGGGGCGCAATGTTAACATTTGAATGGACTGTACTGCACAGTGCGGGTCCGTCTTGAATAGACCCGGTCGTGGATAAACGACGAAAATGCGAACTTCACGTCCTGTTGGCCAGGTGTTGGCGCATGAATTTGGCCATATCATCGCGGGACGCAACTGCCTCAGGGAAAATACCGGCAAACAGCGGGAAAGCGTGAGGTAGCTTCGGCCAGATATGGCAGGTGGTGTCGACGCCAGCGGCGCTGGTTCTGCGGGCCAGATAGACGGTGTCATCCATTAATATTTCATTGGAACTGGCGAGGAAGAACAACGGCGGCAGCCCCTCACAGTCCATATAGAGGGGCGATATCTCAGGGTTGGCACTGTCGTGCTCCCCGATATATTCACTGCACATTCGCTGCATCGCCGATGCGGGTAACAGCGGGTCGCTATTGCTAACCTTATAACGCGATGGCAGCCCATGCACCCTGCTCATCTCAGTGACGGGCGATACCGGCACGGCGCAGCTAGGCATTGGGAGGCCGCCTTTACGAATGCGTTGTAACAAGCCCATCAACAGGTTGCCGCCAGCGGAATCCCCGCCTATTGCGATATCAGAGGCGTTATAGCCGAGTTCCAGCAGTTGCCGATAAGCCTGTTCACAATCGTCGAGCCCCGCTGGATATGGGCTGGCTGGGGTGAGCCTGTAGTCCGGCAGAAACGCATCCGCATCGAGTTGCCGGCAGAGATGGGCGACCATACTTAAGTGCATGCCCGGCGCCGCAGGCAAACTGAAGGCCCCGCCATGCAGCCAGAGAATTACCGGGCGGCCAGTATTTTCAAGAGCGCCCAGTACATGCCCCGGTTGCCGACCAACAATGTCATACCTGATCGATATGCCCGCGTTGTCCTTGCAGGGCATCGACGCAGTTCTCAGCTGCATTTTGGTGATCCTCTCCGGCGAGAAGCGTCCCATCCAGGCCAGCATGCGCTTTGCAAAAATTCGCATAAACCAGAGAATGATGCTGGTACGTCTTGAAAGAACCATTTCGCGGAAAATGACCGGATCAGGGGCTTCAGTAACCTGGTTTTCCCCAGGCGGGATATCGATGGCCGTTTGGTGTGTGTTCATAGTTGGTTACGCTGGAAATGTGGGGGAATTCGCTGCATATATTACACTGGCGGTCGAGAATACCTGACAAATCCGGCAACAGGAACCCTTGCGGAAGTGCTGTACCCATATTCCGGGGTTTGTGGGAGACTGGAACGAAGAAGGCGCCGTATTCACAGAGATACCCCGGAGGCACACCATGGCTATTAACCGCAGGCAATTTATCCAGGCATCGGCTTCGTCACTGGCGGCCACTTCAGTGGTTGCCTGCGGCGGCAACGACGATGTAGAGATCGATACCAGTCTACCCGTGGGGCCCTATAATGCGATGTCCACAGCGGAGGAAGTGACGCAGGGCATCGACCTCACCGGGAAGACAGCTCTTGTCACCGGCTGCAATTCCGGCATCGGGTACGAGACCATGCGCGTTCTGGCGCTGCGCGGCGCCCATGTTTTTGGAACGGGTCGCACGCTTGAAAAAGCGCAGCAGGCCTGTGCCAGCGTCGAGGGTAAAACAACCCCCCTCGCACTGGAGCTCTCGGATTTTGACTCCTGTGTCGCCTGCGCCAGGGCCTTCGCCGCACAGAGCAACTCACTCGACATGCTGATTCCCAACGCCGGTATCGGCAGTTTCACGGACTTTGAACTCATCAACGGCATCGAGAAAATTTTCGTGGTGAACTATCTGGGGCATGTGGTGCTTACGATGAACCTTTTGCCTCAGGTGCAGGCGGCAGATCGCGGTCGCATAGTCCACGTGGGCAGTCGGATGGGCTACATGAGCGCGCCCGAGGAAGGGATAGATTTTGACAACCTGCGCGGAGAGGCCGAGTTCGATGCTTTCGAGGCCTACGGGCGTTCCAAGCTGGCCAATGCGCTGTTTTCCCTCAAGCTGTCCAGAATGCTTGATCCGACGAAGACCACTTCGAATGTGGTTCACCCGGGATTCGTTGATTCCAATATCGGGCGCAACGCCGATGGCATCGTTGGGTTTTTCTACAACACTGTCGCGAACATCCTGAAAAAGGACGTCGATGAAGGTGCCGCTACGCAGGTCTATGTCGCCACCAACCCGCTGTTGGAGGGTGTCAGTGGCGCCTACTTCGAGGACTGTAACCCGGTGAAGATCAACACTGCGAACCACGTGTTTGACGTGGCATTGGCCGACCGATTGTGGAGCGAAACACAGGCCATGCTGGGCAACTACATACAGGTGCAAATGCCTTCGTGAATCATGGTCAGGATCACGACTAGGCCGGGCGCTCCCCAATGATGGTAACGCGGTCCATCTGTCGGCGCTGCGGCCAGTAATCATTGGCTGCGTAGTGTTGTACCACGCGATTATCCCACATCGCGACACTGTGCTTGCGCCAGCGAAAACGGCACTGGTACTCGGGTACACAGGCTTCAAGGAACAAGCGGCCCAGGAGTGCGTCGCTTTCTTCGCGATCCATCCCCACAATATGGCTGGTAAATACCCCGTTCGCGTAGAGGGAACGCTCGCCCGTGTCGGGGCTTGTACGTACCAACGGATGCTCAACGGCGGGAAACTTCTTTTGTTGTTCAGCGAGTTCCTCGGGGCTCAACATCATCCCGAAGCTCTGCGTGAAATCGTTAACAGCGCGCTTGCCCTCGATCAGCGCCTTGGTGTCATCGTCCAGGCATTCGTAGGCGGCGACCATATCGGCAAACAGTGTATCGCCGCCAACGTCCGGCACGACACGGGCTCGAAGTATCGATCCCAATGACGGTATCTCACGCCAGCTCACATCGCTATGCCACAGGTTTTCAACGCCGACCATTTTCTCGTCCTTGTCGAAACGCACCACCTCACTGTCCGGCGCATCCGAGGGAATAAAGGGATGCTCCTCCAGCTCGCCGAAGCGTCTGGCGAAGGCCATTTGCTGTTCCGAAGTGATGTCCTGGTCGCGAAAGAAGATCACCCGGTAAGCCAGCAGCGCGGCATGTATTTCGTCGAAGGTCTGGGAATCGAGTGGCTCGCGCAGGTCCACACCGCTGATCTCGGCTCCCAGGCAGGGGCTGAGACGCTCTGCCTGGATGTGCTGCCACTCCAACTGGCTGAGCTTCTCGTGCCGCTCCCTGAGATAGGGGCGCGGCCCCGCCTGGATGTTGTGCTGAAGTCTCATATGCTTACTCCATCGTGCTGTTTGATACAGGGAATGGTTATAGCCGTCTGAGCGCTATTGCTGTGTTGTTACAGCAGCGCGACCACCTGGTTCACGCGTTCTCCGTGGCGAGTTTCCTCAACACCATTCTGGCGCAGGATTTTCGCCACTGCCTCGTTGGACTCGGCATCGGCCCAAACCTGGTATTGCAGATCACCGTCTGCCTCCGACTGCTGAATGATACTGAGTAAATCGGCATTGATGATACCGGTTAAATCCATGGGCTGGACATACGGGTTGTCGGCATCAGCCGGTAACGTGTAGTCCTCACCCAGCAGCGCGAGCGCCTTCAGCAGGCGATGTGCATGACCGCGCTCTTCCTGGCCGTTGCGTGTGAGCAGATCCTTTGCTTCGGGGTGATCGACGGCTGCAGCTGCCGCGAGGTAAAACGTCTCGCCTGCGGCTTCCAGTAAGGCCAATATCTTCATGTCATCTATGGAAAGTTTGTCGCGTGTTGCCAACAGGGCGAACGCTTCCAACTGGTCATCCGGGTATCCTGAGGGGATGCTGGTCATATCAATGTCTCCGCAAAACGGCCACTCTACTTGAATTCCTGCCAAGTTACTGTAGGTGCAAACACAATGCCACAGGAAGTATGATTATCTGAATCTGCCAGGGCAATTATCCAGGCAGCAACCGCGTGGCATCAGCCGCCCACACAGGAATACAGTATGTATCAAGGCGATTACCAACTCATCGGCAGCGAACTGAGCTTTTTCACCCGCAAGCTGGAAGCCCAGCTGCGGTACCAGCAGATACCGTGGTGCTACCTGTTCAAGACCGAAGAGCGCAAGGCGGAACTGGAGGCAAAATCCGGCACGCACTTCATCCCCCTGCTGATGACACCCGACAAGTGGCTCATTCACGACACCATCGCGATAGGCCCGATGCTCAGCGATCGTTTCCGGGAGCGCGCAGTGATCCCCGAAACACCGCTGCAGCGCGCCTGCTGCTTTATTCTGGAGGATGCCTTCAACCACTGGCTCGGGCGCACCTGCGTGCACTCACGCTGGTGCTACCCGGAGAACGTCGCCTGGGTAGGCCCAAGATTTGGTGCCAATATGGTGCTGGACCGCTCGATCGATGAACCGTTGACAGATGAAGAGCTCACGCAACTGGCCCCTGTTGGAACCATGATGTACGAGGGCTTTGGCAAGAACGCGTGCGAGGCCAACGGCGTGGCGACAGATCAGGCAGAGGCAGTTCGAGGGGATTTCAACCATTTGCTGGCCGCCCTTTCCGTGCACTTCGCAGACAACGATTTCTTACTGGGCGACAGGCCCTGCCTGGCAGACTTTGCACTGGCGGGTGCCAGCAAGGCCCACTTCATCTGCGACCCGGAGCCACAAAGCTGGCTGGGTGAACACCGCGATATGTTGTACCAGTATACAGAGCGTTTCTTCAGCGACTGGCCGGACGATCTCGCTCCCTGGCCCGCAAACGATCAGGTGCCGGATACCCTTGCGACCCTGCTGGACTACCTGCAGGGCAGCTATTACGTCTCGGCAACGGCCAATATTACGGCTGGCCTTGCCGGTGAGAAGTACTGTGAGTATGACTACGGTTTCGGTACCACCCGCGCTCGCACACAGAAACGCCTCAATCACGCCAGGCTGCATGTGCAGAACGAATTGCTCAGGGCTGGTGCAGCGGCGGATCCCGGGACGCAGGCCCTGTTCCTTGGGCGCGGCATCCTCGAATACTATTTCATGTGAGACTCTATGTTGTGACTCGCCCCAAGTAAAACGAACTTATACGCTCGTAAGGCACAGAGGCGATAAACTGAGTAGTCTATGGTTGGGACTGTGCGAGGCAGGACGCCGAGCTCAAGCCCCCATGGATGGGTTTACGGCGTGTCTCAACCATAGACTACTCAGTTTATCGCCGGCTCGGAGCTGAGGTGTCCACCACTTGTTCCAAGCCGCGGCTCTATTTCAATTGGGCGTATAAACGTATTCATCGCCCTCGACAAACTTCTCCGCCTTCGTCTTGTCAATCATCACCGCAGACTGGAGGACAGCCGGGTATAGCGGCCCTCTGGAACCTAGCTGATGAGCAGCCAGCAAGGCGTCCAGTTCTGCCACCTTGTCGGGACGGCTCGACGCGAGGTTGTTTTGTTCGGTGGGATCGACTGCCAGGTTGTAGAGCCACTTGTGCAGGCCGTCGGTGGGTCGATCATTGACTTGTAGTTTCCAGTCGCCATGGCGCACGACCTGGTAGTGACCGTTCTGCCAGAACAGGGTGTCGCGGCTCCGGGTGTCGGCTCCCTCCCCTGTGGCAAGCGGGAGAAGATTGATACCGTCAATGACAACACCCTCGGGTGGTGGTGCGCCGGCGGCTGCTGCCAGGGTGGGCATCATATCGATATGGGCGACCGGTGTATCCACCGTGGTACCCGCGGTGATTTTGGCGGGCCACTTAACAAAAAGCGGCACGCGCAGGCCGCCTTCAAACATCGTGATCTTCCAACCGCGAAACGGGCTGTTCACATCGGGGATTCCGATATATCCGGCGCCGCCATTATCGCTGGTGAATACCACCACGGTGTTGTCGGCGATACCCTCCTCTTCCAGCGTATCCAGGATGCGACCAACGCTGCGGTCTACCGCGCGAATCATGGCGGCATAAACACGCTTGCGATGGGGGTTGATGTCACCCACCGCGTCGTAGTCCTCGCGTGTGGCCTGCAGTGGTGTGTGTGGGCCCCAGTGCGCCAGGTACAGGAAGAACGGGCGATTCCTGTTCGCCTTGATGACCTTGATAGATTCGTCGGTCCAGTAGTCTGTCAGGTAGCCGCCGGGCTCGAACTTGTCTGCATCGCTGGAGTTGAAGGTGGCGGAAAAACCCATTCCCGCCCAAAGAAACATATCAATCGGGTCAAACGGTAGTTTTGCATTGACGACATTGGGGTCATCTTCCGGGAGATACAAACCACTCTGCATCAGCAGGCTATCGTCAAACCCCTGCTGGTGTGGCGCCATGCCATTCTCGCGGCCCAGGTGCCACTTGCCGATATGGGCGGTGTAATAGCCTTTGGACTTGAGCGTTTCCGCGATCGTTACTTCGGACGCCGGCAAACCCTTGAGCTCGTAGGGAGGCTGGCTGTCCTCCAGCGCCTCGTCGTAAAACGATGGGGGCATGTTGTCGTCCATGGACTCGCTCACCGCCATCACTGTCTTGATCATACCGCCGGGTGTGGGGGTAAATTCAAAGCCGGTGCGCGTTGGGTAGCGGCCCGTCATCATCATCGCGCGCGACGGCGCACAGGTGCTGGCGCCGGAGTACGACTGGGTAAATACTGCTCCTTCTGCTGCCAGGCGGTCGATATTAGGTGTCTTTAAACTATCCACACCGCCACCGAACGTGGAGATATCGTTGTACCCCAGGTCATCGGCCACAATCAGGATAATATTGGGCGGACGCTCCGCTCTCGTAGCGGACTCGGTTGAACCCTCCGCCACCAGCAGTTCGGCGGGGCCTTGCTGCCAGGGAATCTCCCGGTTGGGGGCAACGTCGGCGTATCTCTGGCTGGCCTGGTACTTCACGAGGGCCAGTAGAATGTCCGTGCGCTTCGACCAGGCGATTGCGCCACCTGCGACAACAGTGACCAACACAGCGATCAGGAATTTTTTCATGGTTT
Organism: Halioglobus sp.; assembly: GCA_020443325.1. GTDB lineage: Bacteria > Pseudomonadota > Gammaproteobacteria > Pseudomonadales > Halieaceae > Marimicrobium. The sequence continues at coordinate 9,944 of JAGRIK010000361.1, forward strand.
GTCCCCCTTCAGGCACTGGCCAGAGAATTCGGCGGCCGCAATATTGCGTTTGCTGGACGCTAATCTTTTATCGCGCATAGCTACAGATGGCATCACGATTCCCCGCTGTTGAAAAATGCATATCGCTTACCTCTTGGGCTGGGCACTTTCTGCCCCTCGGGTAAGGTGCAAATCCTGTCCATGTGGGTGGTACTACCGTCCGCATACTCCCACACCAACTGTTCGCCTTCTGGCCCATGTTGCAGGTAGCGTTTGACCACTACCGGCCCCCAGCCAAAGGCGTGGAAATCCAGCACCCCGGTATTCCAGATCATACTGGCCGAAGTACGCATGCAGTACTCTTTATCACCGACAGAGAACAGCACTGAACCCTCGGTGTCATCAGTATTCAGGCCCGCCGTGCTGTTGGGACCATAGTCGTGAATAACCCCACTGGAAGTCACCACGACACGACTGCCGCACTGCTCCACGCGCTCCACATGCCCCACATGGCCGCCCTCTACGCCGAGCCACAGGCCCCGAATATCATCAGCGCCCTCGGGCAAGGGCTCGGTACACTCGGCGAGGATCGGCAGGGGGAAATGCGAGTAGGCGCAGCCCGGCGTATTGCCCTTGGGTATCTCCGCAGCTTTTTTGCCGCTGCCATCAAGCTCTGGCAGGTCACAGTAGTTCAGTGTACTACCGTCTCCGACCAGGGTAGCGGGATCTATGGTCAGTGGGGGCCGTGATGAGAAGTATCCCAGCCAGAACAGAAATAATGCCAGGCAGAGTGGCACCACCACGAGGGCGATAGTCAGTTTCTTGATCATAAAACCATGCATTCCTTTTGTTGATTAGGGGCACACCCTATTTTCAAGCCCGCAAACGGGGTTTATCGTTTCTTGATATCCAAGATTGCCTGGACACACTGCTGTGGCTGGTCCTGTTGTACAAAATGCCCGGCGGGACTGATGGTTCTGTGTTCGACCCCCTGGCAGCCCGGCACCTGTTCGATGAAGGGCTTGTCACCACCAGCAGTCACCGGATCGTCATCAGAAAAAGCGCACATGAAGGGTTTATCAAACTGCCTGAGTACGTTCCATGCAGCCTTGTTTTCAGCCACTTCCGGGTCGTCGTGGAACAGGGGCACCAGCGCGGGAAAACGACGCGCACCGGCCAAATAAGACTCGTCGGGGAAAGGTGCGTTGTAAGCTTCCTTCTCCGCAGCGGTGAGCGACGAGGCGTTGCCGACCAGGTCTATCGCATCGCCGGGACGCAGGATTTCAGGGCTTTCGGCGCAGAACTTGCGCCAGTAGAGGAATCCGGGAATGCCGGGCGCACCGCCGGTGTAGGTGCCGCGAAAACAGACATCCAACTCCTTGGCTTTTACGACCGGTAGCGTTTTGTAGGCTTCCTTCGCGGGTACCGCGAACGCTTCAGGCACCATGCCCGCAGGTAATCCACCATTGCTTAGAACCACCCCGGCGAATCGCTCTGGAAACGCCGCCACCAGTCGCAGGCCGATCAGGCTGCCCCAGTCCTGGAAGAATACAGTGATGTCGGTAAGCTCCAGTGTTGTCAGCCATTCACTCATCCACGCCACGTGTCGAGCGTACGTATAGTCCTCTCCCCGTGTAGGCTTGTCCGATCGGCCAAACCCCACCAGATCCGGTGCAATGACACGAAAGCCCGCCTCAACCAGCGGCGGAATCATGTGCCGATAGAGGTAGCTCCAGGCAGGTTGGCCGTGCAGGAGTAGAACCACTTCGCCATCGGGCGCGCCCTCATCCAGGTAATGGATACGCAGTGTCCCGCCCTCTGTATCGGCTACCGTCAGATAGTGCGGTGCATAGGTGTAGTGCTCCAGTTTTTCGAATCGTTCATCCGGTGTCCGCTGAAATTCCATATTATTCTCTTCTCGCCGGTCAGTGCCTATCGCGTATTTTTTCTGAAATCCTGCGCCCTGCATCGATGTGCTTGACAGCCCTATTTATATAACACATCATATGCCAATAGTATATGGCATCATCAGTGTCAATTAAATAATAAACAGAGGTCCCCATACTATGCATAAAGCTCACCCGCTCGCTGCCGCCGTAATCCTATCCGTGTCTGCCATTGAATCCATGGCCCAGTCTGCCGCGCTTGAAGAAGTGATCGTGACCGCTACCAAGCGTGCAGAGAGCCTGCAGGACGTGCCCGTGACGGTCAATGCCATTTCCGCTGCGACCCTGCAGGATGCGGGTGTTGTTGACCTGACAGATGTCGCACAACTGGTGCCCTCGCTAACCGTCTCTACCAACCTCAGCCCCTTCGCAACCGGTATTCGAATTCGCGGCATTGGTACGTCGCAGAATTCCATCGCCCTGGAAGCCTCGGTAGCATTCGTGGTGGACGGTGTCTATATGGGACGCTCGGGGCTGGGCATGTCAGACCTCACTGATATCGAACGGGTGGAAGTCTTACAGGGGCCGCAGGGCACCCTGTATGGGAAGAACGCGAACGCCGGTGTAGTCAGTGTGGTAACTAAAAACCCGAGCTTTGAGGAGACCGAGGGCTATGTAGAGGCCACGCTCGGCGACTACGATCTGCAACAGTACACGGGCTCTGTGACCGGCCCGATAAACGACCAGTTCGCCTACCTGGCAGCAGCGAACTGGCGCCAGCAGGACGGCTGGCTGGAGAACGGTACCGGGCAGGACCAGATGTCCGAGGACGACTGGAACGTGCGCGGCAAACTCCAGTGGCTGCCAACCGATGACCTGAACATCCTGCTGACAGGCAGCCATGTGGATCGTGACGACCGCTGTTGCGCTGCCGATGCTGAGCAGACCGACGCTTTGCTCGGCCTGCTGGCTGCCAATAATTTACCCGTCCCCAAAAATGATGCATACGACTGGAAGAACAACATCGACCAGAGCAGCGAGTTCACCATGACCTCGGACACGGTCATTGTCACTGTCGATTACGAGATGGAGAAAGCACAATTGACGTCCCTGTCTGCCTGGAACCAGTACGAATACAAGTCCTCCGCCGATGCAGATCGCTCCGAATTCGACGTACTGGTCTTTATTGACGATAAGTACACTGGTAATGCTGTGTCACAGGAATTCCGTCTCACCAGCGACCTGGATGGCCCATTCCAGTATCTGGGTGGCCTCTACTATCTCCACGAGGAAAACAAGCGCGATAACCCGCAGCCATTCACCTTTCTGGGCAACGACATTATCACCGTTGGCAGTGTGACCTTCGGACCGACCATCGGACTGGTAGCCGCCCCGGGAGATAGCATTGCCACGCAGTCGAAATTCGAAACCGATGCGTACGCTGCATTTGGCCAGACAACGTACAGCTTCACGGAGGACTGGCTGTTGACCGTCGGCCTGCGTTATACCGCTGAGAGCAAGTCCGTGGACGGCTTCGCAGAAACCTTCTCCACCGCGCCCGCGGCGAACATTCCGGGCCTTCCCACCTTCGTCGATCTGATAGCTCCTCCCGGTGTGCAGGACGAAAAGCTCGAGAAGGACGGCTTCACCTGGCTGGCCAGCCTGCGTTATTTTGTGAACGCCGATACCATGGTGTTTCTATCTGCCGCCACCGGCACCAAGTCACCCGGGTTTAACAACCCGGGCAGCCCGCTGGGCTCGGAAGAATTCAGCGAGGAAACGACCAACAACTACGAGTTGGGCGTCAAGACCCAGTTGCTGGACGATCGCCTGAAACTGAACGCCACCGCCTTCTACTCCGATTTCGACGACCTGCAGTTTCTGGCGCAAAACCCGATTGGTGCGGGCACGTTCATCAGCAATGCCGCACAGGCTACCACCCAGGGCGTTGACCTGAGCTTCACCGCCCTGCCCCTCCCCAACCTGATTCTCGATGGCGGCCTGCAGTATCTTGATGCAGAGTATTCCGAGGGCGAGTTGCAGGTGTTTGATGTGGTGTTTGCACCCGATTGGAGCGGTAGCCTCGCCGCCACCCTGGTGCTGCCGATTGCACAGGGCAACGGGTACCTGCGCACGGACTACAGTTTTATGGGCAACCACTACACCAACCCCACCTACCAGGCACCCGAGACCAAGCAGGATCGCGAGCAGGTCAATGTTCGGCTGGGCTGGCGCAATGAGACCTGGGACGCCGCGCTCTGGGTGAAGAACGCGACCGATGAGTCCTATTCATCGCTCGCTGCGTCACCGTTCGTCCTCACCGGTATGAGGGCACAATTCCTGCAACCGCCACGCACCTATGGTGTCACGGTCAACTACCAGTTCTGAGAAACTTCAACCTGCTGGCCGACACCGAAAGTATGTCGATTATTGCACCAGTTCACGAATGGTGAGCTTGGCCAGCTGCGACATATGCACTTCATCGGGGCCGTCAGCAATTCGGCAAAAACGCGCATGGCTGAACACGTCCGGAATCAGCGTGTCCTGACAGACGCCCATGCCGCCGAACACCTGCATCGCACGATCAGCGACATTCTGCGCCATCTGCGGCCCTACAATTTTTACCATCGAGATGTAGGGCAAGGCGGCTTTCATACCCTGCTTGTCCATCACTTCAGCGGCCTGCAGCACCAGCAGGCGCGCCTGCTCGATGTCGCAGCGACAGCGGGCAATCTCGTGCTGGACACTGGTTTTCTTGCTGAGTTTTTCGCCAAAGGCCACGCGCTCTTCCGCACGCGCACACATCAACTCCAGGCAGCGCTGTGCAGCGCCGACCAGTGTCATTGCGTATTGGAATCGACCGGGCCCGAGACGCCCCTGTGCTATTTCAAAACCACAGCCCTCCCCCTTGATCATATTGGTCACGGGCACACGGACATTCTCGAACAAGAACTCCGCTTCACCGCCGGGTGAATGGTAGCTGTCGAAGACTCGGAGTGATCGCACCAGGGTGATCCCCGGTATGTCGCGCGGCACCAGGATGGTGGAATGCCGCCGATGCCGCTCTGCGTCCGGATTGGACAACCCCATCACCAGCATGATCTTGCAGCGCTCACCCACCGCATTGGTCGTCCACCACTTGCGACCATTAAGCACGTACTCATCGCCATCGCGCTTGATTTCCAGCTCCATATTGGTGGCATCCGAGGACGCCACCTGCGGTTCGGTCATCGCGTAGGCCGAGCGAATCTCGCCGGCCAGCAAAGGCTCTAACCACTGTTTTTGCTGCTCGGGCGTACCGTACTTTGCCAGCACTTCCATATTGCCGCGATCCGGCGCATTGCAGTTAAACACCCCCTGCGCCCACATCACCTTGCTCATGGTTTCGAACAGCGGCGCGATCTCCGCGTTGGTCAAACCGGGACTCCAGGGTTGGTACTCATGCGGCAGAAACAAATTCCACAGGCCGGCGTCTTTGGCCTTCACCCGCAGTTCATCGTACCAGGGCGGCACCTGCCACAGGTTATTCTGCTCCAGGGTGAACTCGTTCCAATCGTGTTCACGAGGATAGATATGCTCCTGCATAAACGCCTCAAGCTTGGCATTCAGCAGCTGTACTTTTTCACTGACTTCAAAACCCATTGCACTTCTCCTGTCGTTTTCTCAAACGAATACTTTGATATATCGGCGACATCCCTTCACTGATGAAGCCACCGCTTACGCCTGCCAAACCTCCAGGTTATCCAGCTGCGCAATTGACTGATCCAGCCTGATCGAAAGCAGTTCCGCCATATCACAACGGTCAAGCATATCCCGCACGGCCTGCTGTTCGGCTGTGTCCAGCGCATCGTAGATCGCCTGTACCCGTTGCAGCTCGAAAAAGCGGTACGGTTGAGCGATAGAGGTGATTGTCTGCCCGCGTAACTCAAACTGAACCTGGCCAAGGAAACGCTCTGCCGCATCCCCCGCCTGCGGACGATTCTCCTGCAGCCACTGGTTGATTGTAGCTGCTGCGGAGCGTGTTTCCGGCACGAAGTCTTCGGCGATAACCTTCAGTACATTGAGCAGGGATTCCGGCACTTCGTCGTCGGGCAGGAAATCGGTGCCGGCATTGAAATACTCAGGGGCATCCTGGTCGGCGCGATTCATGCGCTCTACCCAGCGATAAACGCGTACCGCGCGCTGCTGCATGAGACGCGCGGGATAAGGGTCTCGCCCCAGGTGGGCATACATCGGCGCGATAAGCCCGAAGTCGCCGATACAGGGACGCCAGCCGAGTAAGTAGGGATAGTGCTCGAAGTGCGCGCTCAGCGTATCAAGGTACTCAAGGTAGAGTTCCTCCACCAGGGATTTGGTGTCGTCACTTACGCCCCAGATCGCCGCAACTTGTTGCATCCGTCCCATCATCTTCTCTGTCTTTTCTTCGCGCGCGGGCAAATCACGCTGCGAGTAAAGGAAGTGGTAGCGCACAAAGTCGAGGTTGTCTTCCTGGAAGTTCCAGCGGTAATGCATGGCGGGACGCAACAGCCCGTCGGTACCGATCACGTCAAACAGTGCGCTCACCACTTGTTGCTTTGCGCCCACAGGCCTGCAGGGACGCCCATTGGCGGCCTCGAAGTGCTCGATAATCGCCGCGCCGTCACGAATGACGTCGCCTTCCGGTGTCACCAGCGTGGGGATTGTCGGTAACTTGCCCTTGGGTAAAACGTCAGCCTTGAAACTCTCGTGGCCGGTGGACAGCTCCCTGAACGGGATCTGGTTCTTAATCAGGTAGCTGCGCGCACGCCCGGAGAAAAGGGAGTGGGTAATCGCGTAGAGCGTGTGCACCTCGGACATGTTGGGTCTCCTTATTCCTCGCTGCATCGCCGAAAAGCACCTGGATACGAGGCAGCATTTAAATGGCATTTATAATGTCATAACATAATGTCGCGTATCAAGTTTCATGCTTGCGTTTAGCGCCGTGTTGCAGAAGAGGAAACCACCTGCAATACCATCGAGACGATCTGATATACAGCAGCCCAGGTAGGAAAATACGTGCATGCCTGAAGAGTTCCAAAAGGTTGCCAGAGAAATTTTGCGCTATATAATTGCGGGGCTTATTTTGCTGCTCAACCGGGATGGATCCTCATGCTCAACAAGTACTTTGCCGCACTCGTGCTATTTACTATCATGCTGCAGGCATGCAGCGACGGAAATGACAATAATGGCACTAGCGCGGACACTGTCGTGCTACCCGACAATGTCCTCATCTTCACCGACCGTCCGGTCTCTAATTTCCAGTTGCAAGAAGCCATCAACAACGGCGAGAGTGATCCTGTTTTACGCCTGTCCGGTATGATCGCCGGCCAGCCAATAACCATTGTAAAACTGCGTGGCAAGACGAATCATTTTGGCCGTGATCGTGATCTGAAGTACATCGATTACCACGCCACTGTGCCCGACACAAAGGTGTGGGTAGCAGAATATCCCTACACCCGCGATCTGGACATAAAAACAGACGAAACGGGCTGGTGGACAATGTATATCGTAAAGGACACCGGAGTCGATCTGGAGTTCTCTTTTGTCTTTGAGAAAGAAGATTGGATAACCACCAAAACCAATATCAATACCATTGGCGACGAGGACGATCTCGATTTCGCGATTCAGTATATTGACCCCTACTTTTACGAATTTGCAATGCTTCCGCTAGTCGAAAGTATGATGCGAAGTAACGGCTACCCCAATTTCTTTTTTGAGAATGCGATGGTTGTTACTGTGGGCAAATCCTGGGCAAGTATGCACGATGACAGGCTTCCCCATGGCGACCCGGGCGGAACCGTCTCTGTCACTCCTGCATCCGGGGACTATATTGGCCCTGTTTACTTCAACAAGGATGTAATCCCTGACGTAAATCAGTTGGATGTCTCTGTCGATGGTGGCGTCGTCTGGCTGAATATGCCTCAGGAAGGCACCTATTCGGTCACCGCGCACAAGCCAGGCGTCAACTACCCCACGGTTAAATTCACGTTCACAGAAGCTGACAGGGACGCCGGAGTACAGCTGTATATTGCGTCGCCACCCGATTCACTTGAGGGCGACAACGATTCTCCTCCCGGTGAGCAATAGGAAAAGCCTGTCAGACCATTTGCCCTTCCAGGCCATCGAGTATTCGCTATGCGCTAATGCTGCAAAGTAGGTCCGGACAAGAAGCGCTCACAACCCGTGCTCGACCGGATGAACACACATTCGTGGCCGTGGCGGCCGAGTGCTGGAAAAAGCGATATACCCGTTTTTCACGCACTTTAGTGGTGGACGAGCGTCGCTGTATCTGATTAAAATCAGTTCTGACTGTTTTTTAACTACCTGCCCGATCATCGCCAAAGTGCAGCCCTCGCGGTTGCAGCACCCAGAAATGTAAATCAGGGAACCGACGCCATGGAAACATCACCCGGAATGCCGCCTACTGCCGAGGCGCTCGCACAGCGCGAAGCCATCAGGGACATTTTGTCCACGCACAGTCGCGGCCTTGACCGCCTCGATCCGGACCTGCTGAAACACGCGTATTGGCCGGACGCGGAAGTGGATTACGGTGCTTTCAAAGGCAGTGCGCACCAGTTTGCAGAGATTATAAGCCCTGCACTCTCCTCCCAGTTTGAGCTCACCCAGCACCTTTTGGGCCAGACCCTGATTACACTGGACGGCGACAGGGCAAACTCGGAAACCTATGTTTATGCGCGCCACCTATTGCTGGGCGCCGAACAGGAACTGGCGTTCGCCGGCCGCTACCTGGATCAACTGGAATGCCGCGATGGACAGTGGAAAATAGCCCATCGGCGGGTGGTCATGGACTGGTGCCATCGGGTTGCAGTCGACGATGAGCGCTCGGGTGATGCCTTTGGCGCGCTCAGCAAGGGCTCAAATGGGGTGTCAGACCCCAGCTACGACCTCTTCGGCACTTTGTAAACAGGAGAGTGTGAGTATGGCCAACTCGATTGAAAGTGTCATCGCCAAGCAGGACATCACCGAGCTGATTTACCTTTATATGCGCGGTCTCGATCGCTGGGACGATGCCTTGCTCCGGTCACTCTTCACTGCTGATGCATGGTGTGAATACGGCTTTATGAATGGCACGGCCGATGCATTTATCGACTATGCGCTGGGGGCACTCAAGGACCACACTGCCAACCAGCATATCGTCGGCAATATTTTACTGGAGCTCGAGGGCGACGAAGCCTTTGGCGAGGTTTACTTCAACGCCTATCACAAGGTGAAAACCGAGAACGGCTTTGAAGACATTATTATTGCCGGGCGCTACCTTGACCGC
>JAGRIK010000362.1 GCA_020443325.1 Halioglobus sp.
CTTTTTCCACACGCTGCTAACTGCGACCGCTGTTATTTCTTGATCTGCGATTCCAGCATATTGGCCACTTTCTGCCCATAGGGCGGGAGCGTGCCAGCCAGCTTGGCCATGTCCACAAAACCTTCGCGATAGACACCGCGCGCGTGGCTGAATGTGCGGAACCCATCGCGGCCGCGGTAGTTGCCCATGCCGCTGTGCCCGCTGCCGCCAAAGGGCAGGTCGTCGCAGGCGACGTGTAGGGCGATGGCATTGATCGCGACGCCCCCTGAGTGGGTTTCATTGATGACCTTGTCCTGCTCCTTCTTGTCCTTGCCGAAGTAGTACAGGGCCAGCGGACGTTCGCGCGTGTTGATAAAGTCGATCACGTCCTGCAGGTTGTCATAGGTCTTGATGTTGAGCATTGCGCCGAAGATTTCGTCCTGCATGCACGCCAGCTCATCTTCGGGGTTTACCACCAGGTGCAGCGCAATCTTGTGATCCTTCTTGCTGGAGAACTCCTCGCCCGGCGGGCACAGCGGGATCACGCGGGCGCCATTTTTGGAGGCCTCGCTGATATAGCCCTTCACGCGCTCATAGTGACGTTCGTTGATGCAGGCCACAAAGTCGGGGTTGCCCTGCACCGTGGGGAACTGTTCTGCGATCACCGCCTTGCAGCGGTTGATGAAGGCTTCGAGGCGATTCTGCGGAACAAAGCAGTAGTCCGGGCTGACACACAACTGGCCGCCGTTCATGGCCTTGCCGGTGATGATACGTTCTGCCGCGACGTGAATATCGCAATCCTCGCCCACAATCACCGGCGACTTGCCGCCGAGTTCCAGCGTGACGGGGACCATATTCTCCGATGCCGCCCGCATCACCAGGCGCCCGATGCTTGTTGCGCCGGTAAAAATCAGGTGATCCAGCGGCAGGGAAGAAAACGCCGCGCCCACTTCCGGCCCGCCGGTGACGACGGTGATCTCTGACACCTCGAAATACTGCGCAAACAGTTTGTGCATGATCTCGGCGGTGTGCGGCGTGTACTCGGAGGGCTTGATCATCGCCCGGTTGCCCGCGCCCAGCACATCGGCCAGTGGGCTGAAGATCATATTCACAGGCACGTTCCACGGCGTCATGATGCCAACCACGCCCTTGGGTTGGTAGTGCACGTGCGCTTTTGCGCCCAGGAAATTCATCGGCATGAACGGTGTGCGTTTCTCCGGTTTCATCCACTTTTTCAGGTTCTTTTTCACGAACTTGAGGCTGCCCACGGAGTTCATCACATCGGTCATCAGCGTCACGTACTTTGAGCGACAGCCGAAGTCCTTGTCGACGGCCTCACAAATGGCCTCCTTGTTATCGACCAGCAGCGCGATACAGCGATCAATACGATCGATGCGTGTGGCGAGGGCAACTGGTCCCTCGGCGCGAAACGCGCTGCGCTGGCTGGCGAGAATGGCGTTGAGTTCGGCCGCGGCGGAACTGTCTTTTACGGATGCGTTCATCTCATCTTCCTCTGTGTTCGGTTAGGCAGTGGCAACGGGTTTGGCAGCTTTGCGTTTCCGCGGCTTCGCTTTTTCCACCTGGGGCTCTGGCAGCGTCACGTTGACGCCGGCGTCCTGCAGCAGCATGTCGGCGCATTTCTCCCCGATCAGGACTGCGGTCGCATTGGTATTGCCGGAAATGATCTGTGGCATGATGGAGGCGTCTGCAACGCGCAGGCGCTTCACGCCGTGCACACGCAGCCGCTCATCGACTACCGCCATTTTGTCGGAGCCCATTTTGCAGGTGCCCACCGGGTGGTAGACGGATTCTGCTTCCGAGCGGATATAGTCCAGGATCTGCTCATCGCTTTGCACCAGGGGCCCGGGCTTGAATTCCGCGCCGCGGTGCTTGTCCAGTGCCGGGGAGAGGAAAATGTCGCGTACCCGGCGCAACGCGGCAACGATGGCTTTGCGATCGTTCTCGGTATCCAGGTAATTGGCGCGGATGGCTGGGGCCACGCTCGGGTCCGTACTGCGGATGTGGACGCTGCCGCGACTCTCCGGTCGCAGGTAGCAGACGGTGGCGGTCGTACCCGGCCTGGGCTTCAGGTTGCCCTTGGCATCGGGCTCACTCGCAGCGGGCGCGAAGTGAATCTGTGCATCGGGCCTGGTCACTTTGGGGTCGGTACGAAAGAACACCCCGACCTGGGCCGCCGGGTGCGCCAGCAGGCCGCGGCCTTTCAACAGGTATTTGAAGAGATTCTTCACCATCTCCAGCGGGCGACTCTCCTCGTAAAAGGTGGGCACGCCATTCAGGCCCTGCTGGATGTTGATCGTCAGGTGATCCTGCAGGTTTTCGCCCACGCCAGGCAGGTGTTTTGCAACCGGGATGCCCAGTGTTTCGAGATGGGTTTTGTCGCCGATACCGGAAAGCTCCAGCAACTGCGGTGAATTGATCACGCCACCCGACAGGATGACCTCGCCACTGGCGTAGGCGCGTACGACTTTCTCTTCCTTTTTGCCGCTCACGCGGTACTCCACGCCGATGGCCTCGCCGTCCTGTAACAACACTTTCTCGCACAACGCGCCGGTGACGATGGTGAGGTTGGGCCGGTTCTGGCATTCCCTCAGGTACGTGCGAGCAGTGCTCTGGCGCTTCCCCTTGCGAATGTTGGCCTGGTAGTAACCGGCACCCTCCTGTGTGGCACCGTTGAAATCGGCGTTATAGGGCAGCTCGTTCTGTATCGCGGCCTGTATGTAGATGTCGGCGAGTTCCAGTTTCTGTTCATCCGCCACTTCCTCGACCCACAGCGGGCCGCCGTAGCCGTGGTATTCGTTGGCGCCCTCGGCCTTGTGCTCGCAGCGTTTGAAGTAGGGCAGGAGTTCGTCGTAGGACCAGCCGGCGTTGCCCTGTTCGCTCCAGTGGTCGTAGTCCTCACGCTGTCCGCGAATATAGACCATGCCGTTGATGCAACTGGTGCCGCCCAGCACCTTGCCGCGCGGCCAGGAGATGCGGCGGTGGTGCATGTTGGGTTCGGGCTCCGTTTCGTAGCACCAGTTGACCTTGGGGTTCTTCATCAGGAACGCGAACCCC
>JAGRIK010000363.1 GCA_020443325.1 Halioglobus sp.
AATTCGGGGCGTTACAGCGTGTGATTGGAGCGCGAATGGTGGACTTGCGCTAGCGCTCTGCCCGGAAACCGGCGGCACGGGCATCCCAGGTCGTGGCGGTGACGCCGCGCTGGCGCAAACGAAATTTCTGCACTTTATTGGTGGGCGTATAGGGCAATGAGTCCACGAACTGTATGTATCGGGGCACGAAGAAATACGGGGCGTTGTCGTTGATAAACTGCGCCAGTTCCAGGGCCTGCAGGGTCTGGCCAGGCTTCAGAATCACATCGAGCATGATCTCCTGCTCGGAAGCAAGTTCTTCGCTGGGGATACCAAACGCCGCGCAGTCGGCGATCGCCGGGTGCCGGCGTGCCGCGAGTTCCACTTCAAACGTGGAAATGTTGCGCCCCTTGTAGCGCACTGCGTCCTTTTTCCGATCAGCGAAAAAATAGAAGCCGTCCTCGGTACACTTGAGCAAATCCCCGGTCTTGTACCACTCGCCCTCATAGGCCGCCGCAGTGGCCTCGGGGTTGTCGAAATACCCATTGAAAATAAAGTGTGGCTGCAGGGGCCTGACCCAGAGTTCGCCCGCCTCCCCGACGGGGACATCCTGGCCATCATCGCCGACGAGGCGCGCCTCTATACCAGAGACCACACTCCCGCAGCTGCCCGGTGGCTGGGTTCGTCCTGAGACGGGAGCGATAAGCCGCATGGCCTCACTCTGCCCCAAACCCTGCGGCACGAGTTCGAGATTGAAGCGCTGGCAAAAGGGTTGCGCCACAGCTGGCGGCATCGGAATGGCCATCAGTTTGCGCAGGCTGTGAGATGCGTCGTCCTCGCGGGGCGGTGCATCCCACAAAAACATATGCATCGCACCCAGTGTAAAACACTGTGTCGCCTGGTAGTGATCAACGCGCTGCCAGAATGTCTTCACCGAAAAGCTGGGCTCGATAGCGAGCGGAACACCGGCAAACAATGCGCGGAAAATCGATGTGACCCACGCGGCCGAGTTGTACATGGGAAGTACCGTGAAAATAATATCGTCTTCAGCAATACCGAACTGAATCTCTTCGTTGGCCGCCAGGGACGCATTGAACCAGACGTTGTGACTCTGCATCACGCCTTTTGCCTTGCCGGTAGTGCCTGAGGTCCACAGCACGGAACAGGTATCGCCGGCGTGGAGTGCCGACATATCCGGCTCCCCTGCCCCCGGCACATACAAGGACTGCAGACTGAGCGCACCCGGTATAGCCTCATGTCCACCGTGCATTACCAGCGTTGCCACCGACAGGGAGTCTCGCACGGACTGCAGCCGCTCCGCGTGCGCGGCGTCGCTGACCAGTATGGCAGGGCGACTGTCGTTGATGGTGTCGATCAGCCAATCCCCCTTGTAATCCGTATTAACAGGGACCCAGACGGCGCCAAGCTTGTTCGCTGCCAACACCAGGAAAATCACCTCCGGCGCGCTGCTCATAAAAAACGCCAGCCGCTCGCCCGACTTCAGGCCCAGGCCCGCCAGGCCCGCGGCCAACTCGTTGACGCGCTGATTGACCTCGGCAAAGGTATACACATCGTCTGCAAACAACAGGTACGGTTTATCGCCGTGCTGTTGCGCCTGCAGTTGTATCGCGCGACCGAGGTGGCGTTCGCGGGGATCGGAAATATCCAGAATATTCATATGTAAGGCCGGTTCTCCAAAAGCGGTGTATCGGCTGCCGCGCTATCGTTTCTAGCTTCGGATCAACTGTACTGTCTCCAGCATACCCTCGCGATCGATCAGCAGCATCGCGATGCCATAGGCACAGACGCCGATAACGATTAACTGCAGCAAATATAACCAATCACCGGCGGATCCATACACATACGCCTGCAGAAAATACACTGCAGCATACATAATCATCCCCGCAGCAACGGGGCGTATCATCTGCCGGCCATACCTCACAATACCGAGGCCCACCTTGCGACAGGTGCGATACGCTGTGATGAAAAAAACCAGCGGATACATACAAAGCCAGGCGTAGGCCAGGCCGATCGCGCCCCAGCGCGCGCCGAAGTAGAACGCCACGGGCATAAGCACGGCGGCAATCAGGAAGTTGGTCGCGCTGGTGGCGGGACTCCCCACGCCCCAGAGCAGCGGCGGGAAGATATTGCTCATCAGCCGAAACGGCATGACTATCCCCAGCAGTTGCAGCAGCGGTGCTGCCGGCAGCCATTTCTCACCCAGCAGGCAGGCAATGAGCGGCTCCGCCGTGCAACTGATACCAAAGAAAACGGGGAATGCGGCGATGCTGAGAATGCGCGTTGCCTTCAGCAGGTAGCCCTGCAAGGTTGCGCTATTTGTATGGGCATGGGCGTGTGAGAATGCCGGGAAGGCCACCGAATTCAGCAATCCGCTGATCTTGTGAATGGGCAGGGACGCCAACTGGCTGGCCACCGCGTAATACCCCAACAAGTGATTGCCCAGCAACTTGCCGCCGATAAACTTATCCGACTCGCTGAACACAAACCACAGGCTCCTGTCTGTGGTCACGAATCCGCCAAATGCAAAGTGCTTGCGCATGCCGCGCCATGAAAAACTGGGCCACACCAGGTTTCGTGCAATCAGGTTCAACCCGATCATGCGCGTGGCATTGGTAGCCAGCATGCCCCAGATCAATGCCCACACGCCATAACCGACCAGCGCCATCACCAGGGTCACGAGGCTGCCGATCACCAGTGTCGCGAAATCCACGATGGAGCGCTGGGCGAATTCGATCTCGCGCTCCAGCAGGGACTGTGGCAGCGTCTCGAAGATCAGCAGCAGGAACTGGAATGACAACACCTGCACAACGAGGGTAAGCGTCGGTTCACCATAAAAGGAGGCAACAACCTCTGCGCCGAAGAACAACAGCAGGAAAAACAGCGTGTTCACGACGATGACCACACCGAAAATCTGGCGCGTCATCTGCTCATCGAGCTCCTTGTCCTGTACCAGAACCGCGTCCAGCCCCACGGTGTTGACCAGCACCAGGAACGACACCACCACCATGGCCATCGCCATCAGCCCATAGTCACCGGGAGAGAGCAGGCGGATGACCAGAATGGTAATGCCCCAGGACACCGCCTGCCCCAGAAAACGTGCGGCGGCGCTCCATCGCAATGCCGACATGACCTTGCTGCGAATATCCATATTTAAATGCTTGAGCTCTTTACAGTGTGCAAGGGCACAGGATACGGCAAGCGGCGACTTACCCAAAGCACGGATATCGAGGGAGTTTGGCCAAATCCGGCAGATAACATAAACTGCGGGGACACACCCCGAGGAGATTCGCTGCGCATGGAACTTTCTGACCTGATGATGGACGCCGCAAAACGCGCCGATCTCGATCCCTACTCGCTGCCGCTGGACAAGATCAACATTGCCAATCCGTTTTTGTTCGCGCGCGACATCCACGGCCCGTGGTTCAAGCGCCTGCGCGACGAGGCGCCAGTGCACTACTGCCGCGAGAGTTTTTTTGGCCCGTACTGGTCCGTCACCCGCTATGAAGACATCGTGAAAGTCGATACCTCCCACGAAATTTTCTCGTCCGAACCGGCTATCACCATTGGCGACACCCAGGATACCTTCCCGCTGCCGATGTTTATCGCCATGGATCGCCCGAAGCACGATGAACAGCGCCGGGTCGTCAGCCCGGTGACGGGCGCGGAGAACCTGCGCCATTTCGAACCTATTATTCGCGAGCGCACCATCGACGTGCTGGAGAATTTACCGGTCGGCGAAACATTCGACTGGGTGGAACGTGTATCCATCGAGCTGACCACCCGCATGCTGGCAACGCTGTTTGATTTTCCCTTCGAGGAACGCAGTAAACTCACGCGCTGGTCAGACGTCGCGACCGCCATTCCCGGCATCGGCGTCATTGAGTCCGATGAGCAGCGCCACGAGGAGTTGATGGGCTGCCTGACCTACTTCACCGAACTGTGGAATGAGCGGGTCAAACTCCCGGTAAAGAATGACCTCGTCTCCATGCTCGCCCACGGCGAAGCAACGCGCAATATGGCGCCCATGGAGTACCTGGGCAATCTCGTGCTATTGATCGTCGGTGGCAACGACACCACCCGCTCCACGATGACCGCCAGCGCGCTCGCCCTGCATCAGAACCCGGATCAATTTACCAAGTTGGTCGCAAACCCGGACCTTATTGATTCCATGGTCGCAGAAACCATCCGCTGGCAAACGCCGCTGGCGCATATGCGCCGTCTGGCGAAGGTGGACACGGAGTTGGGTGGGCAACAGATCAAGGCGGGCGACAAGGTGATCATGTGGTATGTGTCAGGTAACCGCGACGAGCGCTTTATTGCAAACCCCGATACCTTCGATATTGAGCGGCCCGATGTGCGCAAGCACCTGTCCTTCGGATTTGGTATCCATCGCTGCATGGGCAACCGGCTGGCGGAACTGCAACTGCGCATTCTCTGGCAGGAAATCCTCAAACGTTTTGACAGCGTTGAGGTGGTGGGCGAGCCGGAGCGCACCATATCATCGTTTGTGCACGGCTTCACCGCCATGCCGGTGCGGCTGAACCCGCTGTAGGAGGCCTTACGTCAATCGGCGATAAAACAAACGGTGCCCGCCGTTCGCTTTATCGCCGCAACATTTGAAGCCCTGCTACAGCTTGGGTATGTCTGCCTGGTCGATAGGCAGTTCACTGCGGCCGATGCGCGCCGCACGATCCTGCAGTGTCGCCTCGGCTTCCTCGACCCGGATCATGATCACGAAGCGCTCCTCGCGAATACCCTGAAGGCAGTAGCGGGCCAGTTCGTCCAGGTCCTGGAATTCCAGTTCCCAGCCGGCCTTTTCTGCCGCCACCTTGAAGTCCTGCACGGTCGGTACCGGGTCATAGGGCTTCTCGCGCGCCAGATCCTTGGGCCGGTTGCGATCGGTCGTCCAGATACCCGTGTCGAGCAGCCCGCCAGACGGATAGAACACCGACGCCGCCAGGTTTGTCCCCTCGCTCTGCAATTGCGCTGCGAGGCACTCACTGATGCAGGACACCGCCGCCTTGCTGGAGGCGTAGACTGATTGATACGGCAGTGGCGAGATACCCCCGTCACCCGAGGAGGTATTGATCACATGCCCCTCCTCGCCCGAGGCTATCATGCGCGGCACAAAGGCCTGGATTCCGTGCACCACCCCCAACACGTTGACGCCGTGTACCCATTTCCAGTCGTTGTCAGTGGTCTCCCACACATTGGCTGAAGGCGCTGCGACGCCGGCATTGTTGAACAGCAAATGGCAGGCGCCGTGGGTGTCGTAGACCTTGTCGGCCAATGCGTTCACGGATTCCGCCTTGGAGACATCCGTCACCACCCCCATCACGTCACCCGCACCCGAAAACTCGGCCAGCACACGGTCCAGCGCTTTTTGCTCAACATCGCCAATGACAACTTTAGCGCCCTCTGCCAGCAACTCCTTGACCAGTGAGCGCCCGATGCCACTGGCGCCCCCGGTAACCACCGCGACCTTACCTGCAAAATCTTTCATTGTGCTCGACTCCATTATTGGGATGGGCGATTGTTATGCCACACTTTGCAGGCCGACTCCACCCCGGAACCGGGTTTGACCGGATGCCCGGCGCTTCAGGTCGCAAGCGGAACAAAATGGGATAAATGGCTAAACCGGCACCGTGTAACTTCAAGGCAAAAAAAACCCGGCGAGCGCCGGGTTTCCTGTTCCAGACGGGC
>JAGRIK010000364.1 GCA_020443325.1 Halioglobus sp.
AGCGCCGGCGCGCGGACTCCACATTGAGCACGAAGACCGCCGCGGCGGTCGCCAGCAACACCAGCCACATGCCGCCACTGCTCGCAGTGAGCAGCGCGGCCCAGGCCAGCAGCGCGAGGGATCCGGCGGCCAGGGACCAGCCGCGGTACATGACTATACCGAGCAGCAACAGGAACAGAATCAACTCTGAAAGCATAACGAAACCCTCCCGGGGGAACTACTGAGTGATAGATGAGCGAACGAACGCTGTCAATTTCCTGTCAGCATGCACTGGCGCTCCTGTTGCTACGCGGCAACGGCGGTGGGCATTACTCCTGCTTGTCGGTGCGCAGCTTGTCTATGTGTCTGTGCACCAGCTCGAGATAGCGCGGCGTGTGCCCGACGTCCTCGAACATCGGATCACCCTCCTCGTCCCTGGCAATAACCTTGTCGCCCTGCACATAGGGGAAGCTCGACATGACCTCATCCAGCGCCGTTCCCAGCAACTCGGCAATAAACTGCTCCCGGGTGCGCAACGGGAATAACTCCACCAGCGCTTCGAGCTTGGCTGCGGTATCCAGGGGCAGGCGGACCTGGTAGGTCTCGCCAGACAACTCCCCGTGCGCCTCGCTCTCCCAGACGTCGATCAAATCCTTGATGTTCATTGCATCCCTCCCCCTGATTGCAGGGGCCACTTCCCCTTTCCTGCCGCCGTGCTCGTCACTGACCACGCAAATAGCGTACCACCTTACCACGGGCTGAGTTGATGGTGGGCCCGCGCAGCAACGCAGCCGCACGGTATGATGCTGCTCAGGCCCCGGCAACGTCCTGGGATTCAGCCTCCTGTGAATAGCGGTTGAGGCGGTTGTAGAGAGTCTTGAGGCTGATTCCCAGGGCTTCGGCCGCTTCCGGCTTACTGCCATCGACCGCCTTGAGCGTCGCAAAAATCAACCGGCGTTCGGCATCGTCCAGCGAGGAACCGACTGATACCCGCAGGTAGTCGCCCTCCTCTACCGCCAGGTCGGCGGTGCGAAAATCGGGCAGGTCGCACACATCAATAGCCTGGTCGGCCACCAGGTAGGCCTGCTCGACCGCGCTTTTCAACTCCCTGACATTGCCTGGCCAACGGTGCGCGACAAGGGCCTGTTCCGCCTCGGGGGTCAGTGCACAGCCGGTGCCATGGCGATCATTCAGCTCTGCCAGAAACGCCTGGGCCAGCCCCAGCACATCCGTGCCGCGCTCGCGCAGGGGGGGCAACCGCAGCACAAAACGGGCGACACGGAAGTAGAGATCCTCGCGCAACTTGCCGTTGGCCACGGCGTCTTCAGGGGAGCGATTGGTGGCGGCGACGATACGCGCGTCAGTTGCCATATCCTGCTCACCGCCAACCCGACGAAACGTGCAGGTCTCCAATACGCGCAGCAGCTTTACCTGCACTTCCAGTGGCATTTCGGTGATTTCGTCCAGGAACAACGTGCCGCCGGCGGCGCGCTCGAACAGCCCCTTGTGCATGCGCAAAGCGCCGCTGAAACTGCCCTTTTCATGCCCGAACAGCTCGCTTTCCACCAGTTCGGAGGGTATCGCCCCGCAGTTGATCGCAAGGAAAGGACCATCACTTACCGCGGAGGTAGCATGAATCGTCTCGGCAACCAGTTCCTTGCCGGTACCGCTCTCCCCGCAGATCAACACCGAGGTATCCATGGGCGCTACCTTGCGCAGTTGCCGGTATATGCGTCGCATCGGGGCGGAACTGCCGCGCAACAATCCGAACTGGTCCAGCGGAGTGTCGAGTTCCTGCTGGCTGCCGGTTTGGTCCTCGTTCCGGTCGAGCTCGCCGCGAATATCGAGCAACAGCTGGCGCACGTACTCAAGATGCAGTGGCCGGGCGAGAAAGAAGGCCCTGCCCTGTGCCAGCCACTCCTGTACCGAGAGGTCGTGCTGCTCGCCCTGGCCCACCAGCAGTACCTCGGCGATTGCGTCCAGGTGATCCTGGTCGAGCAGCGCGCGCACATACTCGAGATCTTCATCGCAGGACAGGAAAGCGACCGCCGGCTTCAGTTCCCTGATCCGCGCCGGATCGTCGGCAATGTGCTGGGTTGCAAGCTCGAAGCCCAGCCCCTCGATGGCTTCGCCGAGTTCCGTGATCAGGGCCTCGTCGTCGGTAATCAGTAATGCAATTCTGTTCAACTCATGGTCCATCCGATGACCTCAATTGGTGTAGCGCAGGAAAGCGCTGCCTGTTCCCGCGCGCGGACCCGAAGCAGCGTCGCCCTCGCCCGCTGTATGCCGTCCGGAGCCTGGCCGCTGCTTGTAGATTTTGCAGTGAAAATGGAATTTCTACAAACGGGATCGCCCCTGTCGACGACTTTGCCCTTGCGGGGCACGGTCATCAGCATGGCACACAAAATGCATTGAGAGACATGGGACCACAACAGACGGCAATGTAATGTGAGTACACCCGGGCACGATAGCGACAGTAAAGACAAGGCCATCTCCTCACTGGTGGATATGCGGGTACTCCTCCCCGGCGGCGGCATCCTGGGCAGCGTGGACGAGCTGCTGGTGGATATGCGCAGCGGTCGCATCAGCTACCTGGTAGCGCGCCGTCCCGACGGTCGCAGAAAAACCATTCCCTGGCACCTGGTAAGCTGCGAAGGTGGCAACTTCAGGTTGAGAACCTGAGCGAGAAGCAGTACATGGTTAATCCCGGTGCAATGGCTCACCGGATGTAACGGCTTCGCGAACAGGCGTGGAGCGCGCCTGCCCCGGTACCGGTGGGGTCTTGCAACTCAGCTAAGTGCCACCGCTGCGCGACGGATGACCGGCTCTGCCGCGGGGGCGATGACAACCTGGTTGCGTCCCCCCGTCTTGGCCCTGAACAGCGCTGCATCTGTGCGCCCCAGCCAGCCCTGGCGTCCCTCCCCGCGCTGTAACTGGGATACACCTATCGACACCGTGAGCCTTATCCCGGCGGAAAAAATATGCTGCTCCATTGCCTCCCGCAACTTCCCGGCAACGCTGTTGGCCGCCTCAAGGGAAGTTTGCTCGGCGATGACCACGAACTCCTCTCCCCCGTAACGATACAGGCTGTCGGTCAGGCGGGTGCACCTGCGAATAAGGTCTGCCACCTCCACCAGCACCTGGTCGCCGACGATGTGACCGTGAACATCATTGATTCGCTTGAAGAAGTCTATATCCAGAATAAGCAAGCTGGCGGGCGCATGGCTGCGCATGAATATCGCTGTCACACGATCCAGCTGTGCA
This sequence comes from Halioglobus sp., assembly GCA_020443325.1. Taxonomy (GTDB): domain Bacteria; phylum Pseudomonadota; class Gammaproteobacteria; order Pseudomonadales; family Halieaceae; genus Marimicrobium. Next base: position 3,244 of record JAGRIK010000364.1, read on the forward strand.
TTCTGTGCACGCCGGTTGCCCGCGCCGGTCAGCGGGTCGATGTTGGCCATTTCCCGCAATTTCCGCTGCTGTCGCCGGTTGGTCAGGGCAAAAGCGTTGGCCAGCAGCATGGTTACCACCAGCGTCAGGCATATTCTCGCCAGGCTCTCGATGGGAAGCTCCTGCCAGAGTATCCCCAGGAAGCACAGGACGAACCCGGCGCTCAGGATGGTCGCCTGGCGAGTATCGAGCATGAAGAACGCCACGATCAGTGCCGGGTAGGCCCACAGTACCTGGTCCGCGCCCAGCAACAGTGTGGTCATGAGAGCGGCGGCAATAAAACCAAATGCCAGGAACGCCCCGGCGGTACGCACCCGGCGGCTGACATACACAAACAGGAACAGCAGTGACATCACGCAGACAATGAGAATATCCAGGTAGACCATGGCCCACTGGGCTTCGCGCATGCGGGCGTAAGCCAGGGGAATCAGGGAGATGGCGATAATGCCACTCAGCCTTAACAGCAATACTTCCTTGACGGACCGCTGCGGAGGCGCCAACAGCGTCCGTTCGAAGAAATCCAACACTACCTGCACCATCTGATCATCCCTAATCTCCCCACCTGGCAGCAAAATGGCGGTGCCAGTACATCGCCCGCCGAAACTTCCTGCCTCGGGCGCGGGTTGTATCTTTGCTGATCTTAGTAAGGTCTGTGACCTTCGTCCAAGCAAGACAGGCCGGAAAGTCTACTTATCTCCACTTTTTGCCAGAAACCGGCGCCACAGCCCCCGGATGCTTACCGCGGGACAATGTCGGGTTACAATCAGGGCGTGAACCCCGATCAGGAAATCGTCGTGCAACCGGAACCAAGCAACTCGTTTACCCAACGCGCCCTGGCGGTGATCGAGCGCACCGGCAACCGCCTGCCTGATCCGGCCATGTTGTTTGTGGGCCTGCTGCTGATCACCTGGGCGCTCTCCTGGCTGCTTTCCTACCTGCATTTCGGGGCCACAGACCCGCGAACCGGCGAGCCGGTACAGGTCATCAACCAGCTGTCCGGCGAGGCCATGACCTCGTTTCTGGCCAATATGGTGAGCACCTTTGCCCACTTCCACCCCATCGGGGTGGTGCTCGTGGCAATGCTGGGCATAGGGGTGGCGGAGCACACCGGCTTTATTCACAGTGCGCTGCGGGCCATGTTGACGGTCACGGCGCGCTGGCTGCTCACGCCCATGATCATCCTGGTCGGCATTGTCAGCCATACTGCCGCCGATGCCGGATATGTCATGGTGATACCCCTGGGTGGGGTAATTTTCCTCGCCGCGGGACGCCACCCCCTGGCGGGCATCGCCGCCGCGTTCGCCGGCGTCTCGGGGGGATTCTCAGCCAATTTCATCCCCTCGGCAATCGACCCCATGTTGCAGGGGATATCCCAGTCCGGCGCCCAGCTTATCGACCCGGGGATAGTGCTCAACCCGCTCAATAACTATTTTTTCACGGCCGTGTCGTCCCTGCTGATTATCGGTTTGGGCTGGCTGGTTACCGACCGGTTTGTCGAACCGAGGCTGGCGGCCACCCAGCTGGACCCGGAGATCGAGGTGCAAGCATCGATGGATCGCCTGAGTGACCGGGAGCGCTCGGCGCTGCGTTACGCGCTGCTGGGTATGCTGGCGGCTATTGCGCTGTTGACACTCAGTGCCTGGTCGGCAGATTCAGCCTGGCGTGGCCCCGGTGGCTCACTCACCGAACTCGGATCGCCCCTCATGGCCTCCATCGTGCCGCTTATTTTCCTGCTGTTCATTCTTCCCGGCATCATCTATGGAGTCTTTGCCGGTACTGTCACCAGTTCCAGGGATGTCATCGAGGGTATGACCAAAGCCATGAGCAGTATGGCCTATTACCTGGTTATCATGTTCTTCATCGCGCAGTTCATTTATGCATTCGGGCAGTCCAGGCTGGGGATATTGATGGCCGTGGAGGGCGCCGCCGCCCTGCAGGCACTGGGCCTGCCCGCGGCGCTCACGATCACTGGCATGGTCCTGCTTACCGGGCTGCTCAACCTGTTCGTTGGCTCGGCGTCCGCCAAGTGGGCGCTGCTGGCACCTATCTTCGTACCGATGCTGATGTCCCTCGGCATCTCCCCCGATCTCACCCAGGCCGCCTATCGCATCGGCGATTCCACTACCAATATCATTACCCCCCTGATGCCCTACTTTCCCCTGGTTGTGGTGTACTGCCAGCGCTACGTCAGGAATACCGGCATCGGCACGCTCACAGCCATGATGCTGCCCTACTCCATCTGCTTCCTGATCGCCTGGACGCTGTTCCTGCTGGGATACTGGGCACTCGGTCTGCCGTTGGGCCTGCAGGCGAGCTATAACTACTGAGGCGTTGGCAGGGTGGTGGTTACGCCTGGAAATGCCCATGCCATAATACCTGCACGGGCAGTGCAGGCTGCTCACAAGGCCCAGGGGTAACGAAGGAGAATCGAAACAATGCGAATCAGGACTACCATCTTCGCTGCAGGGACAACGATTGCGGCGCTGCTGCTGACTGGCTGTTCAACCACCGAAAAACCGCAGACCGCCGGCAATGCCGTGGACGCTGACGGCCTGCCAATTCTCACCGAGGAGCAAAAAGCCGAGGGGATAGTGTGTGTGCGCGAGCCGGTTACCGGAACCCGGATTTCCAGGAAGAGCTGTACCACCCGGGAGCAGCGCGAACGCAACAAACGCCTTGCGGAAGATGATATCGACAAAGTAACCCGGCAGAAACCCGGACCGGTTGCCACCTGAGCAGCAGGACGCGCCGTGGACTATGCTGAGGCACCACACATTACAGATGGAAGATAACCATGGACCTTACTCGCCGCGATTTTAATTTGGCGACACTCGCCGCCCTGAGTGCCGCCGCCGTCAATCCCGCCGCGGCTGCACAGCCCGCTGTCAACCGACGCATCGTGCTGGCGTCGCGCCCCGACGGCAAGCCCACTTTGGATAAC
>JAGRIK010000365.1 GCA_020443325.1 Halioglobus sp.
GACAGATTTCTTCTCCCAGGAGTTTCGCCTGATCTCGCCTTCCTATGACAAGTACGATTACCTGGTGGGATTGTATTACGCTGATGCGAAAACAGACCGGCAATTTGTGCGCAACCCCGGCACGACAATTCTGACTTCAAACTGGGACGCGACAGCGGAGACAGAAAGTATGGCGGTGTTCGGGCAGTTGAACTGGCACTTCACCCCGGACACCACTCTGACAGCAGGCCTGCGGTGGAACGATGAGAAGATATCTATCGACTATATTAACAATCTGGCCGCCACAGATGGTGTCGCCCGAAACCACGACAGTGATAGTGCCGCAGTGGGAAATCTGTCAGTGCAACACAACCTTCAGGAAGATGTGATGGTGTATGCACGATATGCCAAGGGCTACAAGGGGCAGGCGTACAATGTGGTAACGGGGTTTACTCAGGCTGATGCGGACGATCCTGTTGATCCTGAGACGTCGGACGCCTATGAAATCGGTATCAAAAGCCAGTTTTGGGACCAGCGGATGCAGTTGAACGCCACTGTTTTCTATACCGAGTATCAGGATTTTCAGGCGCAGAATACGGTCATTACCCCGGGCGGCACGTTTGTTAACAAACTGCGTAATGTGGGCGAGGTGGAAACTCAGGGCGTAGAACTAGAGGGCGTGGCTCTATTGGGTGAGAATCTGACGCTGACCTTTGGTGCCGCGTATGTTGATTCTGAAATCAAGAGTTTCGAGGGCGCTCCCTGTTATGAGGGCCAGACGGTTGCCACCGGCTGTGTAAACGACACGCAGAATCTCGATGGTGAGCCGCTGCCGAATTCGCCGGAGTGGAAGTACAACCTGATGGCGAACTACCATATAGAACTGGATAGTCTTCCTTTCTATGGTTTCGTCAATGCCGGATACACCTGGCAAGACGATGTAAATTTCGACATCAAGCAGAATCCACTCACTGTCCAGGATAGCTATGGTGTCGCCATGGCGAGTATCGGGATCAGTGAGAAGACGACTGATCAATACCGTGTGACCTTGTTTGTGAATAATCTTACCGATGAAAATTATCGAGCAGGGATCGCAGACGTGCGAGACCTTTTTGGTGGTGATTTGGCTCTTGGGCAGGTCCTGCCTCGTTCAGCACAGCGTTACTATGGTGTTAGGCTGCGTTATTCTTTTTGAGGGCGCTGTTAGCATGAATCCTCACCACGACAACGTTCTGCTCTGGTGAGCTCACAGACCGTTGTCGCTATAGACCTGTTTGCGCACGGCTTTCTGTGGGCCGTGTCTGGCAGGGGGGCTTTGCTTGCCTCGCTCCTGCTTGCATTTACTCCCTTTGCGGGTGCTGCAAAACCGTGCCCGGACTATATCGAAGTACGACGGCCCTTCTTTGGTGATACACACGTCCATACCAGTTACTCCCAGGATGCCAATTGGCGTATGGGTAACTCCCGGACAACGCCGTCGGATGCGTACCGCTTTGCGCGCGGCGAACAGATCACGCTGCCACCCTATGATGATGCTGGCAGAAGCCTGCGCTCCTTGAAGATTGATCGCCCACTGGACTTTGCCATTGTTACCGACCATGCGGAAGATATGGACATGGTAAGAATCTGTGGTGACCCGAGCTATAGCGGTTTTTATTCGGCGAGTTGTTATCGCAATGCACTGGTACTCGCGGGCCAGCGGTGGCTGGCGAGGTGGCTACCTGTGGCTGCGCCGCTGTGCAGTGATAAATCTGGAGAATGCAGCGCGGCGACGCTGTCTGTATGGCAGGACACTATCAATGCTGCTCAGGAGCATATGGACGAGTGCGAGTTCACCACGTTCATTGGCTATGAGTGGAGCGGGCTTGCGCGGGGAGCCAATATGCACCGCAACGTCATCTTCAAAAATGACCATGTGCCCTCTGAGCCTGTTAGCGCACAGGAAGTGCACGAGGTTGAAGGCCTTTGGTTGCGACTGGACAGCGAGTGTCGCGACGCCGATACAGGCTGCGAAGCGATTACGATACCGCACAACCCCAATCTGAGTGCTGGCCGCATGTTTTCCCCATTGATGGGAAATGGCAACCCGATCACTCCGATGTGGCACAGCGCAGATCGCGGTATGAGCGGCTGGCAGAGATCTATCAGCACAAGGGCGATTCTGAATGTTATTTCGGGGCAGACTTTGCAGTGGATGAACTGTGTAGTTTTGAGAAATTGCCCTATAGCAGTTTTCTCGGAAAGTACGTCAGTGTTCTGAGAGAGCCGCCCGCCAACGATAGCCGTTACATGCGCGAGGCATTGCGTGAAGGCATTCGCCTGCAGCAGGTATTGGGCGTAAACCCGTTTACGCCGGGATTTATCGGCAGTACAGATTCTCATATCGGCGCACCCGGCGCGGTCAATGAGTCGCTCTATAAGGGAAACCACGGCGCTCAACATATATTGGGTGACGGGTCGCAGCCGCAGTTGCCTGATCGCGTTGAGCAAAGTCCAGGCGGATTGGCGGTGCTGTACGCCGAGCAAAATACCCGAGCGGCACTGTTTGATGCAATGCTGCGCCGCGAAGCCTACGGCACTAGTGGTACACGAATCACCCTGCGATTTTTCGGGGGGTGGGGATTCCCGGTGAATATGTGTCAGGCAGCAGATTTTGCGGCGCTTGGTTATCGTGATGGCGTGCCCATGGGAGGAGAGTTACCTGTTCAACACGCGGCCGCCGCACCGGTGTTTGCAGTCTCTGCACTGCAGGACACCGGAACAGCGCATAGTTCGGGTACTTCGCTACAACGTATTCAGGTTGTCAAAGGCTGGGTCGACGAAAGCGGTGCTTCACGAGAGCAGGTGTACGATATTGCGGGAAACGCCAACAATGGCGCGAAGGTCAATCTCAGCTCCTGTGAACCGGTCGGCAACGGTTTTCCAAGACTATGCGGTGTCTGGACAGACCCGGACTTCGATCCCAAACACAATGCCTATTACTATGCGCGCGTGCTGGAAAACCCCTCCTGCCGTTGGCAGCAGAGAATATGCAGTGCCAATCGAGTCACCTGTGATGATCCGGATGCTGTGCCAGCCGCGTTTGCCGGGTGCTGTGATACCACGGTTCCCAAAACTATTCAGGAGCGAGCCTGGTCTTCGCCTATTTGGTACGGAGCCAGCCCGTGAGTGGATGGTGTTGCTACACGGGTGTATCAAGAAAACGCAAAAAAAACCTCTAGTCCATGTTAGGTCTGTCGCCGCTTGAGGGATACGGGGCCACCATGGGGCCTCCTTGAGTCAGCGCTCGAATTGCGGCAGAATCGTTTGCGTCGGCCCACAGGTGATAAAAGTATTCGATTTTCAGCATGCAACCTCGGTGCTCCAAAGGGAGGTAAGGAAGCAATGAAGACCGGCACAAAACTTGGTCTCGCAGCACTGGCACTTGCCGTTGGCACCTTCGTGTTCTGGTTCTACCTCGCCAGGCAGGTCAATCTTCCCGATAATCGCACGGGCTTCGTTCTGGTATTCCTGTTCGCGGTGGCGCTCGGGGTCAGCGCGTACGTGAAGGGAACAAGTATTGCCGGGGGAATCCCACCGGCGATTGCTATCCTTATCGGCCTGTTCCTTCCCTTCACCATTTATGTCAGCCCCCAGGAAGTAGAAACTGCCAGGGTCATCAAGGTCGGGGATACCATTCCGCACTTTACCGCCAGCGATGATAAGGGCGTGATGTTCGACTCCGCCAGCCTGAGCGACCACCTGGTTCTCATCAAGTTCTTCCGCGCGCACTGGTGACCCTACTGTGTCGGCGAGTTACGTCGACTTGAAGAGCTGCGCGCCGAGTTTGATCAGCGCGGTGTGACACTGGTGACGGTGAGCACTGACCTGCCCGAGGAGATTGCTGCTGAACGCCACTTACACGGCCTGCAGGCAACCATGCTCTCCGACAAGCAACTCGTGGTGACCGATGCCTTTGGCCTGCGCAATACGGCCTTCCACTCGGCCCCTCCCGGAGACGGGACGGAGGCGCTACCCGTGCCGGCAACCCTGCTGGTGGATAGAAACGGCAAGGTGCTGTGGCTCGATATTTCAGAAGACTACCAGCGCCGATCCGACCCCTCGGTCGTGCTCGAGGCTATGCGGACTTATTTCGATTGACCGGAGGCTCCGCACTTGCGCCTA
>JAGRIK010000031.1 GCA_020443325.1 Halioglobus sp.
CCTTGTTCTCTGTTCCGTCCGCTGCAATCATGGCCGCGTCCAGTTCGCGCTGGGCCGTGACATCAGCACCCAGCAACAACGTGCGCAGCGGACCATTCACATGCCCTACCGCGTTGAGCACACCCTTGCCCAGGTAGCGTTTGACATCTCCATCGCGCAGTTCCAGCGCTTCGCGGGAACCCGTGGAGGCACCGGACGGCGCACAAGCGGCACCCACTTCACCGGTATCCAGCGTTACCTCGGCCATCACCGTGGGATTGCCACGCGAATCCATGACCTCAAAGGCCTGTATGTTTGTGATTGATGTCATGCGGTCAAACTCCGTAGTTGCTAATCAATGTGTAGTGGGGGCAATGACTTTACCAGGTCATCGACCGCCTTCACTTGTTGAAGGAAGGGCTCCAGTTGCGACAGTGGCAGCGCGCTGGGACCGTCGCAGAGCGCCTTGTCCGGATCGGGGTGCGCCTCCAGAAACAGGCCCGCCAGGCCCAGCGCCATACCGGCGCGCGCCAGGTCCACCACCTGTGAGCGCCGACCACCGGATGCTGCACCTCCGGTGTCGCGGCACTGCAGGGCATGTGTCACATCGAAGATCAACGGCACGTTGTCGCAGCTGCTCTTCATCACGCCGAAACCCAGCATATCCACCACCAGGTTGTCGTAGCCAAAGTTGCTGCCGCGCTCGCACAGCATCACACGGGTATTACCGCATTCGGCAAACTTCTCCACGATATTGGCCATCTGCGAGGGACTGAGAAACTGGGGCTTTTTGATGTTGATCGCCGCACCGGTGGCCGCCATCGCCGCCACCAGGTCGGTCTGGCGGGCGAGGAAGGCAGGCAGCTGGATGATATCGCACACCTCGGCAGCCGGCGCCGCCTGCTCCGGCGTATGCACGTCGGTGATGATCGGGACGCCAAACGTGGCCTTCACCTCGGCCAGTATCTTCAACCCCTCCTCGAGACCGGGCCCGCGAAAGGAATGTATGGAAGAGCGATTGGCCTTGTCGTAGGAGGCCTTGAATACGTAGGGGATACCCAGCCTGGTGCACACCTCGACATAGTGCTCGGCCACCTGCAGCGCGAAGTCGCGGCTCTCCAGTACATTGACGCCACCCAGCAATACGAAAGGCGCGCTGTTATCAATGCGCAGAGTTCCAATAGAAACCGCTTTCTGGCTCATTCGCTTACCTGCTTACCGGCCTGTGCATGGGATATGGCCGCTTTGATATAGCTGGTGAACAAGGGGTGCCCGCCGCGCGGCCTGGAGGTGAATTCCGGGTGGAACTGACAGGCGATGAACCACGGGTGGTTCGGCAGCTCCACCATCTCCACCAGCGAGTGATCCGCAGACCAGCCCGCGATTCGCATGCCAGCCTGTTGCAACTGCTCGATGTAGTTGTTGTTGACCTCGTAGCGATGGCGGTGGCGCTCGGAAATCACATCCGAGCCATAGATTTCCCGCACCTTGCTATCGGGCTCCAGGTGGCAGGGTTGGGCACCCAGTCGCATCGTACCACCCTTATCCGAGGCTTCATCGCGCTGTTCAGCGCTGCCGTCGGCATTCATCCACTCGGTAATCAGGGCGACGATAGGGTGTGGCGTTGACGGGTTCATCTCGGTGGAATCGGCCCCCTCCAGGCCACAGACATTGCGCGCATACTCTACCAGCGCGACGTGCATTCCGAGGCAGATGCCGAGGAAGGGAATTTTATTCTCACGCGCGAATCGCACGGCGGTAATCTTGCCTTCCACACCGCGATCGCCAAAGCCGCCAGGCACCAGGATCGCGTCCACACCTTCCAGCGCTTTCGTCCCGTTGCGCTCGATATCCTCGGCGTCAAAATACTCTATATGGACATCGGTCAGGGTCTGCAGGCCGGCGTGACTCAGGGCCTCGTTAAGGGACTTGTATGCGTCCTGCAGATCGACATACTTGCCGACCATGGCCACTCTCACCCGGCCACTGCTGACGGTAAACTCACGCTCGACCACATCCGTCCAATCCGACAGGTCGGCTTCACTTTTACAGTCGATACCAAATCGCTCGACGACAAATTTGTCGAGACCAAAATCACGCAGCATACCGGGAATCTTGTAGATCGAGTCGACATCCAGTAACGGAATGACTGCGCGTTCTTCAACGTTGGTGAACAGCGAGATTTTCTTGCGTGCGCTCTCCTCGATCTCCACTGAGCAGCGGCACAATAGGATATCGGGCTGCAGGCCTATCGAGCGCAATTCCTTCACTGAGTGCTGAGTGGGCTTGGTTTTGATCTCGCCTGCGGTCGCTATATAAGGGACGAGGGTAAGATGCATCAACAGGGCGCGATTGGAGCCCATTTCCACCTTCAGCTGCCGCGCTGCCTCCAGGAAGGGCAGGCCTTCGATATCGCCGACCGTACCGCCGATCTCGACCACGGCCACATCCGCGTCGCCTGCGCCGAGCACCACACGCCGTTTGATCTCATCGGTGATATGGGGAATGACCTGCACGGTGCCACCGAGATAGTCGCCGCGTCGCTCCTTGCGCAGCACCGCATTGTAGACCCTGCCCGTGGTGAAGTTATTGGTGCGCTTCATTACGGTGTGGGTAAAGCGCTCGTAATGGCCCAGATCGAGGTCGGTCTCTGCCCCATCCTCGGTGACAAACACTTCGCCGTGCTGGAACGGACTCATGGTACCGGGATCCACATTGATGTAAGGATCCAGCTTGAGCAGCGTTACCTTGATGCCCCTTGCCTCCAGCACCGCAGCCAACGAAGCGGCAGCGATGCCTTTCCCAAGGGACGAAACCACCCCACCGGTGACGAAAATATAACGCGTCATGATTAGCCTATGTATGCTGTGTTACCGGATATACGGGCCCTGCAGCCGGCATTCTCTGGGAGTTTTATCTGCCGTTACTGGTCCTGCAAAAGATGGGCAATCAGGCTACCAGAAAGGCCGTGTGAGCTCAATCAGAACTGATGCCAGCGGGCCGTTTCCATGTGAAATTCCACAGCGGCTCACCCGCAGGTGCCGCGGCTTGCCAGCGGGTGGATTCACAGCGTGCGATATCGCCCACCACCAGCACCTCGTCGCCCAGGCACGCCAGCGGCACACGGTTTCTCCACCAGGGCGGCACACCCCAGTCCTGCAACAGCCCCTTCAGGCGGCGGCTGCCGGAACGCCCTGGGAGGCGACAGCGCTCTCCGCCCTGACGCCAGCGCACAGTGAGGCACTCTCCCGGCGACAGCTGCAGTCCATCGGCAGATCGCGGCTCCAGACTCAAAGTGCCCACACCAACCACCGTAAGGCTCTCCCCAGGCGCCAGCGAAACGGCCTCTCCCGGGGGCAGCGCGACAGGCCCCGGCTCCAGGTATACCGCATCTCGATAGCGCTGCAGGGCGTAGGAACCACTGTCCAGGCGGGGGCTGCCGTCAGCGGGCGCTACGCGCAGCTGGCGCAGGAATTCCAGCAGCGCAACGCGATCGGGAGCCCGGACTCCCCGCGCAGACAGCCAGGCGCGCAGCCGCGCCGCGGCAATTTCCTGCGAGGGGTCCAGCAACTGGCAAACGCGCAGGCCCGGATCACCCATCATGCTGTACACGGTTTCCGGCACTCCCGCCTCGGCGGCCACGGCCTCGGCCGCTGTCGCCAGATGTCCCATAGCGCGGGCTACCGAGTGCCGGTATGACGGCCACCTCGAACTCAACACGGGCAGCAGTTCGGTGCGCAGAAAATTGCGATCCATGGCGGTATCCCTGTTGGAGGGATCCTCCACATAGGACAGGCCGTGATGGCGGGCATAGCCCTCAAGGTCGGCGCGGGCGCAATCCAGCAGGGGCCGGATCAACTGACCGGCGCCCAGTGCACGCTGGCGAGGCATTCCGGCAAGGCCGTCCACCCCGGCACCGCGCAGCAATCGCAGGAAAAACGTCTCTACCTGATCATCGAGATGGTGCCCCATAAAGAGCACCGCACCTGCGGACAATTGCTCCTCGAAGGCACGGTACCTCGCATCGCGGGCCGCCGCCTCCAGACTGCCCTCGGGCGATACCACGACGGTATGGGTAACGCAGGGCAACTGCCAGGCACGACACTGCGCCTCGCAGTGCTGCTGCCAATCGTCGGCCGCCGCCGGCTGCAAGCCGTGGTTGATGTGGACTGCGCGCAGGACCGGTGCCCCTGGATTCGCAGCGCACCAATGGCAGAGAAGGTGGAGCAGGACGGTGGAATCCAGGCCGCCGCTGAAGGCCACGTCCCAGTGCGGGGCTGTGAGTAACGCGTTTAGCGGCTTGTCTAGATCGGTGTACTGGAGCAACCCGGCCTAGTTCCCGTAGGACATCAGCCGCTGGTAGCGCTTGGACAACAGGTCTGCCATGGGCAGCCCCTCCAACAGCTCCAGCCTGGTAACAATGTGTTCCCGAATGCGCTCTGCCATCAGGCCCACATCGCGGTGCGCCCCTCCCAGGGGCTCGGGAATGGTGGCGTCCACAATACCGAGTTCCTGCAGGTTTTTGGAGGTGACACCCATTGCCTCGGCAGCCTCGGGCGCATACGCAATGTCTTTCCAGATAATATTGGCGCAGCCTTCCGGGGAGATCACAAAGTAGGTGGAATACTGCAGCATGGCCAGATGGTCTCCAACGCCAATACCCAGCGCGCCACCGGAGCTGCCCTCACCAATCACAATACAGATAATCGGTGTCGCGAGACGCGACATCACCGCCAGGTTCTGGGCGATGGACTCGCTGATGCCGCGCTCCTCGGAATCAATACCCGGATAGGCCCCCGGAGTATCAATCAGGGTGACCACGGGCATTTTATAACGCTCCGCCATCTCCATCAGGCGCAGCGCCTTGCGGTAGCCCTCGGGCTTGGGCATCCCGAAGTTGCGCTGTACCTTGTCCTTGACCGCCCGCCCCTTCTCCTGCCCGATCACCATCACCGGGCGACCATCGATGCGGGCCACGCCACCTACGATCGCGTTGTCATCACCAAAGTGACGATCGCCGTGCAGCTCATCAAACTCGGTAAAAACAAGCGGGATGTAATCGAGGGTGTAGGGACGCCTGGGGTGGCGCGCCACTTTGACGATATCCCAGGCACTGAGATTGGAATAGATTTTTTCCGTGAGCTTGGTGCTCTTGGCCCGCAGCGTCTCAATCTCCGAGCTGATATTGATCTCATTGTCAGAGCCGACCAGGCGCAACTCCTCGATTTTGACTTCCAGCTCGGCGATGGGCTGTTCAAAGTCCAGGTAATTGGGATTCATGCGCGGGGATTCTCGACGGATTCATGTGGCGCACAGTGTACAAAATTAATGAGCCACAGACCAATAGCCTGAAAGCACGGAAGTGGCTCAATTTGAAACATGCCGAATGTGGGTGCCTGAGAGAAAGCGCTATGGGCGGGACCGTGTGGCGACAGGAGGGCCTGCCCCTGTTTATGGGTACGTCGCCACCCGAGCCTGCACATGGATGTGCGCTTTTTGGCGTGTCCCGCCCATAGCGCTTTCTCTCAGGCACTTACTCTATCGAATCAACTCAGCTTCAAACTGAGCCACGACCGAATGTATCCACAAGGGGACTGACAAACAACAGCACCTCAGTCGGCCAGGTAGATTCTCACGTCCCGAAATTCAGGCGATTCATCCAGATCCGGCACCGTGCAGCTGGCCCGGCGCTCGATCTGCCGGTAGGGTGGATGGTGAAAATCCTTCACCCGCGAATCGGCAATCAACACCCGCTCGGCCCGTTGCGCAAAGCGTAGCAACCAGGGGAAATTGCCCCTGTCGTAGAGCACGTCAGCCACAATAATCAGGTCGATCGACCCCTCGATCGCGTCGTAATCCGGGGCAATTTCCAAAGTCACACCGTTGAGGCGGGCATTGAACCCCGCCGCCGCCCGGGCGAGGGGATCGATGTCACAGGCGATGACCTCGGCGGCGCCGGCCCGTGCCGCCGCTATTGCGACCACACCGCTGCCGCAGCCAAAATCCAGCACGCGTTTACCCGCCACCCACTGCGGATTCGTTA
>JAGRIK010000032.1 GCA_020443325.1 Halioglobus sp.
ACTACTTCGGCAACGTCAGTGTACTGCGAGAGGTGACGCCGATCATGCGCAAGCAGAACGGCGGCAGGATCGTCACTGTGGGCTCGCTGGCGGGACGCGTGGTGATGGGCTGCCACGCCCACTACTCCGCCTCCAAGTGGGCAATGGAAGGCCTCAGCGAAGCGCTGGCGCAGGAAATGGCCGAGTTCAACGTCAAGGTTTCCATCATCGAGCCCGGTTGCGTGCTGACGCCCATCTGGGAGAAAGGATCGCTGCCCACAGAACCCTCACCCTATATCAAGTCGCTGCAGCGCCTGGGCCGGTTCTTTGAGTTTGGGTTGCGACGGCCGGCGATGCCGACGGACGTCGCGGGCGCCATCGAACACGCTATCGAATCCGACAAGCCCCATTTTCGCTATCCTGTCGGACCCGACGCGGAGGAAACGATTGCCGCTCGCGCAAAAGTGAGCGACGACGAGTGGCTGGAGGCCAATTGCCTGCAGGGTGAAGAATTCCATGACCGCTGGAAAGAACTGGTGGGCGTGGACTACTACCGCGACTAGCTCCACTCGTTTCCGCACTCGGTAAGATGTCAGGCCCTGAGCGGGGCAAACCTCAAGAGCGAATGAGCTTTATTGAGCGATGAGGTTTGCCCCGCTCAGGGCCGAGCTACTGGCTTCGCTCTACGGAACCAGGGCACCTCTGAATAATCAAAGCCGCAACAACACCTTACATTGATGGCTCGGCGTACGCAGCGCCTCAAACGCGCCGGGCAGGTCATCGAGGCTGACAATGTCAGTCACCATCGGTGACACATCGATGCGCCCCTCCGCCAGCATCGCCACGCAGGTTTCAAAATCATCGCGCGTGTAGGCGATTGCAAACTGGATCTGCAGTTCTTTCACGAGGCCAAAGAAAGGCATGATGCTGTCCGGTTGCTCGCACACGCCAACCGGAATAATCCTGCCACCGTAGGGCGCCATCTCGATGCACTGCTGCAGCAACCCGGGCGCGCCAACGCATTCGAAGATGACATCGGGCGCGCCACCGGTAACGTCTGAAAATTGTTGCAACAGTCCCTCTGCGCCCTTGGACAGGTCCGGGTGGATCACCGCGGTGGCGCCCATTTTCTCAGCGAGGTCTGCACGCGTCCTGGCGACTTCACTGACCACGACGTCCCTGGCCCCGAAAAACCGGCACCACAGGGCCACGGTGAGGCCGATCGGCCCGGCGCCAATCACCATGATACGGCTTCCCGCCTTCACGTCGGCCATACGCACCGCGTGTATGCCCACCGCCAGCGGTTCCACCAGTGCGGCGCTCTGCATGTCGAGGCTGTCGGGCAACAGAATGGTCTCCCGACTCCCGGTGGTGACAAACTCGGCAAAGCCGCCCTGGTCGTCCACCCCGGACACTTTCTTGTTGGCGCATTCGAAGAAGCGCCCGGCGGCACAGGGCAGGCAGCGGCCACAGGCGATGAAGGGCATCGCACATATGCGGTCCCCAACCTGCCAGTCCCCCGCTGCCTCCTTGCCGACCTCGACGATTTCCCCGACGTACTCGTGGCCCAGTATCTGGCCACAGCAGGCCGTGGTCAGGCCTTCCCGCGTGGCGTGGAGATCAGTGCCGCAAATTCCGCAGAAACTGACTTTCATCACCAGTTCAGAAGGCTCGGGCACCGGGTCCGCAACGGTTTCCACCGCCAGTGGCTGGCCGACCTCTTTAAACACCGCCGCTTTCATTCATCTACCTCAATTGTCGTTATGGGCACCAGCCTGAATCAGCCGGCCTGTGTGGGGTGCAAACTCGCTGCAGCGCTGGGACGCGCGGCAATGCGCTTGAACCAGGCCGCCGCGTTGGGCAGTCCCTCGGGAATGGGCTGGCCCACCAGGGCACCGAAATCGGCAAAGACATACAACTGGATGTCGGCCAGCGTAAATCGCTCGCCACAGATGTAGGTCTTGCCCGCCAGTTGCGGTTCCAGCCAGGCCCAGGATTCGCGGACGGTGGCTTTCAGGTCATCCGCCGCGTGCGGTATCACATGGCAGCGATTCTTGAAGAGCTCCAGGGCCTCTGCACTGCGGAACGCCAGCGACAGGGGCTCCAGGATGCGCACGTCAAAGCGGCGGTTCCACATACGGGTCTCGGCGCGCTCCTCAGGGGTCTCGCCGATCAGCGAGGGGCCCTCGGTAATTTCATCCAGATAGGCGCAGATCACCGTGATTTCGGAGATCACGCTGCCATCGTCCAGTTGCAGGCAGGGTGACTGCGCCGAGGGGTTGAGTTTGCGGTAATCCTCACCGAGATTTTCGCCCGCCATGATGTCCACGTCCTGCTCGGGCAACGTGATACCCCGCTCTGCCATGAACATTTTGACCACGCGTGGATTCGGACCTACGGAATAATAAAGCTTCATGGTGTTCTCCTTATATCGGGTTCTAAGCGGCAGCTGGCGCGGTGCGGCCAATACCTGCAGCACGGGCAAAACAGGGCGATTCCATCACGCATAGCACGGCCCAGCGCGCCCACAGTATCGGATACAAAATAAACAGTCAATTCTGATTGTTTTCTAGAAACAGGTTTGATAACGTGCCTGCGAACCCGTTTTGAGAATCCAGGATGCAACCCTATGAGCAAGAGTGATCGCATTGATGTTTACCTTGTCGCCGGTGGCAAGTTTCACAACATTGATCATGCCAGGGTAGAAATCCTCAAACTCCTCGCCGAACAACCGCGCATCAAGGTGCTGGTGGGCTCGGATTTCAGCGACATCGACGCCATCTGCACAAGCGATTTCCTGATCACCTACACCTGTGACGTCCTTCCCACCGAAGCGGAAACACGCCGCCTTGTGGCGTTTGTAGAGAGCGGGAAGAAGTGGTTCGCGCTGCACGGCACCAATTCCATCCTGCGCTTTATGGAGCCGGGTGCAGACGGCACCCCCCGGGTGGACTGCCCGGAAGAAAACGTGCCTTTCATGGAGTTGCTGGGCAGCCAGTTCATGTCGCACCCGCCGATCCAGGAATACGATGTGCATGTCACTGAGCCGGAACATCCCCTCGTAAAAGGCCTTCCCACGTTCACCGTGGATGATGAACTCTACCTGTGTAAGTTCCACGGCGAACACCAGACTCTGCTCCACACGCACTGGTCAGAGCCAGTGGAGAACTTCCTGCGCGACGACTGGATGAAGGACACCGACGTACAGCCTGTGATGTACATTCACAAACATGGCGCGGGCCACGTGTTATACCTGACATTGGGGCACTGCCGGGGCAAGTACGATATGCAACCCTATATCGAGGAATACCCGGTACCGGAAGAAGGCGCGTGGAAAACGGCGGAGTTCTACGAACTGTTGCGTCGCGGTATCCGCTGGTCGATGCAGCCATGAACCGGGAGCCTATGCGATGAATCTCAATTTCAGCGAAGCCGAACTGGAGTTCCAACGCGAGGTACGCGCGTTTCTCGCAGAGAACTTGCCGGCTCACATCATCGAGGGTACGGCAAACAACGGTAGCGTGTTTGTTGAAAAGGATATCGCGCTGGAGTGGCAGGCGATTCTGGTAAAACAGGGCTGGGCGGTTCCGCAGTGGCCAGTGGAACACGGCGGCACCGACTGGACGCCCGCGCAGAAGTACATTTTCAGCAAGGAATGCTACCACGCGGGTGCACCGATGTTGATCCCGCTGGGACTGTTGATGCTGGCACCGGTCATTATGGCGTTTGGCACGGAGGCACAGAAAGCGGAGTACCTGCCAAAAATCCTGAATGGTGAACACTACTGGTGCCAGGGTTACTCCGAACCCGGTGCCGGCTCCGACCTCGCCAGCCTGAAGCTCAAGGCCGAGCCCGACGGCGATCACTACATCGTCAACGGCTCAAAAATCTGGACGACACACGCACACCTCGCCGACCATATCTTCTGCCTTGTGCGCACCGATTCCAGCGGCAAACCGCAACACGGGATCAGCTTCCTGCTGATCGACATGGCCTCTCCCGGCGTCTCCGTGGAACCCATTATTACGATGGCGGGCGATCACGAAGTGAACCAGGTGTTTTTCGACAATGTGCGCGTGCCCATGGCCAATCGCATCGGCGAGGAAAACAAGGGCTGGAGCTATGCCAAGTACCTGCTGGAGTTTGAACGCGGCGGCGGCTTCAGTGCCCACCGTATCCGGCACGAGCTGGAAAACCTGCGGCGGTTGATCAGCGATGCCAGACGCAACAACCCTGAATTTGATGCGCACGGCGATATCGACCGTAAAGTCGCGCGCATCGAGATCGACCTCAAGGCGCTGGAAATCACTGAGCTGCGCATCCTCTCTGCCGTCAGCGGCGGCGGCAATCCCGGGCCGGAATCCTCCATCATGAAGCTCTCCTCCACCAAACTGGAGCAGAGCATCAATGAACTGTCGGTGGACGTTTTGGGCTACACGGGGTTTGTGATGAACCCTGTCGCCGAGGGCAACCCGGTCAGGGCGGACTACATCAGTTCAGTTGTCCCGCGCTACCTGAACAATCGCGCCGCCTCCATTTTTGGCGGCTCACAGGAAGTACAGCGCAACATCATCGCCAAAATGGTGTTGGGTTTGTAGGAGAGTCCGCATGCAACAGCAACAACTGGTTGATGAAATTAAAGTCCTGATGGACCTGGTGGCGCGCAATACCACGATGCTGGCAGACAGCGTGATGGAAATCGACGTCGATGAGTACACCGATCCCTCGCAGTTCCAACGGGAAAAGACGGAGCTCTTTCGCAATTACCCACAGTTTGTCGGGCCCAGCTGTGTGGTGCCAGAAGCGGGCGATTATTTTGCGTTCGACGATACCGGTGTGCCCATCCTCATCGTGCGCCAGCCCGACAAAAGCCTCAGGGCGTTCGTCAATATCTGCTCGCACCGCGGCGCGCCCCTCAATGAGTGCGACCACGGCAAGGCAAAGAAAGGGCGCATGTTCTCCTGCCCCTACCATGGCTGGACCTATGACCTGGAGGGAAAGCTGGTGGGCGTGCCCTTCGGCAAGGAGGGCTTTGACACGATCGATCGCGACGCGCTGGGCCTGAAAACGCTGGACTTGCAGGAAAAGCACGGCATGATTTTTGTGATGCCAAACCCGGAACTGACCTTCAATATCGACGACGTGCTGGGAGGAATCCAGGAGCGGCTGTCAGGCTTCGGCTTTGAGGAATCCTTCTACCTGGGTGCGAAACAGGTGTTCACCGATTTCAGCTGGAAGCTGAATATGGACACATTCCATGAGTACTACCACTTCGAGTTCCTGCACCCGAACTCAATCGCGACCATGGCCTACAGCAACGTCGCCACCTACAGGCAGTATGGACGCAATCACTCAATGGGCTCGCCCACGCTGCAAATCAACGAGTTGAAGGATGTTCCCGAAAGCGAGTGGGTGCCGATGAATTACAGCTCCTACGTCAACTATATTTTTCCCAACACGGTCATCTTCGTGGTGGCAGACCACTTCCAGACCTGGCGCGTCTACCCCATCGCACCCGATCGCAGCGTGGTGTACCACAGTATGTTCCTGCCCCAGGAACCCGCAACACCGGAGCAGCGGCAGGAGTATGAAGCGTACTTCCAGATGATTAACGACGTGGCGGTGGCCGAGGATTACTCGCTGGTCGACAAGGTCAATCGCGGCCTGAAGGCGGGCATACCGCGCAATGTCATCATCGGGCGCAATGAACCCGGCGTGCAGAACATGCACCGCCAGTTAAAGGGTGTGCTCGGCTAGGTACGCGTCCAACCGGTGCTTAAAGCGCAATGATGATGTCCTCCCCTTCCGCGTGTACCGGATAGCTTTTGATCGCCACAGTCGCCGGTCGTGTCAACGCACTGCCGTCGCGCACGTCAAACGCCCCGCTGTGCAGCGGGCACAGTATACGGTGGCCCTTCAGTTTGCCCTCGCACAGGCGCGCTGCTGCATGGGTGCAGAGATTGTCGACCGCAAAGAAACCCTCCGCAGTGTGACACAACAGTATTTCCGTGCCTGCTACCTCGACACAGAGCGTCTTTCCACGCGGTGGCAGATCGGCTGCCTGAACCCTGTATTCCTGTACTGTTTCCATGGCTTTATATCGCCCCATCAGAATTGGAGAGGAACTCGTCCAGCGTCATGTGTACGCGGCGAATGCGTGCCTCCTGGTAATTACCCAGTGTTAGGCCGGGTTTGCGGCTGGTCTTGAACCCCTGCTGCTGTAGCGCCAGGTTCCCTGTGTCCTGGTCGTAGATCGCGCCAAGCCAACCCAGCGCCTCGACCTCGGTGTAGGATTGCTCAACGTCCAGCAACACTGGCTCCGGTGGCTCTGGGGGCTCGGCCCCCTCTGCCAACGGCTCGAGAAGCAGCAGGTCGAAAATACTGTTGTCGACGTCGGTACCATCGGGGCGAAAACGGTAGACCATGGGGACCGTGATGCCCGCAAAGAAAAACATGTTCGGAAACAGGTGGTACTCTATGGAATCCAGCATTACCGATTCGCTCACCTGCGACAGGTCAACCCCCAGCGCCTCGCCGAAGTGGCTGCGCAGTTTCTCGGCGATCACCCCGCGCGCGCGCTCCCCGGGCTGCAGGCCGTCCACCTCGATACCGTATACCCCCAGGAAAGCGAGTAACTCCTCCTCCGTCAGCAGCGGCTGCCGAAACTTGTCACCGGCGTAGTCCTCCAGCGATTCCGGGCTGTAGTTCCCGATATTATGGATAAAGCGGCTGACGTACTTGCTGAAGACATCGTATTGCGTGTTGCCGCCATTGGGCGAATCGTGTGTCTCGAAATTGTGGTAGGCCTCCAGAAACGCCTCCTGCGCGGCTTTCCAGTTGGCCGGCAGTTTCTTTTGCACATGCAGTTTGACGCCGCGGCGCTCCAGCGGGAAATGCCTGAAGTGTTCTGGCATCACGCCCAGGTAGTCGGCCAGCGGCCTGGCGTGCAGGTCCATATTGATAAACACGAAACCGCCCCAACGCTCGCACAGTACGCGTTGCAGGTCGTGGGTTTCGTTCTTCACATGCGGAAAGTCCCAGCGCCCGGGAATATTCCTGATTGTGCCGTTGATCTCCCACGACCAGCCGTGAAACGGGCAGGTAAAGGCCGGGCTGTAACCGCTCCCCTCACCCGCCAGCAGGCGCGTGCCCCTGTGGGTACACGTATTGAGGAAGGCCTCGATGACATCCTCGCCCGAACGCACCACAATCACGGAGTACGGGCCGATATAGTACACATAGGTATCGCCCTCTTCCGGCACATGCTCCTCGCGGCAGGCCCACTGCCAGGTGCGCGGCCACAGGGATTCCAGTTCCCGCCTGAAAAACTCGGGGGACGTGTAGCGTCCGAACCCGATATCCTTGTCGCCCAGGAACGTATAGCAGTTCTCCAGCAGGGGCGGTGGCGGCGGGATGCCATCGCTGGCCAGCGTATCGGCCACCGAGGGCCCACTGGCGCGCGCCTCACCGGGTCGTGTGGATGCATCTTCTGTCATTTCTATGGAGACCTCAGTTATCTCGGCAATGTGTTGGGCGTTGCGTCGAACCCGACAATACAATCAAGCCCGACTGTTTTTTTAAGTATCGCCTTCTTTCGACCGCCATTGCAAGTATTGGCAGGCCCTCGCCGCCAGACGCCGCAACGGGGCAGCAATCGACTACCCGCAGATGATCTCTGCTGTGAGTTTCCGCCGGGTTGCCCGCGTGGCGGTCGACTGAACGACATGGTGTACCATAGGCAGATTCGACGGCGCAGATAAGCAACTCTATGAACCATGGCAATTACGATAGCGAGCCCAACCAGAAGATTAACTGGCATATCATTCGCATTATCTGGCCTTATCTCATGGAGTACCGCAGCCGGGTAGCGCTGGCCCTGGGCTTCCTGATTCTTGCCAAACTGGGCAGTGTCGTCGGTCCGTTTATCCTCAAGCATATCGTCGATGCGCTGGACACTGAAAAATCCCAACTCATAGCCGCACCGATTGCACTGGTCTTTGCGTACGGCCTTGCGCGTTTCGCCAACGTCCTTTTTGGTGAACTGCGCGATACTATTTTTGGCCGCGTGACTGAGCGGGCCATGCGCAAGATCGGGCTTGAGGTGTTTCAGCACCTGCACAACCTCGATCTCGACTTCCACCTCAATCGCCGCACCGGAGGGCTGTCACGCGATATCGAGCGCGGCACCACCGGCATCAGCTTCCTGATGCGCTTTTTCGTGTTCAATATCGTGCCGACATTTATCGAGATTTTTATGGTGGTGGGTATTTTCCTGTTCAACTACGGCTGGGGATTTGCCCTCATCACGCTGGTGGCGGTCATCCTGTATACAGGGTACTCCGTGGTAGCGACGGAGTGGCGCACCCAGTTTGTCCGGGAGGCCAATATAGCCGATTCAGCCAGCAACACGCGGGCGGTAGACTCCCTGCTGAATTTCGAAACGGTCAAATATTTCACCAACG
>JAGRIK010000033.1 GCA_020443325.1 Halioglobus sp.
CTGGAACCGTTTGTGACAACGCGTTACGCCCAGTTGAGTGAGTCGGACAGGCGGTGTTTTCAGCAGTTGATGCTGTGTGAAGACCAGGACCTGTTCTCCTGGTTCATGCAGCGTGTTAAACCGGAAGACGAGGAGTTAGCGCATATTGTCGACCAGATCCTCCAGTTCGCCCGCTCTGCACCTGCGAATAGCTAAGTCTTTACTGCGTGCCCGCTTGTTCGGCGCGCTTTGCCTTGTCACCGCTTGTGCCCTCGGGGCGATTTACTCACGCGGGTACCCGCTGCTCGCGATTTTGCTCATGCCGCTGGTGTCAGGCCTGTTGTGGCGCCTGCGCCAGTGCGCGATGGAGGGTGCGATACTCTGTTATCGGCAGGGGGAGTGGACTTTGCTACAGGGCGATACCCGGCGGCAGATCGACCTCACGCAACGCAGCACCAGCACGCTCTGGGTGATTTATCTGGCTTTCAGGGAATTGCCTTCGAGGCGGACGGGGCAGATCTGGCTATTTAAGGACAGCTCGTCTGCCGAGGAACTGCGCCGATTACGCGTCCGCGTGGCACTACTGCGCTGACCCTGAGCGGCGGTGCGAATGCATGCGCTAGAGCGGTGAGTTATCAGGCTGCAGGATGGTGTCGCGTGCTTCGGGCAGCATCTCGGGGTAGTCCAGCGTGTAATGCAGTCCGCGACTCTCTTTGCGCGATATCGCACACCTGATCATCAGTTCAGCGACCATCGCCAGGTTGCGCAGCTCCAGCAGATCGTTGCTGACCTTGTAATTACCGTAGTACTCCGCTATCTCCGTCTGCAGTAATTGCACGCGGTGAAGCGCCCGTTGCAGTCGTTTATTGGTGCGCACTATGCCCACGTAATCCCACATGAAACGCCGCAGTTCATCCCAGTTGTGCGAAATCACAACGTCCTCATCGGAGTCTGTTACCTGGCTTTCATCCCAGGGCGCTGCAATACCGGGCGCGGGCATCTGGGCGAGGTTGTCCGCGATGTGGTTGGCGGCAGACTCGGCATAGACGATACATTCGAGCAGTGAGTTACTGGCCATCCGGTTCGCGCCGTGCAGTCCGGTGCAGGAAGCTTCGCCCACGGCGTACAATCCGGCGACATCGGTAAGGCTGTGCTGGTCCACCACAATACCGCCGCAGGTGTAGTGGGCCGCAGGGACAACGGGTATGGGCTCAGCGCTGATATCGATGCCAAACTCCTCACACTGTGCCATCACCGTGGGGAAGTGGCTTTGCAGGAACTCGCGGGATTTATGTGAAATATCGAGGTACACGCAATCGGCGCCAAGCCGTTTCATTTCGTGGTCGATCGCCCGTGCCACCACATCCCGGGGAGCCAGTTCACCGCGTTCATCAAAATTGTGCATGAAGCGCTGCCCATCCGGCAGCAACAGTATTCCACCTTCTCCGCGTATCGCCTCGGTAATCAGGAACGATTTTGCCCTGGGGTGATACAGGCAGGTCGGATGGAACTGGTTGAACTCCAGGTTGGCCACCCGGCAGCCAGCGCGCCAGGCCATCGCCACGCCGTCACCACTGGCGCCATCGGGATTGCTGGTATACAGGTACGCTTTACTCGCGCCGCCTGTTGCCAGTACCACCGCTGACGCCTGGAACAGGTCGACGTGGCCCGTGTGTTGATTGAGAATATAAGCCCCCTCGCAGCGACCATTGGAAATCACGAGGTCCACCGCGACGCGGTGTGCAAAAATGTCGATGTTGTCGGCGGCAATGGCGCGCTCAGTCAGGACCTCAGAAATGGCGCGCCCGGTGCGGTCGGCAGCGTGAATAATGCGTCGATGGCTGTGCCCGCCCTCCATTGTCAGGTGGAACTCGCGATTCTGCTGGTTGCTGTTTTCTTTGCGCAGGTCGAAATCCACACCCTGTTCGACCAGCCATTCAACACACCGGCGACTGTTGCTGACGGTGAATTCAACGGCGTCGCGATGGCAGAGGCCTGCGCCGGCGGCGAGGGTATCCGTGACATGCGAGTCAACGGTATCCCTGTTGTGCAAAACCGCAGCCATGCCGCCCTGTGCCCAGAATGTTGACCCCTGGTTCAGGTCCGCCTTTGACAGCAGGGCGACACGGCAAGTGCCGGGTAGTCGCAGGGCCAGGCTGAGGCCGGCTGCGCCGCAGCCGATAACAAGAACATCGTGTTGGTAACTAGTGGCCATGGCGTTCAGTGCTTGCTGCCCGGGAAGGTGAAATATATGATGCGTCTCAAAGACTTAGCTTAGGCTAACGACAATTCAGCGGAGTATATACGACCTCGTGGGGAATACGAAAATAAACCGATCCGGAACTTTATGCCCCAGCGGCGCTCTGAGTCAGGGCGAGCGGAGTCTTCCGCGAACTAATTTGCAGGATTGTTGTCCATTGTGGCAGTGGGTTGCAGTCATCGACCGTGTGGTTTCAGGGGCCAGGGAGGGGAACCGGACGTGACAGCGGGGGTGACAGACCAGCAACTTGTCGCGCGGGTGCAGAAAGGTGATTCGAGGGCTTTTGACCTGCTGGTGTTGAAATATCAACACAAGATTTTTGGCCTGATAGGCCGTTATGTGCGTGATGCGGATGAAGTTCAGGATGTCGCCCAGGAAGCGTTTATCAAGGCGTACAAGGCACTGCCCAATTTCAGGGGGGATAGCGCCTTTTACACATGGCTCTATCGTATCGCAATCAATACCGCCAAGAATCATTTGGTTTCGCGGTCGCGGCGGCCGCCTGGGTCGGATATAGAGCTGGATGATGCTGAGTACCTGGAAAATGGTGGCAGTTTGCGCGAGATCGAGAACCCCGAAAACGCTTTGTTCGCCGCAGAATTGAAGGCCGTAGTGGAGAATGCTATCAGCGCGTTACCGGAGGATTTACGTACGGCGATAACGCTGCGTGAGTTTGAAGGACTCAGCTATGAGGATATCGCCGATATTATGGACTGCCCGATAGGCACTGTGCGCTCGCGGATATTCAGGGCGCGGGAAACCATTGATGGTCTGGTAGGGCGCCAGGTGCACGGCGAGGATTTGGGCGAGGACGCCTGAGTATTTGCTGTAAAGATTCCGCACAATACGCGGTTAAGTGGGAAGGTTGTGAACTATGAATGAAAGAATGCGCGAATCACTTTCGGCGTTAATGGATGACGAGGCCAATGAGCTGGAGTTGGAGCGGGTGTTGTCGCAGTTGGGTAGCGACACCGGTTTGCGACAAACCTGGGTGCGCTACAATCTGGCGCAGTCTGCAGTCCAGGGCGACCGGTTGGCGCACAGGGACTGGGATATATCCGCGCGCGTGCAGTCCGCCCTTGCAGACTCGAATAGTGCGACTCCGTCCAGTGCGAACACAGGGTACCGGCATCGCTTGCTGCGACCACTGATCAGTGTCGGTGTGGCTGCGTCTGTGGCACTCACAGTGGTTATCGGTGGCCAGCAACTTGCCGGACTTGAGAATACTGGCCGTTATGGGGCCGATCAATCTGTGGCCGCGAATCCGTCCCCCGTGGGTATGTTGAACAGCCTGGGGGCGACTACGCTACAGGCCAGTTATGGCACCCAGCCTGTGCCCCAGTTACAGCCAGCAATACGTACCGCCTACCAGGACCTGGCGCAGCAACGCCTGCGCAAATATATGCAGCAACATGCAGAGCAGGCCGCACTCAATTCGCCACAGGGTCTGGTGCCGTTTGCGCGCGTGCCCGAGATTCGTGAGTAGGCTTGCCTGCGGTGTTGGTCAAACAGCGCAATAGACGTTCACAGGCGCCTTTGTTGGTCTTGCTGTCGCTGTTGCTGACAGCGGCGGTCATGGCGCGCGCGGCGGAAACCCCGTGCCCCGAGGCTGATGCCGCTGCACTCGAGTGGCTGGACAAAATGTCCAGAAGTCTTCGGCAAGTCAGTTACGAGGGAGTGGTTACGCTGCAACGCGGCAAGGAGATGCAGGTGATGCAGGTCTCCCACTCTGTCGATGACGGCACCAGTTTTGAGCGGCTTACCGAGTTGACCGGCCAGGGTGCACAGGTAGAACGGGAGTCACATCCGGTAGACTGCATTCACCCGGGTGACCGGATGCTGCGCCTGGAGGCGATGACCCAGGAAGACCGCTGCGGAATTGCCGAGCTCTACCGGTTTGCCGTCGCGGACGCCGAGCGTGTGGCCGGACGCCACGCTGTCCGTATTAGAATTGAGCCGCGTGATATGTACCGATTCGGGTATATGATGGCGCTGGATCGGGAAACCGGATTGCTGCTGAAATCCCAGACCATCACTCATGGGCACCAGGTCCTCGAAACGATGCAATTTGCAAACCTGTCCTACACCCGCGTGCCGGTTGCGGAGGGCGATGATGCGGCAGGCGTCCCTGCGGCAGGCGATCTTGCTGCAAATGATGTCGCGGTAGTGCACGAGGCGCAGCACCCCGGCGCCGATGGCAGCGATAACACGCATTCAGTCTCTCGTGCCTGGGCGGTGAACTGGCTGCCGCGCGGCTTTACCTCGACAGATGTTACGCAGGGCAATAATGGCCGCAGGACCTATACCGACGGGCTGACTGTATTCTCGGTGTTTTTGGAAGATCTGGACGTTGAAATGCGTTCCGGGGAAGGCTTGATAAGACAGGGTGGCACCACAACCTATACCCGGGGCCTGCGTATTGCCGGGCAGCCGGTGCTGGTAACAGTAATAGGTGAGGTGCCGGTGAACACGGCCCGGATGGTCGCCGATTCAGTGAGTTGGGTGCAGTAGTATGTTGACAGAAAGCGGGCGAGTGGTCGGTCTCGAATCGGATGGGCTCTGGGTGGAAACGATTCGCCGCAGCACATGCGGGACCTGTTCTGCACAAAAGGGCTGTGGACACGGCCTGCTGAATCGCATCGCGGAGGGTAAGCGGGGCTATATTCGCGTCCTGCCCGGAGAGCACCCGGTCAGTCACTACAAAATCGATGATCAGGTGCTGATCAGTATTCCCGAGGAAGTCATTCTGCGCGGATCGATTATCGCCTATGTATTACCGCTGCTGACCATGCTCGCGGGGGCGCTCATGGCGGTTAACTGGTTACCCGGCAGCGAGGACCTGTTGGCAGTCTGTGGTGCTGCGGGCGGTTTGGTACTGGGCTACGCGCTGGTTCGCTGGCACGGAATCCGCCACCGTCGCGACCCCGACTTCCAGCCCGTTCTCCTGCGGGTGATTGCTGCACCCACTGACGCGGTAACGCTGCGTTGAACTTACCTCTCTAAACTTTGTGTTGATTTGCCTGGATTGAATCTATGAAGACGAAAATGCCTTTTTCCACTATTGTTTTTCTGGCGTTCGCGCTGTGCTGTTCTCGTTTCGCCAGTGCAGCGGAACTGCCTGATTTCCAACAGATTGTGCGCGATAACTCGTCGGCGGTAGTGAAAATAATTGTCGAGCAGAATTTTGACGGTGCAGGCGCCATGCAGCCCGGCCCCGACAATATCCCCGAGGAGCTGAGGCGCTTTTTTGAGTTCAGGGGGGCGCCGCCCTCGCAAGGGGAGCGCATGGGTATGGGGTCGGGCTTCATCATCTCGGATGACGGTTATGTCCTGACGAATAACCATGTTGTTGAGGGTGCCGACAGCGTACTGGTGCGTATGAACGACCGGCGGGAGTTCGATGCCGAGATCATCGGAACCGATCCGCGTTCAGATCTTGCACTGCTGCGCATAGACGCTACCGATTTGCCCACGCTAAAGCTGGCAGACGATGAC
>JAGRIK010000034.1 GCA_020443325.1 Halioglobus sp.
ACGGCGCGGCCCGGAGTAGAAGCTGGTATAGGAGGTCTGCGCCTGTCCCGTGGCCGAGCGCACCAGCAGGCGCAACATAGCGGTAGCGTCCTGCGCCAGCGGCAGAACCCGGTCGATGGTGGTGCAGACGATCAGGACGCGGGGCAGGTTGGCGCACAGGTCGCCGTTACCCTCATTGGTGACGAGCATGGAATAGCCGTTCTCGGCGATCAGCGCATTGGCTCCGATGATGCCCACATCGGCTTTCAGGAAATGCTCGCGCAATACCTCGCGCGCTTCACTGACAAGGTCGGCCGTCTCGGGTAATTCCCTGGGCCCGAGATCGTGGGCGGACTGGAAGAGCTCTCGAATTTCCCCGGCCGATTTATGCAGCGCCGGGGCCACAATGTGGCTGGGTGTCTCCCCGGCTTTCTGGATGATGTATTCTCCCAGGTCGGTCTCCATCACCTCCAGCCCCGCGCGCTGCAAAAAGCTGTTCAGGCCGGTCTCCTCGGTCACCATGGACTTGCCTTTAGCGATCCGCCGGGCATCGTGCTGTTGGCAGATGTCCAGTACGAAGCTGTTCAGTTCCTCGCCGTTGCGAGCGAAATGGACGTGATTACCGTTCTGAACTGCCTGCTGCTCAAACTGGCCGAGGTAATACTCCAGGTGGTCCAGGCAGTGCTCTCGCACACGCTTGACGTGTTTGCGCAAATTGTCGAATTCGTCAAACCCTTCGATCGCCGCTGTGCGAATGAGGGGCGCAAATGTAGCGATGACTTCGCGACGTTTTGCCTGGTCGACATTTTTCAGTGCTGCGCTGGCGTTGTCGAGAAACGTGTCGCTGTGCTGCTCCATCCGCTATTTCCCCTCGCCGATGGCCGGGGTGTCCAGGTCCTGGTGCAGTAGTTCGGCGATATGGCGTACTTCGATCTCCTTGCCAAGGCGCCGCGCTCGCCCGGCGATATTCAGCAGGCAGCCCAGGTCGCCGCCGGCGAGGATATCCGCGCCCGTGGCCAGCGCATCGTTGAGTTTGTCGTCCACCATCTTGCCGGAAATTTCCGGCATCTTGGCGCAAAAGGTGCCCCCAAAGCCGCAACATACATCGCGCTGCTGCAACTCGCTGACCTCAATGCCGCACAGCTTCTGCAGCAGTTGACGCGGCTGCTCGCGGATATCGAGTTCGCGCAGCCCGGCACACCCATCGTGGTAGGCGACCGAGGGAAAATTGGCTGAAGTGTGTTTCTTCTTCTGCGGTGAGATTTTTGCAATGTCGTTGAGGAAGACCGTTAACTCGAACGTCTTGGCAGCCAGTTCCAGCGCGCGTTCGCGCCATTCACCCTCCAGTAATTTGGGGTAGTGGTGACAGATCATGCCGGCGCAGGATCCGGAGGGAGCGACGACGTAATCTGCCTTTTCCAGCATCGCGATGACCTGTTGCGCCAGTGGTACCGCTTCTTCATAGCTGCCGCTGTTGTAGGCCGGCTGGCCGCAACAGGTCTGCTGCAGGGGTACGCTGACATCGCAGCCGGCCTGTTCCAGTAATTTTATGCTGGCGAAGGCGACCGATGGTCGAAATAAATCCGCCAGGCAGGTGACAAACAGCGCAACCTGCTTTCGCCTTTGCGGGGAAGAGTGCTCCCGATCTCGCTCATTCATGCAGGCGGCAACCTTTCTACGTATTTTTTGCGGTGGAGGAACAACAGTCGCAGCTCCGAATAGCGCAGTATATCCAAATGGGGGAACCGGTGTCGCCCCATGTCGGGTGGCATTGTTCAGGGCCTCCCTAAAAAATGCCCTGCAGCAGCAGGAGCAGGGCGCCCGCAGCAGCAGTAGCAACCATCGCAATCGCACCCAGGGCGAGAGGATGGCGGCTCTCAAGGAGTTTTATCGCGATTGTCCTGTGATCGACTTTGATACCGCCAAGGGCGGGTGGCCTGACGAGTTTTTGCAGGGGACCAGGGCAGAACGCCGGCAGCAGGCGGCTGCCCGAAAATACCACGATATCGTCGATTGACAGGAACGGGCCGCGATAGTGCAGCCGTGGGCCGCCGGCGAGGTGGTACTGTCCGCTGTGATCGACTAATAGCAGCCTGTCTCCCAGCACACCAATGTGCCCTATCGGTTGTCGGCTGAGCAACAACAGGGCCATGGCCGGACCGCTGAGCACGAGCAGAAGTGCCGCCATCTGCCATACGCTGATGCTGGAGGCGATCGCAATGAGCAGTGCGCCGAGCACGCCAGTGCCATAGTACATGCCTGTGCGTCGCAGCTGTAGCTGGCGATTCTGGACGGGTTCAATCCACTGGACTGCGGCAGAGTAGTCGTCCAGGGGTTCAGCGCCCTGTTCCCATCGCGGGCGATACACCAGCGCGCGCAGGCTGTGTAAATAACCCAGTCCGAAGCACATTAGTGCCGCGAGTGCGCACACCAGTAAACCGCCATTCCAGGCGAGGCTTGCGAGGCTGGCACGCCGTTGCTGGGTGTCGATGAGTGTCTGCAGTTGCCTGGAAACAAAAGGCGCTTCCACCACCCCCTCGGCATTGAATCGCTGCATCGCCGGGTGATCGGGGTCGTTTACCAGGGTTTTCTCGCCCCAGCGGATGAGTTGCAGCGGCCCGCTGTGCGCTGCGAGCGGTACGCTCTCCAGGTAGTTCCAATCCTCGTCAAACCGGTGCAGCCTGGTGGTGCCGGATACCGGGTTGTGCAGGATCACCCACCAGGCGTTGCCGGACCAGATAAAATCACTGACTCGGGAGGCTTCCAAATGCTCTTCGGCGGGCGGGAGTAACAGGATTTCATCCAGTTGTTGGGCAAATGCGCTGTTTTCGTAGCGGAATACGCTGATCGCCGGTCCCTCTGCGCTGTTCATCAGCAGCAGGCCTCCGTGCAGTCGCAGCACCGGGGCGGCGGGAATGTCGACGTCGGCACTGGCAACGATATTGCCTTCGCGGTCGGCTTTGCGCAGTATTCCGGCAGCACGGTTTGCCAGCAACACGCTCCCGTCCAGCGCGTTGATGACAAAGGCGTCGATACCAGTGTCGTTCAATTGGGGAGCCCAGTCATCGCAGCTCGACAGCGCGAGGTCACAGCGCAGCAAATGTGTTTTATCACCGTGGGCTGATGTCCCATCGCCCAGCCGGCCCAACGCGAAAAGTGCACCCTCGTTATCGAACACCATTGGCGGTTGCAGGGTCTTCACCCCCAGTGAGCCCAGTGCGACTTCTGTGGTGCTGACACCAGCGCGATCGTGAAGCAACAGCGAATCGCCCGCCAGCAGTACCGGCGCCGAGTTCGAGTCAATCGCCACCGCGCTCGCTCCCGTGACGACAGGATAGGCGCCGTTCTGCAGGAAAATGCCACCAGCGATGCATAAGATCGCGAGGGCAAATCCTCCCAGGGCGTAAGCCTGCCGCATTCGCTGTCGCGCGTGGGCGGCCCGCGTTTGCACCGCCTGTGAATTGCGAAAGGGGCGAATCTTGTACAGGTTGGGGGCGCCCGACAGGCGCTTGCGCGGGGCCGGGGTGCCCACCTCCGGTGTCTGGCCGCCCTGGCGCAGCGGCACCTCCAGAACGGTTTTAACGCGTCCTCTTACATGTTTTTGCGACTGTGGTTTTTCATGCCTGGCTGTTGGCAAACCCTCCGCGCTGCGCTCGGGAGTCGTTCCAGTGCTGTCGTTTGTCGGCGGTGCTTTTGATGCCGGGACCGCGGCGGCAAGTTTTCGTCGTTCGTCTGACTTGCGCTGCGCTTCGCCGGCCAGGCGCTGTGCCTCGGCCCTGATTTGCGCCGCCTGTGCCGCCGCAGCCAGGGCTTTTTCTTCCAGCTCCGCCTGCAGTTTGGCGGCCTCTTTCGCCTTCGCAGCGGCTTTGCGTGCCTCTGCTTCGGCTGCGAGTCGTTTCCTCTCCTCGGCCTCTGCCAGGCGCCGCGCTTCCATTTCAGCCGCCAGGCGTTTTTTCTTTTCCAGTGCTGCCTTGCGGCGCGCTTTCTTTTCGGCTGCTTGCCGTTTTCTTTCTGCCAACGCGGCTTTGCGGAGAGCCTCTGCCTCGTCTTCGAGACGTTTCTTTTCCGCGAGTTCGGCCTTGCGCCTGGCCTCCTCCTCGGCAGCGAGACGTTTTTTCGCTTCGAGTTCGGCCTTGAGCCGGGCCTCCGCTTCGGCAGCGAGGCGTTTCTTTTCCGCTAATTCAGCCTCGCGCCGCGCCTCCTCCTCGGCGGCCAGTCGTTTCTGCTCTTCCCGTTCCGCCTTGCGCCTGGCTTCCTCCTCGGCAGCGAGGCGCTTTTTCTCTTCGAGTTCGGCCTTCTGCCTGGCTTCCGCTTCGTCAGCGAGACGCTTCTGCTCCGCCAGTTCCGCCTTGCGTCGCGCCTCTTCTTCGGCGGCCAGTCGTTTCTTCTCTTCCAGTTCCGCTTTGCGCCGGGCGGCCTCCTCGGTCTTGCGCTGCGCTTTCTCGGCCTTTTCCCGGGCGCGTTTGGCCTTGCGTTGAGCGGCTTCTTCTGTCGCCTTGCGCCTGGACTCCGCCTTGAGTGCCTTCTTTCTGGCAGTCTCCTCTTCCTCCAGGCGTTTTGCCTCGGCCCGCTTTGCCTCTCGCAGCACAGATGCTTCAGCTTCCAGGCGGGCCTTTTCGGCGGTTTGTCGAGCTTGCTCTTCCTCGCGGCGCAGGTTTGCTTCCGCTGCTGCCTGCTCATGTGCCGCCGGTTTGTGAGCCTTGCTCCCTGTAGTCGCACCAGCGCCTGTCCCCGACGGTGTCTTGAGGATGCCATCTGCCAGTTCACTGGTTGTCACTTTAACCAGTGCCGCGGCTGCGCCTATTAGCTGGAGTTGGTGATACTGATGGGCGGCGTCTTTGCGTTCGAGATTGCGCCGCAGGATAATCGTCTCGCCACTGAAAAAGCGTTCGAGCCGAACCCGATCCGTGATGCCGAACATCTCGGCGAATCGAAGCTTGACTTGCTCCGGCTTTTCGCCGGCAAGAATTTCGCCGCTAAACGTGAGGTTAAATCTGTTCACCTCGCGCCCGTTTGCCCCTGTGTTTTTATCGCTTATAGCGGCGAATGTACGAGGTTTTCCACTGCATTACCAGTGTCGCCAGTGTTGAATAGTTGCCTCTGGAGTGGGTGACACATCATATACGCATGTTTTTGATCTGGTTCGGGTCAACGCGCTCAAATGACAGCCCGGCACTGGCGATGAGGCGCTTAAGGTATTTGTCCCCCAGCGCCGATGCCGGCGTCCAGAAACCGCCCCCTGCGCTCAATTCGTCCCTGGCGAGGCAGACCGCGGCCTCTCCCAGCATTTTGGAGGTCGATCCATATCCTGGATCCATATCACCATTGACTTTGACCAGTGTGTCCATACTGCGATCCTTCGGGTTTTTTCCGAGGAAAAACACCTCGTAGTAGCCAGCCTCGCGTTGTGCCCGTGTGGGGCCCTCGCCGGGTTTGGGTAGGAAGCGCTGCACCAGTTTTCGCGTTGGGCCCAAAGCCAGAGTCACCATCCCGATAACACCCGCTACAGTGTTGCGTGTGGCCTTGTAGCGTGAGGTGTCCAGGGTGGCCTCGTCGTAGCGGAAAGTTTCACCCCAGGGAAAGTCCAGCAGGGCATTGCTGCGGCGCACGACCCGGGTGTTGACGGCCGCCATGATGAAGGGCGAGGTCCAACGGCCGAAATCCTCATCGTAGACGGCGCCGCTCTGGTCGGCCCCGTCAAGGCCTGCGGGCGTGCCGGCTGGATAGAGCGAGTAGGGATTGGCGACCTGGCGCCTGATCGACGGATCGCGCCCGGCCTCTTCCATCATATTCAGGACACTGGCGATGGTGCCGCCACTCGCCGCGCCGCGATTGCGCCCGACCCGTGCCTTGACCTGTTGGGCATAGGAGCCGTGTTGCTCGAACATCTGCTGTTGCAGATACCAGTTGCCCATATCAAACGGCACGGAGTCAAAGCCACAGGTGTGCACGATACGCGCGCCGCTCGCCACGGCGGCCTCCTGGTACTGGGGAATGACCCGCGCCATCCACTGGACTTCGCCTGTGAGATCGCAGTAGTGCGTGCCGGCCTCCACGCAGGCGGCGACCAGGGGGGTGCCGTATTTCGCATAGGGGCCGACGGTGGTGCAAACCACCCGGGTTTGACGGACCATTTTGGCCAGGCTGGCCGCATCGTCGCTGTCGGCCAGCAGTATCGGCAGTTTCTCGTGCTGTGCGGCGGGCAGGCAGGCCTGGCGGACCTCGTCCAGTTTATTGCGATTGCGCCCGGCGATCGCCCAGCGCAAGTCGCCGTCCACGCCGTAGGTCTTCGCCAGGTATTCCACTACCAGTTGGCCGGTGAAGCCGGTGGCGCCCCAAACTATTACGTCGAAATCGCGGTTGTCCATGTGTTAGTCCTGGTGGATCGGTTTGAATTCAATCACTGGCCGGGCTATGTGGATTATATGCATCGCTGGGACACGCCAAAAAGCGCACATCCTTGTGCAGGCTCGGGTGGCGACGTCCTGTCGCCACACGGTCCCAGCGACGCACATAATCCACATAGCCCTCGATCCTGCAACTTATAACGCTCTCATTGAGTTTTGGTTTCTTTAGTGAATGCCATGCATCATTTTCTTCAACAACGGGGACAGTAGCAACAGTACGGCCGCGACACCCAGGCCGACGTAGAGCAGGCCGTTGAACAGTTCGGTGTAACTTGCCAGTGCGGCACTGATGTCGGTTACCGTGCCGTTGACGGTTTCAATGGCTGCCAGCTTTGAGAGTTGCACTGCTACGAATTCGGAGTAGGCGGTGGCCAGGAACCATGAGCCCATCATCACACCGACGACGCTGGGCACAGCCAGTTTGGTTACGGCGGAGAGGCCCACGGGTGAGAGGCAGAGTTCGCCGGTGGTGTGCAGTAGATAGGCGAGCACGAGCCAGTAGCCGGCTACCAGGCCCGCCTCGTTGGGGCTGGCTGCGCCGACGACGAGGGCGCCGAATCCCAGTCCGGCCTGGGCGATGCCCAGTGCAAATTTGACGGGCGTTGTGGGTTCCAGGCCGCGGCGCCCCAGGAACATCCACAGCCACGCGAAAAGCGGGGCGAACAGGAAGATAAAAAAGGCGTTGAGGGAGCCAAACTGTGAGGCGGTCATTTCAAAGCCGAGGATGTTGCGACCCAGTACGCGGTCGGCGTAGAGCGTCATCGACGCCGCCGCCTGCTCGAACAGCGCCCAGAATACCACGGTGGACATCGTCAGGATGACCAGCACCAGCATGCGGCTGCGCTCCACCGGCGTGCACTTGACGATAATAAACCAGCTAAGCCCGAGCAGTACTGCTACGGACAGTATATTCAGTGTCAGGCCTACGGCACCGTGGAACTGCAGCATCTGCCAGGCGGCGAATACTGCGAGCAGGCCGCATAGGTAGATGGTGTTCTCCACGCTGAGTCCCAGCGGTGATTTTCGTTGCAGGAGGTCTGCGTCGTGGGGTTCGGCAAGGCCGTGCAGGTGCTTCTGGCCCCGCAGGAAGGTGACCAGCCCAATCACCATGCCGATGCCGGCCACACCGAAGCCGTAGTGCCAGCCGAAGGTCTCACCGAGATAGCCGCACAGCAGCGTGGCGGCGAAGGCACCGATATTGATACCCATATAGAAAATCGTGAAGCCCGCGTCCCGCCGGGGGTCATCCACGCTGTAGAGTCGGCCTACGATGGTAGAGATATTCGGCTTCAGAAAGCCGACCCCGATGACAATCAGTGCCAGTGAGAAATAAAACACCTGCAGCGCGGTTTCGTCGC
>JAGRIK010000035.1 GCA_020443325.1 Halioglobus sp.
AATATTGATCCTCGGCGGCAGATCGGCGAGTCGTAGCACCGGGTATTGATCGAAATTGCCCTCAACCACGGCGCCGTCAGAAATCGTAATTTCTTCGTTTAAACTCATATTGAGCCCGAAAACGATGCCCCCTTCGAGCTGTGCGAGTACAGCATCGCGATTTGCAATCCTGCCGCAATCGAAAGACAGGTCAATAGATTGCACTTGCAACACGCCCTCCCGGGAAACCTCGACTTTAGCCACCGCACAGACGGTACTGCCCCCTTCCTTCTGACCCGCTGCGGGCCAATTGGAAATCGCTATACCCCGACCCTGACCCCTGGGAAGCGGACTACCCCAGTCGGCTTTCTGGGCCGCGACTTGAAGGCATTTACTCCAGGCGGGATCCCAGTTCGCCAGCAGTTTGAGGCGGTACGCCAACGGGTCGATACCGGCTGCGATCGCACACTCATCTATAAAGGTTTCGACCATAAATGCATAGGAGTTATAACAGGGCCCGCGGTAGGCACCGGTCAGAATATTGGTCGACTGATGGGTCGTGCCGATTTGCACGTTGGGTATGTCACCCCCAACCACATAGGGCGT
The DNA here is from genome assembly GCA_020443325.1 of Halioglobus sp. Taxonomy (GTDB): domain Bacteria; phylum Pseudomonadota; class Gammaproteobacteria; order Pseudomonadales; family Halieaceae; genus Marimicrobium. The sequence continues at coordinate 586 of JAGRIK010000035.1, forward strand.
ATCAAAAAAACCCAGTGGCAGGGATACCATGGGATTGCCCGCGAGGGTGGCATGGGCATCCCAGCTTTGCAGCATCCCCTGTTCATCCAACGCGGCCTTGAAATGGCTGGCGATCAGTGTGCGGTAGCGTCCCTGGCGCATCATCTCTTCCCTGGACCAGATCACCTGGACGGGCACATCGGGCAATTCTGCGGCCACGGCAACCACCATACGCACTTCTTCCGAGAATGAGCGGCGACCAAAGCCACCCCCGACAAGCGTGCGGTGCAAATAGACATTTTCCGGCACCCTCCCCGACTCGTCCACTGCCACCCAGTAGGCCTGCTGGCTGTCCTGACAGGATGCCCATACCTCGACCTTGTCCGCAGTCACCAACGCCGTGCCATTGAGGGGCTCCATGGCCACCTGGTCACAATAAGGTGTCAGGTAATTCGCTTCTACCGTGAGCGCTCCCGTTGCCGACGCAATATCACCGGCCTTGCGCAGAACTTTCTGTGGCGGATTCTCAAGCAAACTGAATGCTGCACTGTAAATATCCTCCTGTGACGCCCAGGAAACACCGGGGCCGTAGTCCCATTCCATGGGCAGCGCATCCAATGCCTTTTTGGCCTGCCAGTAGTGCTCTGCGATCACCGCGACGCCGCTTTGCGACGCCGTCTCAGAGAGACCAAAGGTGGCTTGCGGCTTGACCGGCGATCCCTTCGTTTTCGACGGATCGACGACGACGACGGCGCGCACCCCCGGCATGTTCAGAACCGCGTCCGGTTCGTGGTGCTTCAATGTGCCGCCCTGCACGGGGCATTGGCGGAGCGCGGCATAGACCATGCCGGGGACTTTCACGTCGATGCCATACACCGCTGAGCCGTTCACCATGCCCGGCAATTGCAGTTTTCCGGGTGACGCCTTGCCGAGGAAGGTCCACTCGCTCTGCGGCTTGAGAGCAGGTTCGTCAGTCAGTTGCACTGTCGCCGCGGTAGCGGCCATCTCGCCGTATCGAAGTTGGCGCCCGGTGGGGATGTGCGTCAGTAGGCTGTCGCGTGCCGCAATCTCGGTAAGAGGCGCTTGCCAGTATTCTGCTGCGGCCGTCCTGAGCCGCTCGCGGGCGCTGGCACCGAGTTGCAGCGCGTAGTGCATCCGGTCGTGATCGGTGCCATGGCCAGTAAAGAATGGTTGCATACCGATGGCGTAAGGTCCGCCCTCCAGATAATCACGGCGCGCCGACGCGAACTCGCCCCGGACCTTTGACCAATCGCAGCCGAGTTCTTCGGTCACGTTCATGGGTATCTGCGTGAAGGAGCCGGTGCCGAACTCCCCGGTGGGCACATACACCGTTACTGTATCGTCAGCCGAAATGGTCAACCATGCTGAAAACGCAGCCGTCTCGGGTGCCTTCTGAACTGCGTCCGCTGCGCCCGCCCAAACTACAGGAAGCGTCAGCGAAAGCGACATGCCTCCAGCTATCGCGGAGGCACTTATCAGGAAAGTACGACGGTTTAAAATGACTTCTGCCATGGTCCCTTCCTCAGTTCTTCAAATTGCTTGCCGCGCGGTGAATTGCCGCGCGTACGCGCGGATACGTTCCACAGCGGCAGATGTTGGTGATGTGGGCATCGATATCGGCATCCGTCGGATTTTCCACCTGGTTGAGCATCGACGCAGCTGCCATCAGCATACCGGATTGGCAGTAGCCACACTGGGGTACGTTCATCTCTACCCACAGCTCCTGCAGCGGCATACCATCCGCCGAGGACAGCCCCTCGATAGTTGTAATTTTGGCGCCGTCCAGTGTCTCAATGGGTAACACGCAGGACCGGGTGGCCTGCCCGTTTAGATGAACGGTGCAGGCGCCACACTGCGCAATACCGCAACCAAATTTGGTACCCGTCATGCCGAGATGATCTCGCAACACCCACAACAGCGGAGTGCTAGGGTCAATATCCAGTGCGTGTGATTGCCCGTTTACCTGCAAAGTAATTACTGCCATCTATAACCTCCATACCCGCGCGCGGCGTTGGCCCACGATTTAGGGAAAGAATCTGCTCTATACACTAATGGACACGCATGTATTGTATACGATAGCACATTCGCCGTGTACTATTTAGGCGTGCGAAAGATTCATGGGAATCGTTTTTGAGGGCAGGAATAATGAATGAACGCAAAACTGTAGCGGTTGTTACCGGAGCCAGCCGCGGTGCAGGCAGGGGCATTGCCATTGCACTGGGCAGTCACGGTTGTACCGTTTACGTCACCGGGCGGTCACAGAAAGCCGGCGACGCCCCCCTCCCGGGTACAATCTACGAAACGGCCGACGCCGTCACAAAAGCCGGCGGTGAGGGAATTCCCGTCCGGGTTGATCACGGTAATGACTCTGAAATCAAGGCGCTATTCTCCCAGGTCAAACAGGAACAGGGGCAGCTGGATATCCTCGTCAACAACGCGTTCGCCGCCCATGACGAGATGACCACCAGTGGCACCTTCTGGGAGAAGCCTCTGGAATTGGTGGACATGTGGAAGGTTGGACTCAGGGGTGCCTACACAGCCTCCTACTACGCAGCGCCAATACTGGCCGAACAGCAGCACGGGTTAATCGCTTTCACATCTGCAGCGGGCGCCAGGCACTACGTATTCGGCCCGACCTACGGCGTGCACAAAGCGGGACTGGACAAAATGGCCGCCGACATGGCCGTGGATTTCAGGGATTACAACGTCGCCTGCCTGTCTATCTGGATGGGCGCGCTGATGACGGAGCGAATGCAGACGATGAAGGAATCCGAGCCAGAAAAGTACGGCTACCTCAAGGAAGAGAACATGGAAACACCAGGATTTACCGGCCACCTTATATGGGCTGCCTATAACGATCCTGATCTGATGGACCTGAGCGGCAAAACCGTCATTGGTGCTGAACTGGCGTTAAAATACGGCGTCACCGACAAAGATGGCAGACAACCACCGTCCTACCGCGACCGGTTTGGCGTAAGCCCTGTCGAGCAACACCCCTTCATTATTCGATGAACGAGATGGGAGTTGCACTCAACTCCTGCGTAACTGGGGGCAATTTGTCCGCGGGGCAGGGCCTGGCGACCAGTTGTCCAATGAATCACTCCAAAAATCGCCTGCAATTCCCACATTACTGTAAAAATTCATTGTGCAATCAGGACAAAAATTGGCTACTTTGACTTGGATTTTGAACTTTTCGCCCTTATTATCGGTCTTAAGTCCAGCCGCACGACCTGTGCGCTACATTACGGAGTAAGTCATGGACAACAAAGGTGTATACAGCGTAGGCTCGCCTGCAATCGAGTCTGTACTCAGTACCAACAAAGTTTTGAAAAATACCTACATGCTATTGAGCATGACGCTGATTTTCAGCGCGGTTTGCGCAGGTATCTCCATGGCGATGGGCCTGGGTCAGGGTATGGCCCTGATTCTCAGCCTGGTGGGATTCGGGCTGCTCTTCGTGGTCCATAAAATGGCGGATAGCAGCAAAGGCTTGGTCGCTATCTTCGCGTTTACCGGCGTAATGGGCGCCTCTATAGGCCCAATGCTCAATTATTACCTCGCGATGGCCAATGGCCCAGCACTGGTCATGCAGGCGCTGGGTGGAACAGCGGTCGTATTTTTTGGTCTGTCGGCCTATGCGCTGACCACGCGCAAGGATTTCTCCTACATGGGGGGCTTCCTGCTGGTTGGCCTGCTGGTCGCTGTGGTTGCGATGATTGCGAATATCTTCCTGGCAATCCCCGCGCTCTCGCTGACAATTTCGGCGGCAATCGTGATGATCATGTCCGGCCTGATCCTGTTTGACACCAGCCGTATTATCAACGGTGGTGAAACCAACTATATTCGCGCGACGGTGTCCCTGTACCTCGATATCTATAACCTCTTCATCCACCTGCTGAGCCTGCTGACGGCCTTTAGCGGCGATGATTAAGGCAAAACCCGCAGTAAAGAAACCCCGGTGCCTGCCGGGGTTTTTCGTTTATGGGGACTGCCGGTTGTGATCTATTCCCTGCTCGTTCTATCCTCGCCTGCCTCCGGACACGGTTCGCGCACGGGCGCGGAATTCGCGCGCAGTGTTATTGCTCGCGGGCACAGCATTCACCGGGTGTTCTTTCTCGATGCAGGTACGCTTACAGGTTCGTGCAACAGCGTATTTCCACAAGATGAGAGTGATCCCGCGTTGGCGTGGGAGGCGCTTCACAGGGAGCACGCTGTAGAGTTGGTGTTATGTATTTCCTCTGCTCTGCGCTACGGCATGCTGGATGAAACAGAGGCGACTCGCTACGAACGCCCAAGTGCCTCGATCAATCCGGCATTCACTGTCTCCGGGTTAGGACAACTCGTTGATGCCTGTGCGCACTCCGATCGCTTGATCACGTTCGGGGGATGACTGTGGCCGACGCTGACAAAAAACCTCTCTTGATCGTGATGCGCCAGAGCCCCTACGGCACCAGCCTCGCCAAGGCCGCCGTGGACGTCGCACTGGCTACTGCCGCCTTCGATCAGTTGGTTGACCTGCTGTTCGTCGGCGACGGCGTGCTGCAGTTGCTGGCGGGCCAGGACAGCCAAAGCCTTGGAAAGAAGAACATCGGGCGCCAGTTGGCTTCCCTGCCCCTGTACGATATCAACCAGGTGTATTTTGATGCCGAGGCAGTCTCCAGATATAACTTGGATATGAGTAGCAGCCCCGTCACCGCAAAGCTGCTCAACCCACAGGAAATGCAACAATTGATGGTGGCGTATGACCACCTGCTGGGGTTGTAGCCGTGATTCTGCATACACTGAACGCCCTGCCCTCCAGCGCTGCATTTGGGGACTGCCTCAAGCTCTTACAACCGGGTGATGCCGTGGTGTTGCTTGGAGACGGTGTTTACGCCGCGCTTGAGGACACTTCACCCTGTGACGAACTGCGGGCGACAGGAGTAGAGCTGTTTATCCTGCAGGCCGATGCCCTCCTCGCCGGCATCGACAGGCCCGCCGAGGGCTGCAACAGTATAGGCATGGATGAACTGGTTGCCCTGACTGAACGCTTCCCTCGCCAATTGGCCTGGTACTGATGAACACGCTGCCGGCGGAAGCCTTCGACAGTGAAGGGTTTTTACGTGATCTCTCTCAGTGGGATGCAGAAGTGGCACAGCAAATCGCCACTGCAGAAAATCTTCAACTGACACCCGCGCACTGGGAAGTGCTCAACCTGCTGCGGGCCTATTACCGTGAGTTCGACAGCTCTCCCGCGATGCGACCGCTGGTCAAGTACTGTGCGATCAACCTTGGGGCGGACAAGGGCAAAAGCATCTACCTGATGTCATTGTTTCCTGGCTCACCGGCCAAGATCGGCAGTAAAATTGCCGGCCTGCCAAAACCCGACAACTGCCTGTGAAATCCCACCGTGAATAATTCCAGCCTATCGCCCCCCTTCTCCGAACACCCCTTTGCACCCTACCTCAGGATTCTGGGCAAGGGAAAAACCGGGACGCGTTCGCTGGAGCGGGAAGAAGCCCTGACGGCATTTGGGATGATACTGCGCGGTGACGCCGAACCCCTGCAGATCGGCGCGTTCCTGATGTTGTTGCGCGTCAAGGAGGAGACGCCCGGGGAACTCGCAGGATTCGTGGAGGCGTGTCGCGAAACGATGGTCGCCGCGCCGGAGGGTCTGCGCGCTGACCTGGACTGGTCCTGCTATGCCGGCAAAAAGCATCAGCACCCTTGGTATATCCTGTCCCTGTTACTACTGGCAGAAGCGGGCTACCGCGTTTTTATTCACGGCAGTCAGGGCCACACGCCGGGCAGGCTCTACACCGAAGATGCGATGCGCCAATTGCACCTGCCGGTCGCTGCCGACTGGTCAGAGGTGGCAAAGCAACTCGATGGCGAGCGGTTGAGCTTTCTTCCACTGGAGCACTTTTGCGAACCACTGCAGGCACTGATACAGCTGAAGCCCCTGCTCGGTTTGCGCTCTCCCGTTAACACATTGAGCCGCCTGATCAACCCCCTGCGGGCGCCGGCCAGCCTGCAGAGCGTCTTTCACCCTGCCTACGCGCGCCTGCACCAGGAGGCGGACCAGATCCTCGAACAGCCGAGCGCGGTAGTCTTTAAAGGAGACAGCGGCGAGGTCGAAATCAAGCCCCAGGCAGATACGCGAATCGCCTCGCTGCACAATGGTAAATACACCGACTGGGTGTTGCCGCGCAGCATGAGCCAGCGCGTAGAAAGTGTCGCATTGCCGAGTGTAGAACCGCTGCGCGCCTTGTGGCGAGAGAATACCACCGACGAATACGGTTTGAATGCAACACTTGCAACTACTGCGGTGGGCCTTATCTCACTCAACCCTGACATTGATGTTGATTCCGCGCTGCAGCGCGCACGCCAACTCTGGGACGATCGCAACAGGGCGAGATTACCCTGATGCCGATGTCTGCCGTTCAACCTGAGCACTACACCGCCCTGCTGGCAAAGAAAGTCGACGATGTTCGCGTCGTGATGACACCCTTTTCGCCGCCCGCGCCGGAGGTCTTTCCTTCGCAACCCACCGGCTTTCGACTGCGCGCTGAATTTCGGATGTGGCACGATGGCGATACCGTAGACTACGTCATGTTCAGGCGGGAAGATCCCAGGACCCCTGTCGTCATTAGCGGGTTCCCCATCGCTGACCCGCGCATCCAGGCAGTGATGCCACTATTGCATACTGAGCTGAACCAAAACGCTATATTGCGCCGCAAGCTGTTTCAGGTGGAGTTTCTCGCCAGCCTGTCAGGCGAACTGCTGGTGACGCTGATCTATCATCGGAAACTGGATGCCGAGTGGGAAGCCGCCGTGCAAACGTTGATTGAGGCGTTGCGCCCCCACGCACAGGTGCTCTCGATTATTGGCCGCAGCCGCAAGCAAAAACTGGTTTTCGGCAATGATTTTATCGAGGAGGTGCTGCCGCTGAAGAGCGGGACATTTCGGTACCGCCAGTACGAGCAGTCGTTCAGCCAGCCCAATGGCGGGGTGAACATCCAGATGATCGAGTGGGCCTGCGCAAAAGCCAGCGCTCTCTCGGGAGACCTGCTGGAGTTGTATTGCGGCAATGGCAATTTCACCCTGCCGCTGGCGAGTCATTTTGACAACGTGATCGCTACCGAGCTTTCGAAGATGTCTATTCGCGCGGCGCGCGCGAATCTCGCAGAGAACCAGATCGGCAATGTCCACTTACTGCGCATGTCCGCCGAGGAAGTTACGCAGGCGATGAATGCAGAGCGTATTTTTCGTCGCCTGGGCGAACTGCCAAAACCGCTGGAGCAGTTTGACCTGCGCACGCTTTTTGTCGATCCACCGCGCGCAGGGCTGGACGAGCAGACAATTGCGATGGCCCGACGTTTCCAGACCATTATCTATGTGTCCTGCAACCCGCTATCGCTGGCTGATAATCTTGGTTCGCTGGACGACACCCACCGTATCGAACACTTTGCGCTGTTCGATCAGTTCCCCTATACCGATCACATGGAGTGCGGCGTTATATTGAGCCGCAGGTAAAACAGGCCGCAGAGCGGTTAACAACGGATACCAAAGGCCAACAAACCCCGACCCAGAACCTCGTCGAGCTTATCGCTGTCACTGGCATTGACTTCCAGGTGGCGTAACTGAAGTTCCTTGTACAACTCCCGCCTGCGAAATTTTCCCGACAGCTCGCCGGGGGGCACATCTGAATCCCAACAGTCTATGTAGATATTGCCCGCCGGTACGTAGAAATCGGCGTACACCAGTTCCGGCGTGGGAAGAGCGCGATGGAACGCGTGCGCGAGTTGGGCGAGATACAACCAGTTGCACACCCCGGTCTGCAGGGACGACTGCAGGGTGTGCCCGTCGATGCCGTGATGGTGGTCGGCGGGGGCATTTGAGGTTGCAAAGAGATCGGGTTCCGTGTCCTCGGATTCGATAGGGGTCGGTATCTGGTGCGACTGCAGGCTCAGTTCGCGATGAATCACCGGATTATCGATGATTTCATACGGCCAGGTGACGTAGAACGCCCCGCTGCTGCTGCTTTCCTCCTGCATGCCCCCCCAGGCCTTGCCCAGCTGTGTCAGTTCCCAGCCGAGCAGGCTGTGGTGTTGCAGGCCGAGCTCAGCCAGCGCACGGTTAATCTGGCGGGCATGCAGATGGGGGTAGTAGCGGCACATGGAGGCTGCCGTAATACGCTGGTTGGACTCGATAGCCTGCAACAGCGGGTGCTGCTCCAGTTGCTCGGGCCAGACGATATAGGACCCGTAGCGCCGGCTCGAATGGTAACTGCCACCCTCGTATTCGCCCTTGGGGGTTAACGCCCAGTTATCCTTCTTGCGCTCTATCCAGCCATAGTCTTTCAGGATGCCAAAAAGCTGCTGCACCGGCAGTTCCAGCTTCTTCGCCAGCGCCGTGGTGGAAAGCTTGGTCTCTTCCGCTGGCATGGACTAGGCCTCGGCGACCAGTTCCCGGTAGCGAGATTCCAGCGCGCGGTACACCTGGTCGGCAAAATCGTCAGCACTTTTGTCCAGGGGCTCGACAAGTTCGACCAGGTGTTCGTTGTCTTCCCTGCCCGCCCAGTTCTTCACATAGCTGCCGGTCTTATAACCGTTGTCCTGCCGAAAGAAATTAAGCACGTTCTTGCCGACATACGCACTGTACAGGCTGTCAAAATCGAGCCCGGCCGCCAACATCAGTTCCCAGAAACGGGCCGCAGAAAAGCTTTTGGTCTGCAGCGAATGTAACGCCAGCGCTTCCGTGGCCTCCCGCACACCCAGTCCTTTTGGGACGAAATCGACAACCTCCGCCTCTATTTCAGCGGCGATCTGGTCAATGGCTTTACCACCGTGAAAAAGCGCCGACATCCCAAAATGCCAGATATCGATGATCTCCAGCTGTACCTGCTCGATGTCCGCATCCTGCTTTTTCCACCACTTGTAGCCGTAGTGCTCGATCAACTCGCCGCACTCAATCCAGGCTGCCCGGTACCATTCAAAATCCTGTTCAATCCAGTTCTCATGCACACGGGAATTCATCCTGTCCTGCATGGTCAGCATATTGATCAGCGCTTGCTTCAAGTGGTCACCTCGTATCGGATTCTGGCTAAAGCGGGAGAATAGCAGTCAAATGGCGCAAAAAACAGGCGCCACCGGAGGCCGCTTCAGGGTGCGACAGCGGCTCCGCGACGCTGGAAAGCAACCGTGTATTTTTGCCTGGCAACAGCCTGATAATAGACGCCCTTCAGTTCGTCCTGGCCGCGATCATAGACCAGCGTGTAGGTCGAACCGTTATAGCCGCCCGCCCGGAGTTCAAGGAATACCTTGATGGTATCGCCGTCACGCGATGCCTGCGCCTTTGAAAAAGGCAATTGCTGGGGGTTCGCATACATGGCGTCCAGCTTACCGTCAGCATCGACGCCGTTGATAGAGATCAGGTACCCGCCGTCGGGTCGCACCCACTGCCCCAGAAGTACCTGATAACCGATTTTGGGGTCGGAGGCATTTTCATTCTGGTTCTGCTCCTGCGCCCACGCCTGTGCGCCAACGAGGCATAACGCCAACACTGGTATCAGGAGCGAGTACGCCCATATAGATCCT
>JAGRIK010000036.1 GCA_020443325.1 Halioglobus sp.
AATCTCTTGTTGTAGTGCTATACGCATCACATCGGCATCTGCAATCTGCAGTTTTCGCATGGTACGGCCTCTAGGGGAAGCGCTTCTGCACTATATCATCAATCATGCGGCATTACCTATGTCGCCGAATTCGGCCGTCAACAAGCCTTCCGTGTGTCGCAAAAAATAGTACCGCAAAAGAGTGCCCGCGAGAGTGCCGGCTGGGGGTATTTTCAGGCAATTTGTCGACGAGTGCTCAAAATCGCATTGAATCGGGGCTGACGGGTTGCAAAGCGCACGCCGGTCTGGGCGGATCGCAGGCCAGTGCAGGGATTGACAGCGGCGATGCCAGAATACACCGCTATTGCTGGGCGGGTCTGTGCAGGTTCCTGTTGCGATCGAGCCGAATCGGCGCAGGGGGAACGATCGTGGCGCGGATGCCTGCCTGAATATCGCTCCACGGCCGATACACGGTGTTCTGCTTGTAGGCCTCTTCCGGAATTTCTATTTCTACTTCAACTGCTCGGTTCTCTATTACCATCACGTCTTCCTCTGATTCTCCTCTACCAGCCGAGCCCAGCGAACGCTGGGAGCGGCAACCCCAGGAGTGATCCATTAGTATCAGATCTTCACCCCATGGCCGACAATAGGCCAATCAGCGGAGAGAGGAAGGCGGGCAACGTACCCAAATGAGGTAGTCCTGCCTGCGACAATTTGCCACATCCCGCACCGCCACCAACTTGTCTACAATGCCGGCCTCAAAATTCAACCGACTACGGGGTAACGCATGGGCTTCCAAACTCGTCCAATACTTGGCGCATTGGTGCTCTTTTCAGCGGGTTTTGCCACTGCAGGGCACCGCGAGCATAACGAGGAACTTTCTGAGGTGCTGGTCACTGCTACGCAGTGGGATACCGCCAATGGCGCCACGCTGCTTACAGCCGACGATTTGAGGCCCCAGCGCGCGGCCACGAGTGATAGTGCAGCACTGCTGCGTGGACTTGCCGGGGTCAATGTTTACGGCGCCGGCGGGGTGTCGAGCCTGCCCGTGATTCGGGGGCTTGGTGATGATCGCCTGCGTATCAAGGTCGATGGTATGGATTTGGTCTCTGCCTGCGGCAACCACATGAATCCACCCATGTCCTATATAGACCCCACCAACGTCGAAAGTATTGAGGTGATGGCAGGTATTACGCCCGTGAGCCAGGGCGGGGACAGCATCGGTGGCACCATCATTGTCAAGTCGCTGCAGCCAGAATTCGCCGACGATGGCGGCGCCATTACCGCCGGTGGTGAGATGGGCACTTTCTATCGTTCCAATGGCGATGCTGCGGGGACCAACCTGACCGCGACAGCGGCCAATGACTGGATCAGCGTGCGTTACAGCGGCGCCTATGCCACCGCAGACAATTACAAGGCCGGCAAGAATTTCAAGGCCGCGGGACAGGCCGCGCCCGGCCGGGGCTCACTCAGCGCCGATGAAGTGGGCTCCACCTACTATGAAACGCAAAACCATAAAGTCGGCGCCGCGCTGCGACTGGATAACCATCTCATCGATCTTGAAGTGGGCTACCAGAAGATACCTGACCAGGGTTTTCCCAACCAGAGGATGGACATGCTGGATAACAGCAGCACCCAGATCGTGCTCCGGCACAGCGCCGAATACGCCTGGGGAGAAGTCAATTCTCGCCTGTTCCATGAAGAGACCGACCACAAGATGAACTTTGGGGATGACAAGCAGTACTGGTACGGCGATGCTCCTGGCATGCCAATGAAAACCCGGGGCAAGAACGACGGGCTGGCGGTAGGGCTCGACTACAAGCTCTCGAGCCGTGACCTGCTGCGCCTGGGCGGTGAACTGCAGCAGTACCAACTGGACGACTGGTGGCCGCCCTCAGGAACCGGGATGATGATGTCTCCGAACACCTTCTGGAATATCCGCGACGGCGAGCGTGACCGCTACGCCGTGTTCGGTGAATGGCAGGCGCTCTGGAGTGAGCAGTGGATGACGCTCGCCGGCCTGCGCTATGAAGCGGTTCGGATGAACAGTGGCGATGCGCAGGGCTATAGCGCGATGTACCAGGCAGATGCCGCAGCGTTCAACGCACAGGAGCACGCTATCGATGACGACAACTGGGATGCCAGCGCCCAGGCGCGTTATACACCCAGCGAGTCCCTGACCTGGGAGTTCGGCGTCGCACGCAAGACCCGCTCCCCCAATCTGTATGAACGCTACACCTGGTCTACCGTCGGGATGGCCATGCGTATGGTTAACCTGGCGGGCGATGGCAATGGCTATGTGGGCAATTTGGACCTGGAGCCGGAAGTCGCCAATACGCTGAGTATCTCGCTGGACTGGCATGACCCGCAGCAGGAGCACTGGCAGCTGATGCTCACCCCATACTATACCTACGTGGAAGATTATATTGATGCGACGCCCTGCACCACGATGATGTGCAATGCCTCCAACGCCGTTCCCGGTTTCCGCTACCTCACTTTCGATAACGAGGATGCGAAGCTGTACGGTGTGGATATCTCCGGGTTCAGCTACCTGGGTGGCAATGCCACGCTCGGCGATTTCTTTCTTCGCGGCAACCTCAGCTACGTAAGGGGTGAGAACGACTCAACGGGCGACAACCTGTACAACATCATGCCGCTGAACGCTACTGTCATGCTGGAGTACGGCAAACTGGCATGGACCGGCGCCCTGGAGTGGCAGGTGGTCGACGACAAGGACAATATTTCCGAGGTGCGCAATGAAGTACCAACCTCCGGTTACAGCCTGTTCAATATGCGCGGCAGCTATACATGGAAAGCCCTGAGGCTGGATCTGGGTGTGGAAAATGTACTGGATAAAGGCTACGACATGCCCCTGGGCGGCGCCTATGTCGGCCAGGGCCAGACCATGAGCCCCACTGGCGTGCCCTGGGGAGTTGTCGTCCCCGGTATAGGGCGCTCGGTGTATATGGGTGCCAGTTACAGCTTCTAGGGAGGAACGGTGCGGGAGGGTCGGCCAGGCTCTCTCCGTCATTGCCCGCTGTTGCGCGCACGGTTGTGCATGTAAAATACCGCGATGAAAAGTTTACTGAAGCAGAAGACTGATGCGCTTTCCATCGCGCAGTTGCACGTCATTTTTTTTGGCCTTTGCAGTCTGCTAACGCTTGTCTTGTACCTGTATGGAGGGGCCACGAACCCATTCGTGTCGCTCTACCTGGTGCCAGTAGCGATTTCTGCAGCCACTTTTTCCATTCGATTTACGCTGTCACTTGCCACTTTCTGCCTGCTGGCCTATTCGCTCCTGATGTTTTATTACGAGCCAATGCAACTCTTGTCTCCCGGCCATGAGATGACGTCCGGCGGCGATCTGCACAGCATGCATACGAGCGAAGAGAACCAGATTAACTGGCACATCATCGGTATGTGGATCAATTTTGTATTGAGCACACTACTGATAACGTACTTCGTGTTACGGATGGCGAAAGCGCTGGGTCGCCGGAATGCCGAGCTGGCCGCCATTCGGGAACAACAACTGCGTGACGAACAACTACTGGGTATTGCCACGCTGGCAGCCGGCACCCTGCATGAATTGGCCACGCCATTGGCGACGATGACACTGCTCACTGAGGAGCTGAAGAATTCAGCCGGCAGCCATCCTGATATCGTCGAAGACGTGGACCTGCTTGCGCAGCAGCTGGCGCGGTGCAAATTGAGCCTGCAGAACCTGACACAGGCGGCCGAGCAATCTTCAGATCAGTTGCAGCGGGTAGCCATTCAGGAATACCTCAACAAGGTGTTAACCCATTGGCACCTGCTGAAGCCGAAGGTTCCCCTGGTCAACAGGACGGGATCGATTGAAGGCTTTATTCGGGTTGACAGTACGTTTGAACAGGCGATTATCAATTTATTGAATAACGCGGCCGAAGCCAGCCCGGCTGATCTGGGAATTTCTGTCCAGGCGAACAAAAAAGCCGACCTGCTAACGATACATATCCGGGATCATGGCCCGGGAATAGATATCAGTGCAGGCAAGCTTGGAAAACCCTTTGTATCGACGCGCGGTGAAGGCCGCGGGCTGGGGTTGTTTCTCTCCAATGCGACGATCGAACGGCTCGGCGGTGACGTGATGCTGCAACCGCATTCCGATGGCGGCACGCTCACTACAATTACGCTACCGTGTGCGCAATGAAAACGCTGCTCATTATTGATGACGATGAAACCTTCTCCTATGTGCTGGCGCGCTCAATAAAGAAGAAAGGCTTCCAGGCGCATATAGCGAACGATGGCGACACCGCGCTGTCCATGCTCGGCGAGGGCGCACTTGACCCTCCCGTTACCCATGTGATTCTCGACTTGAATCTCGCTGAAACGAACGGCTTGCAATTGCTGCCGAGACTACTGGCGACAAACCCGGCATTGCAGGTGGTAGTGCTGACAGGCTACGCCAGCGTGGCCACCACCGTGGATGCGATCAAGCAGGGCGCCGTTAATTACTTAACCAAGCCGGCAAGCGTGGACGAAATCTTCTCAGCGTTTGACGGCGACGACGATAGCGGCAGGGCGCTGACCAACGCGAATGACAAGATCGAGGACAATCCGCTGAGCGTGCAACGCGTCGAATGGGAGTATATCCAGCGGCAACTCGTCGCCAATGACCACAATATTGCAGCGACTGCGCGAGCACTGGGTATGCATCGAAGAACCCTGCAACGGAAACTGCAGAAGCGGCCCTCGCAATCCTGAATGCAGGGCCAGGCGTGAACCATTGAATAGGTGCGCCGGCCAGGACACCCGTACACGCCGTGGACCGTTTCTGGAAGGCGGCCGTTTGAACTCAGTGAACGGAAGGCCTTGGTTAGCCTGTCCGTCGCAGTCGTTTATGAGATGGTCGCCTCGGCGCGCAGTGCCGTAATATTATCTTCGCTGAACCCCAGCTCTTTTAAAATGGCGTCCGTATGTTCTCCCAGCGATGGACTGGGGAAGCCACAGCCTGACGGCGTTTTGCTGAATCGCAATGGACTTCTGGGTTCGACCATTGGGCCCGCCAGGGGATGCTCGCTCTCAACAAACAAACCGTTGACCTGCATCTGCGGGTCTTCCGGGAGTTCAGCGAGGGTGTACGCTTTCGCGCAGGGCACGCCTGCCGCCTCGAGCTTGGCAATGGTTTCATCGATGTCCAGTTCGAGCGCGCGTTTGAAGATCTGCTCGCTGATGCCCTCGATGAGGTGGTTGTTCATCGAGCGGTCCATGATAGTCGCGAGCCCGGGGTCGCTGGAGTCAACGTCGAAGGCGGCGCACCAGCCGTGGAAATCTGAATCGGATACCGGCGCGGCCTGCGCATAGCCGTTCCTGAATTTGAGCAGCCTTGGATTGGCCGAAGCCTGCAGGCCGCTGTTGGCTTCGTCGGATTTGAATTGTGCAGTGCCGGCCTTGTCCAGCCACAGGAAGCTGGCGATCGCATCAACCATGGCCAACTGGATATATTGCCCGCCGGCACCGCGTTCGCGTGCAAAGAGTGCGGCGGTAATCGCCTGGCTCGCCATGTTCGCGGTCAGTTTATCGGCGAACAACTGCTGGTACTGTGCGGGTTCGCCAATGCGTTTGTCGATTTGTGTCATTGCGACACCTGTAAAAGCTTGCACAACGTTGTCATAGGCGGCCTTCTTCGACATCGGCCCCTCGTGGCCAAAACCTGTCACCGACAGATAGATTAAATCGGGATTGATGGCCGACAGTGTGGCGTAGTCTGCTTTCAGTCGCTCAGGCACGCCCGGGCGAAAGTTATGGATGATAACGTCCACCTCTTTGACCAGGCGGTGCAGCACTTCCACGCCGCTGGTGCTCTTGAGATTCAGCGCAAGGCTGCGTTTGCCGCGGTTGACGTTTTGATACATCGCGCTTACGCCCTTGCAGGTTGCCCCGACATAGCGCATCAAATCACCAATACCGGGAGTCTCCACTTTGATGACGTCCGCACCCTGGTCGGCCAGTATCCCGCCGGCGAGTGGCGCTGCGATCATCGTACCGATATCGAGTATCCGGACGCCACGGAGTGGGCCTTTGGACGTGTCGTGCGAGCTTTGGTTCATCCGTCGGTACTCCCGGTTGTTCGGGTGGCGAGCCGGACTGTGGCCTTGCCGGGCGTCGTCACGCCGACCTGGTCGTTTTCCAGGAAGATGTCGAGATCTACGAGGGCGCGGCTATCCTCCATACGCTTGGCGGTGACACGGGCGTGCGCACGCACCTTTGCGCCTGCGCTGTTCATGCCGCGCATCTGAAAGCTCAGCTTCTCGACCCAGCCACTGCGTCCGGCCCAGTCCGTCAATACCCTGCCCAGCATGCCGGTGGTCCAGCCTGTATTGTAGAAAATCCCGGGCATACCGCTGTCTTTCGCAAAATCGCTATCGTGGTGCACGAGATTCCAGTCCTGGGAGCCGCTGACCTGGAGTACCATCTCGGTCCAGTCCAGGGATCGACTGAACCCCGGGAGTTCGTCACCCACAGACACATCCTCCCAAAAGCGTTCCGCACCGTAGTCTATGTCAGTCATGCGTTTTCTCCTGTGGATGTGGCGGCGTCACGGCTCACTTGTTCGGGAGAGCGATGGATGAGCATTGTGTTGCGCCACTTTGCCACCACGTTGTCGTGCTGATTAAAGAAGGCAGTCTCTGTGATGATCCAGATCGCGTGTGGGTCCAGGCTGATCGGTTTCTTGAACACGTCGGCGATGCGCAGTTCCAGCCGCAACTGATCGCCAACGTACACAGGCTCGATAAACTCCCATGCAACCTCCATGTTGATGCCGCGATCCCCCGGGGTGGGTACACCGAAGCTGAACACCGCCTTGCTCTCGGTGTCTGTACCCGATGCAGCCTGGGGCGGCCAGGGGCCACCTGACGCGAAATAGGTGGGCAGCATCGAGGGCGGTACGATCACGGCGCCATAGGGGCCATCTTTGGCAATGTCAGGGTCGAGAAATGCTGGGTTCAGGTCGCCCACCATATGGCAGTGACGCCTGATGGGGTCATATTCAACGGGGTAGCGCCCGTGCGACTCGCTGATCAGTTTGCCGATCCACTCTTCGCGCACGGCGTCGAGATCGTATTCGTCGGGGTGGATAGTGTTCACAGCGGTACCTGTCGTTAGGTTAATGCGCGTTTCGGGGCGGATCCATCGTGTACTGAAGCGTTCGATTGTGCCGTCAGCGAGGGTGCTGAAGCAAGAATCAATCGAGTGCTCGAGCGCCGATTCCGCGTGAAACGGCGCTAAAACGCCTGACGGTATAAATGCCGTTACCGCACGCGCGCGGCGAGCGCGTTGCGCACGGTTATATGTCCGGCGTGACTGGCTCGCAGTTTGAGCGACATCCACATGGGAACCAGCATGGTGACTGCCAGCCCGGGCCCCATGATGAGCCCCAGGCCCCAGATGACCTGCTGTGGCGCCTCGCCCGGTTTAACACCGGCCTCCAGTCCGATCAGGTCGAGGAACGGACCGGCAACCAGGTAGCCAAAGCCACTGATGAACTTGGCTGAGAAAAATGCGGCAGCGAACATGACACCCTCCTGACGCTTGCCCGAGGCCAGTTCCTGTTCATCCACAATATCAGCCAGTAAGGTCTGCACGGCGATGACGCGCAGTATTGTCATGGTCATGTGTATCGACCAGTTGAAGTAGATCAGGGCGAAGACCCAGTTGCTGTTCTCCGGCATCCAGCCTGCAAGTTTGAGGGGAGTCAGCCACATTAAGTTGATAATGGTAACTGCGCAGCTCAGGCGCAGCATTTGTTGTTTCTCAAAATGGCGGTTAAGGAATTCACTGAATAGTGTTATCAGGATGACCGCTGTGATGATCGGGCCGGCAAAGAGCAGGGAAATCTGGATGGCGTCCAGTTCCCAGAAATAGGTGTAGGTGACCATAAGAAGTGTGGCGACTATACCCGCCGTACCTCCCAGCGCCGTATCGAAGACGACCAGGTACAGAAAATTTCGATTGCGGAAGGCCGCCACCAGATCGCGCAGCATGTTGCTTCCCTGGTGCACCGTCGCGCTGGCGAGGTGGGGTATAAACCGCCACGTCCCAAGGACGCAGGTGATGCTGAATACAAGCGTCAGTATGGCGCTGACCCAGCCATACGTGTGGTAGTTCGCAATTACGAAACGCCCGTCCACACCGTTGTGCTCATTGAACAGGAACGCAAGGGCAGCGGCTGACACCATCACGCCGACAAAGTAGCCGAGATTGGTGCGAGCGCTAGCCAGTCGAGTGCGCTCGTGGTAGTCGCTGCTCATTTCCGCACCCAGCGCGAGGTAGGGCACCATGAACAACGTCAGTGCAGTGCGCAGCAGCAGGATGGTCAGCAGCAGCCAGGTGAATAAGCTGGCCTGCGTTTCCAGCGCGACCTGCGGGGGACTGAACAGCAGGATAAACGCCACCGCCATCGGCGCGATCGATGCAATCATGAGGGGGTGGCGGCGCCCGATGGCAGTGCGCATCTTGTCGGACCAGGCGCCGACCAGAGGATCGCTGATGCCGTCCCAGATAATGGAAATGGCTATCGCCAACCCGGTAAGAGTGCCACTCAGGCCCAGAACCTGCTTGTAGTAAAACAGGATGAACGCCGCCATCGCGGCATCCTTGAGGGCATACCCCACAACCCCGGAACTGTATAGGAGGCGGTTGCTCAGGGTAACCGGGGGTATGGGATCACTCGGATAAATTGACAATTAATTCACCGTGGCTGGGTCCCCTCACATTAACGCGGCCTCGGTGTGTGAGGCAACACTAAAAGGGTAATAGGGGACGGGCTGAACTGGCCCGGGTTTCGCGGACAGTCTCCATTAGTTTGCAACAGAACGGGTGGTGGCTATTGCCAGTGGTGAGGTAGGGGTACTGTGGGCCGCTTCTACCATGGCTGTCGGTATCGCCACGGCGTGTCACGGCAATTTGTCTACAGGCACAAAAAAGCCCTGCAACATAACGTTACAGGGCTTTCCTTGATATGGCTCCGCCTGCTGGGCTCGAACCAGCGACCCATTGATTAACAGTCAATTGCTCTACCAACTGAGCTAAGGCGGAATGGCGTTAACCGAAGGTCGCGTATATTAATGATCGACCGGCCGCCGGTCAACCGCTATTTGGGGATTCTACCCGCGCCGCGATTACAGGCTGCATTTCGATGCTATGTAGATGATAATAAACGGCTATTTTCGTCACTCACAGGGAGGAACTTGTGTCCAGGCGTTTCAAGGTGGAGTCCTCTTTCCAGCCTGCAGGAGACCAGCCGGAGGCCATCCGCCAGCTCGTCGAAGGGGCGAATGCCGGGCTCGCGGCCCAGACGCTGCTGGGCGTTACCGGCTCCGGTAAAACGTTCACCATGGCGCATGTCGTGGAGCAGTTGCAGCGCCCGACGATCGTGATGGCGCACAACAAGACGCTGGCGGCGCAGCTGTACGGCGAGTTCAAGGAGTTTTTCCCCAATAACGCGGTGGAATACTTCGTTTCCTACTACGACTATTACCAGCCTGAAGCCTATGTGCCGTCCTCGGATACCTTCATCGAGAAGGACGCCTCGGTGAACGAGCATATCGAGCAGATGCGCCTGTCTGCCACCAAGGCCTTGATGGAGCGAAGTGATTGCCTGGTGGTGGCCACGGTCTCTGCGATCTACGGCCTGGGCGACCCCAAATCCTACTTCAAGATGCTGATTCACCTGTCGCGCGGCGAGATTGTTAACCAGCGCGATATTCTGCGCCAGTTGGCGGATCTGCAGTACACGCGCAACGATGTCGATTTCCGGCGCGGAACCTACCGCGTGCGGGGCGATGTGATCGATATTTTTCCCGCCGATTCCGAGCGGGATGCCGTGCGGATAGAGCTCTTTGACGAGGAGATCGACAATATTTGCTGGTTTGATCCGCTCACCGGCGTGGTGGAGAGCAAGGTGCCCCGTGTGACTATCTACCCCAAGAGCCACTACGTCACGCCGCGGGAGGTGCTGCTCGATGCGGTGGTGCATATCGAGGAGGAACTGACGGATCGCCTCAAGCAGTTGCGCGAGAATGACAAACTGGTGGAGGCGCAGCGCCTGGAACAGCGCACGCGCTACGATATGGAGATGATTCGGGAGTTGGGATACTGCAACGGGATAGAGAATTATTCGCGCTATCTGTCTGGCCGGGCACCGGGTGATCCACCGCCCACGTTGTTTGAATACCTGCCGGACAATGCACTGGTCATTGTGGATGAATCCCACGCCAGTATTCCCCAGATCGGCGCGATGTTTAAGGGCGACCGCTCGCGCAAGGAAACACTGGTGGAGTACGGTTTTCGCCTGCCCTCAGCGCTGG
>JAGRIK010000037.1 GCA_020443325.1 Halioglobus sp.
ATTCAATTCTCCATACTGCCCTGCGCGGCCAGCTGGGATGCGACCTTCATGTGATCTGCGCGACTGAGTTGCAGCCGCGTGAAGAACAGGAACGCCACCATTGCCAGGCTCCCAATGGTAACCAGGGTGAACCAGCCGAGTGACTGCAACACACCCTGGCTCACGGCACCGGGCGCCGCACCCGGCGCGATGCCAGACAGGTCGATCACGATACCCGCGAGTAACGAGCCGGCACCGGTAGTGGCTTTGCCCACGAAGGACCCGGCGGCAAAGACCACCCCTTCCTGGCGCCTGCCTGTGACCAGCTGTTGCTCATCCAGGATATCCGCCCACAGCGAAATACTCAGTGCCTGCAGGGCTACGATGAGCATCACGGCAATACCGAGGTTCAGCAATTGCATTGGGTAGATCAGCGGGTGGCCGTTGTCAGGTAACAACCCGAGCAGGCGCGCGCCGATCAGCCAGACGACATTAATGGCCAGCCCAAAACTGACCGCGGACAGCAACGTCGGCTTGTCGAAGCGACGGCCGAGCCTGTTGAGGCACACGAAGGCAAGCAGGGTGCCGATGGCCGTCGGTGCGATAAACCCCGCGAGTTGGTCCGTGCTGAACTCCCAGAAATAGGTGCCCATGTACAATCCCAGGGTGGTGTACACCCCCGCACACATGCCAAACGCGAGCGTCGCCCCCATGGATATCCGGAAGTTGCGGTTGCGAAAAATAAGCTTCAAATCGTCCAGCGGCTGCGCCCAGTCGAACGTCACCCCCGGGGCAGCCTGCGGCAAACGGGGGATCGCCGTGCGGGTACCCACCACGCACACCAGCGTCGCAACACCGGCCGCCAACGCCGACAGTATGCCGTAGTGCCAGTAATTGGCTTCCACCAGCCGCCCGTCGATACCGTTCTGGGGTTGGAAGAAAACAGTGAACGCAATGGCCGGCAGCAGCATCCCCACCAGCCAGCCCATCGTGACGCGCGCCTTGGCGATCACCGTGCGCTCATCGTAATCCGAGGAGAGTTCGGCCCCCATCGCGGAAAACGGTATGTAGTAGATCGTCAGGAATGTTCGTAGCAGCAGGGAGACCGTCAGCAGCCACGCGAAGATGCCTAGCTCGCCCAGCCCTTCCGGAGGTGCGAACAGCGCGAGGAAGAGCAAGGCAGTGGGAATGCCGCCCGCTACCAGTAACGGATGACGCCGCCCCCAGCGCGTGCGCAGGCTGTCGGACCAACTGCCCACGATCGGGTCGGAAATGGCATCCCACGACAGCGCGATAAACATCGCGAGGCCGGCGAGCGTGCCGCTGAGCCCGTGTACCTGTGTGTAATAGAACACCACGAAATTGACGTAGGCCGCATCCTTGACGGAGAACGGCATATTGCCTATCGCGTAGGTCCATTTTTCTGTGGCTGTCAGCGCCTGTGCGGGCTGTGTCATTGTCTGGGGAAAAACCCTTTTTGGCAGTACTTCGTGGACGGGGCGCATTCCGGGCAACGCAGGTTAACGGCTCTCACTGGAAGTGACTTTGCAGCCAGGTGCACAG
>JAGRIK010000038.1 GCA_020443325.1 Halioglobus sp.
CGTCTTCGCCGTCTGTTCCGGGCAGTGGCTGTGCCCACAGCGGCGGCAGGTTGCGGTTTCTGGCGCTCTGCGACAGCGAGGCCAGGACCGTCGGCACTGCATCCAGGAAGCTGACCAGCGCATGGTGGATTTTCACGTAAAAAGCGAAGCGATCGCGCTCCAGCCCCTCTATCAGGTGAAACTCCCAGAGCGGCCGGTTGCGATCCAGTGCAGGGCTGTGCAGGCGCGACACCATCACGCCCAACTCGCGCTCGCCGCCCGGTGCCGGCAGTGCCGAGTGCTGGAAATGGTAGTTGAGCTCGACATCCCGCGCTTCCACCATGCGCGGCACCATGCCGGTGAGCCCCTCGCCGGAGAGACGCATATTCCAGGGCTGGCTGCGCACCTTGAATTCACGCATTCTGGCTGCCATCGCGCCCAGGTAATCCGGTGCGGCATTGCGGGGCTTCTGGAAAATCGCCAGCACGCCGACATGCATGGGGGTATCCGCCGTTTCCAGCATAAGCCAGATCGCATCTACCGGTTTAAGCAACATCGTTTCCATCGCAACACCCGTATTCCACTTTTCAGGCAGGGCAGTATAGCAGCCTACCCGCGCCGTGGTGACTGGTAGTTCTGCCGCGAGCTACTGCATGCTCTGCAAATATGCCATTACGTCCCGAAGGTCATCGATCGACAACACCAACCCCATCGCCGGCATACCGCTGTAGGGCCCGTCCTTGCGTTTCACTGTCGCGAGTGGCACCTCAATCGCCTGTGGGTCACCGTGACCACTGCTCTGCTGTACCCGGATGACGTCGGCGGATTCATTGAGCATGATGCCCGCCATGGACGTTCCGTCCTGCAATTCCAGCGATACATTGCCAAAGCCCTCTGCAATGTCTGCCCCCGGATCGACGAGTGCGCGGTACAGGTAATCCGTATCCTGCCTGCTGGCAATGCCAGTGAGATCAGGACCGGCGATACCGCCGCGGCCATCCACCGAATGACAGCGCAGGCAATCGCCGCGATTCTCAAACACCTTCCTCCCGCGCGCGGCATCGCCACCGAACCGCGCTATGCGTCGCTCTGCCACGGGGCCCCCTGCGGACGCGCCTTCCGTGTAGCCGGCCAACGCGGCCTGCACACGCGCACTATTGCTGCTCTGCGCGGCATTCACCACATCGAGCTGCACCTCATCGGCGAGCTGGCCGGCGTCCAGAGCGGACAGGCTCGCCAGCAGGAACGCCTCTGAACCATCACCTTGCTGGCGGCCGAGCAGGGCTATCGCAGACTGCCACTCCTGCAGGTTATTACTACTGCCTGCATTCGCTATCTCCAACGCCCTGGCGACGGCACGATCCGGGTTTCGCAGCGCCAGCAAGTCCAGCGCCCGTATCCTGAGCCCCGGCGACTGGCTCTGGCTGGCACTTGCAATCGCCTCATCCAACACAGCACCCACAGCGCGTTGCTCCAGCGCATTCAGGGCACTCAGTCGCCGGTCGGTACTGACACTCTCATCGGCCACCATGGCCAGCAACTGGTCATCGTCAAGCGGCATACGGTTGTAGGCCAACGCGACCTCCATCGCGAGGTCGCCCATTTCACCGCCGACCAGTGCGGGCAAATAGCGATCGAGTGCAGCGTAAACCACGGACGGGTCCCGAGCGGGCAGCGCGCTGTGATCGCCCCATACCTTGTCCAGCACGGGTGGCTCGGCAAATTCTTTCAGGGTCTCAAGCGCCAGTTTCCGCATGCTGGCAGGGTTTGTGGGACGAGTGGCGTACGCCGCCAGTGCCAGTGCCTGGCGCTCTGTACCCAGCAGGAGGTTCGCGTTGATCACGCGGCGATGCAGTGCATAGCTACTCTGTGGATCATCGGCGTTAATGACCAGTTCTCCCTCCGCAAGCGCAGCCAATGCCGGCATTGGCTCGCTCATCCTCAAATCGTGAATGGCCCGCGCCGCCTCCACCACCAGGGCGGGGTCGCTGTCCGCCAGGAAGCCGGCAATGCGAGGATCTTCCAAACGGCGTTGCGCCAGCAGAACGCCCAGTCGCACCGCGGCTGACTCGTGCTCTCTGTAGGCATCAACGGCATCCCTGTCCTGCAGGGCGACCAGTGCCCAGACCGCCGCGTGACGTAAAAAAGCATCGTTGTTGTTATTGCTTTGCAACAGCGCGACCAGCGGCTCAATCGCCCGTTTGTCGCCGAGCTTGCCCGCTGACATCGCGGCGAAATACTGCACGCGCGGGTCAGTGTGATTGATCGAGGCCATCACCGACTGCGCCAGGTTGCGTGCGCCACTCTCGCCCGCGACTTTTATTGCCTGCGCCAGCAGCTCGCCGTCAAAAGCGGCAAAGTCCCACCAGTCAACAAATGCCTCGGGGCCCGTTTGCCCCAGGCCCCACAACGCATGAATACGCTGCATCTGTGTGGCGCCCTCGTCTTTCGCCAGCTTCGTTAACGCGGGAACGGCGCGCCTGTCGGCCAGCTCAAACTGTGCCCTCAGGCGCATGCGCTGGTCGGGGTGGTCGAGCAGCTCAAGCAGGCGTTCTGTCGTCAGTTTATCGAGGCCGGCGAGAATCAGTTCGCGGGCTTCCGCAATACGCGGGTCGCCGGACTCCTCGGCACCCGTAAACGTGATGACGCGTTTGGGACCACCAAACACGGATGAGGTGATCGCATACAACTTGCCGTCATAGCCGAAGCCCTGGTCGATGAACAGGTCGCTCTCGGCGAACTTGTGCGTGTCCTTTAATGTGAAACCCGCGCCGTCCTGCTCCAGCGAAAACGACAGGATCCAACTCGCGACAGCGACGAAGGAGTAATTCGAAACAAAGAAATGATTCTGGTAGCGCTGGGGCAAACCCAGCCCCGGATAGAACGCCACGCCGGAGGGGCCGTTGGTTTCATTCGCCAGTGGCGGCACGATCCAGGCCGGTTGCCCGGCGTGATACGGCTCCCACATCCGCTCTGCATTCCACGGCCCGCGCAGGTAATCCTCCTCTTCCATGTACTGGTAGCCGTAGGTCCAGCCGGAGTCACCCCCTTCGACCACATACACAATTCGCGCCGCATCGCCGCCGTCAGAGTTATTGTCGCCCGTAATCAGGTTGCCGTAGTTGTCAAACGCCAGCTCCTGGGGATTGCGCAAACCCCAGGCGTATAACTCCAGGTCACTGCCATCGGGGTTCATACGAAATACCGCGCCGCGCCCCTGATCCAGCGGTGCCTGCAAATTGCGGCCGTCCTCCGTATCGACATTGAAGCCGCGATCACCGACAGAATAATAGATCTTGCCGTCCGGCCCCCTGATCAACCCGTGCAGGTCGTGCCCGACAAATGCCGTGCGCACACCGTAGCCCTCGCTCAGCACTTCCGTGGTATCAGCCTTGAGATCGCCATCGGAATCCTGCAACCGCAGGACATTCGGAATATTGGTCACCAG
Organism: Halioglobus sp.; assembly: GCA_020443325.1. Classification (GTDB taxonomy): domain Bacteria; phylum Pseudomonadota; class Gammaproteobacteria; order Pseudomonadales; family Halieaceae; genus Marimicrobium. Next base: position 3,428 of record JAGRIK010000038.1, read on the forward strand.
CACCGCATCATCGGTGACGAGGACGCCCGACATCACGCCGTCTAGGTAGCCGCCCTTTTCCAGCATCACGGTATCTTTATCCGCCACGCCGTTGCCGTCGCTATCTTCGAGTACACGCAAGGTATCGTGCACATCGGTAAACCAGGCGTCATCGAGCTCACCCGCCGCTATCCATTTCTTGATATAGGCGAGCCGGTCCTGCGTGCTGGTGGAAGCGAGATCGTCCATCAGCCAGAATGCCTGCTGCCTGTTATCACCCACACCCTGCAGAAATTGCCCCGTTTCGGCCACATAGACCTTGCCGTCCGGAGCGACGTCCAGCGCCACAGGGATACCCTGTATCTGGTCGCGTGACCACTCCTCGATCACTATCCCCTCACTGCTGCGCGCTTCGCCCAACACAATTCTTTGGTATATATAGAATAGTACAACGCAAAGCACAGCCAGCAGGGCCAGCGCAATGTAGCGCTTACGATACGTTTTTGGTTTGCCCATTGCAGACCCATCCGTCGCTTTTCAATCGATACATTATGGAATACCTGCGTTGACGGCGTGTTGTCAACGCGAATGCGGCTTTTCAGGATACACAAGACATTGCGTTGCGTACATTGTGGAGGTCGCTATAGCATATTGGGGCGATTCCCCGTGAATTTGTGTCGCCGCGATTTTTGGTGAATATATTACCAAAACCCGCCAGTTGTCTTTTAAGGCATGATGGCTATGTTATGTTTGGCAATACCAGAAAACACAAACTCGCAATAATAAAAATTCTGTGGTGATCCTGATGAACGAAGTAATCTTACAGCGGGCTCGGTCGTATCAATGGGCGGCAGGTATCGCCCTTGCCTCGATGGTTGTCCCCGGCATCACTTTTCCCATGCAGGCGCTCGCAGCCGAGGGTGTCCTGGAGGAAGTGATCGTCACGGCGCGAAAACGCGCTGAGGACATTCAGGATGTGCCGGTATCGGTGACCGCCTACACCGGCGACCAACTGCGCGACGCCGGCATCACCAACCTCAAGGATCTCGGTTACCAGACTCCCGGTGTACAGATCGACCAATCGAGCGGCGCCCAGATCTGGATTCGCGGCATTGGCCAGCGCGATGACGGTGCGCGACTGGACTCACCGGTGGGCGTGTACATTGACGGCCTGTATATTCCGCGTAAAGACGGCCAGTTGATGGACCTGATGGATGTGCAGAGCGTGCAGGTGCTGCGCGGCCCGCAGGGCACG
>JAGRIK010000039.1 GCA_020443325.1 Halioglobus sp.
AAATCATCGACTACCTGTTCCCAGTCGTCCGGCATTTTGGCGTTCTTGCCACCGGTGCCGGCAGTGACGCTGGAATTCGGCGCGAAGTTACATTTCCTGCCCTCGGCCAGGGCCTCCTTGGCAACGTCGTAGATGAGCGGCGCAGGCGCCATGATAAAGACACGTTCGCCTTGGAGGTTGTCCACTAGGTCGTCTATCCAAGCCTTGACTCTCGCCGGCCTCTCCCGCTCTTCAGCTTCCAGTTCGCTGCGCCGCGCGAGCAGGCTGTCCGGCACATTGACCCGGCTGTCCCCCCTGGCCTGCGCGGCGCGCAGTCGCGCTGCGAGGTACATGAGGTCGGTGTCGCCGGGTGACTCCATCATCGGGTGAAAGTGCGCGTCACTCCCCATCGCGAAGTATTCCTTGTAGTACATGGGGGAGCGGTAGAACGCGGTGTGCCCGTTCGAGTGGGTGGGCCAGCAGACGTGCAGTTTGCCGTTCAGGTCTTCCTCGCTGGGGGGCTGGCCGAATGTCTGCAACAATTGGATGCGAAAACCGCCCAGGATAAAGGTGCGCCAGTCCTTGCGGTCCTTGGGTGTAAAAGACATGGTGCCGGTGGTGCCGGAAGAGGTAATGGGGTCCAGTTCGGTCTGTGCGGCGATTCTGTCCATCCAGTCGTGGATCGTAGTGCAACCGGAACAATCCACCCCGCTGAGGTCATAGGGGGTGAGCCGGTCCAGCCATCGGGTCAGTTTGTCATACTCGCTCTTCTCCAGCAGAAAACCGGGATAGGACTTGTAGATAGTGTGTTCAAACAGCAGCGGGAGAACATCATCGATTGCGTGTAGTTCGGTAATGTCCTGCCTGTCCGCGAGTTTGGTGAGCATGGGGATACGATCCCTGCAGTAGTGAAAGCGCTGCTTCAGGGCTTCGGTTTGTAATGCCTGTAGGATATCGCGAGGTACCGAATGCATCTTTGTATATGACATATCGAAAAATGCCAGGGGGTCCTCGATAAAAGCTGTAGCAGATTCCTCAACCGTTGCATTTCCGTCTTGCAGCTTGTCTACGCTTATCATAGTTATCCCCATTTCGTGGTGAAACGCTAGTGAGAACAGCCTTGTAATGTACAACCCTGTTGATTATTATTTATTCGCAGGCAATGTCACGCAAAAGCGCATTCGGAGTTTCCTGTGAAAGGGTTTTTGTTGATCCAGATCAAACAGGAAGTAAATGGACGCAGTGTTCCGGCTGCGAGTGTCCCAGGCTCATGCCGACCCGGCCCGTATTAATCATTAAAAATAGAGGACCGCATTGTGTTGTCACGCAACCAGCAGAAAACCTACCTTAATCAAACAGTCCGGAGGCTTTCGCGCCGCGCCGCGGTGCTGCTGACAGTATTCGCGCAATGTATGGTGGTGTCTGCCGCACCTGAGCCGCCAGCGAGAACGTCGCTTCCGGCTGTACCGCATGGCTTTAGCGGAGAGTTGCTACCGACGGAGGACGACTCAACAACGTATATCCCCGTGCGATTAAAAGCGCCGGAGGGCGCTCCCAATATACTGCTGGTACTCACCGACGATGTCGGCTTCAGTGCACCCAGCACCTTTGGCGGCCCGGTGCCCACGCCCAATCTCGATAAACTCGCGGAGCAGGGGCTGCGCTACAACCAGTTTCATACCACCGGTATTTGCTCACCGACACGGGCCGCCCTGTTAACCGGGCGCAACCACCATGCCGTTGGCGTCGGCATGCTCGCCGACCTCGCCTCGCCATACCCCGGCTATACCTCGCGGATTCCGCATAGCGCCGCCACTATCGCACGCATACTGCGGGACAACGGCTACAACACGGCGATGTTTGGCAAGGACCACAATGTGCCCAGCGCCGACCGGTCCCCCGCCGGTTCCTTTGAGCAGTGGCCCACCGGGCGCGGTTTCGAGTACTTCTATGGCTTCGTAGCCGGCGATACCAACCAGTGGCAGCCTGCGCTGTTTAACGGCACCACACCGGTGGATAGCCGTGGTCGCCCCGATGACTACCTGCTGGATCGCGATCTGGTGGACAACGCCATTACCTGGCTGCACAACCAGCAGGGTGCGGCTCCAGGCAAGCCCTTCTTCATGTACTACGCGCCCGGTTCTGCCCATGCGCCGCTACAGGCGCCCGCAGAATGGATAGCGCGTTTTCAGGGCAAATTTGATCAGGGCTGGGATGTCGAGCGCGACCGTATTCTCGCGAGGCAGATTGCGATGGGCATCGTCCCCGCTGGAACGCAGCTGGCGGCGCGCCCCGACGAGATACCCACCTGGGACAGCCTGGGTGCTGACGAAAAAATCGTCTACGCCCGCTACATGGAGGTATTCGCCGCCATGCTGGCCTATCAGGATGCGCAGTTTGGACGCCTGATGCGTGAGTTGGAGCGCATGGGCATTGCCGACAATACGCTGGTGATGTTTATCGAAGGTGACAACGGCGGCAGCGGTGAGGGAGGGCCGCACGGCACGTTGAATGAGCTGGCCCACCTTTCCAGTACAGAGGGTGAACTGCACGTTGAAACGCGGTGGTTGGCGGAGAATCTCGACATCCTGGGCGGCAAGGACACCTATCTCGGTTTCCCGGTGGGCTGGGCGTTCGCCACCACCACGCCGTTCCCGTGGGTCAAGCAGATTGCCTCCCATCTCGGCGGTGTGCGCAACGGCCTTGTGGTGTCCTGGCCGGACGGCATCGAACCGCGAGATGAGTTGCGCAGCCAGTACCACCACGTGATAGATATCCTGCCGACGGTACTTGAGGCCACCGGGATCCCGGCGCCGGAAAAAGTCGACGGCGTACGCCAGCAGCCGCTGGACGGCACCAGTATGGTCTACAGCTTTAACGAGGGCAGTGAACCGTCAACACGACGTACGCAATACTATGAAGTACTGGGCAATCGCGGTATTTATCACGAGGGTTGGCTCGCCAACACGACCCCGCGCAATATGCCCTGGGATATCGCCCAGGTCCGCGAAGGCAGCGATACCAGCACCTATAAATGGGAGCTCTACAATATCGCCGAGGACTTCAGTCAATCCAACAATCTGGCAGCGGCAGAACCCGCGCGTCTGGCCGACATGCAACAGCGCTTTGCCGATGAGGCACGCAAGTACCAGGTCTACCCCATCCACGATACGGGCGGCATGGAGCGAGCGCAGAAGACAATGAGTACGCCCGGCACCGACTTTGAATTCACGCTGCAGAAAACCCTGTGGGGGCCGGATATACGGCTCTCGCTGTTCGCGGCGCCGCCAATTTTTATGATGCCTTTCACTATCGAGGCACAAATCGAGGTGCCCGGGGATGGCGGCGATGGCGTGATACTGGCTGCCGGCAGCTTTTTTGGCGGCTGGAGCTTCTACCTGAACGAGGGCGTACCTTCAGCAGCGGCCGCAATATCGCCACTGCCCGGCGGTAGCTCCCTAGTCGCTGCCGCGCGTAAACTGACAGCTGGTAGACACACCATTGCCTACGAATTCAACCCAGAAGGCAAGGGCGGCGAGTTGCGTATCACTGTCGATGGCGAGGAGTGGGCACGAGGGACTGTGAGCAACCGCCCGCAAATGATGGCCGGCGGTGGTGAGACGTTTGACACCGGTCGCGACAGTAACACGCCTGTCACCCGGGCTTACCGTGACGAGGGTATCTTCACCGGGGAGATCATCAGGATTGACGCAGCGGTATCGCCTGTCAAGCACGTATGGAACACCGCGGTGCAGAAAGTAAAATCGACCCTCGGATTGGAATAACCATATTTGGGGTCAGAGTAAAAACTAAATATTTAGTTTTTACTCTGACCCCAAATATTGGACCATGAGTACCCCCTGCCGACGCGGCAAAATCAAGGGTTGGCAAGCATTCTGTCGAATGCATCCAGCACCTTGCGTTGTTGCTCCTCAACCTGCGCCCTGTAGGAGCCATGCGTGATGATATAGGGCTGTTTCGCACGCAGTTCACTGAGCAGGTTGCGCACGGCATGTTCGGCAGAGGCAAGGTGCGTGTCCACGCTGATATTGGAGCTCGCCATCATGACTTCAACATCTTCGCGGTCGAGCTTTGACTCACCCAGTGCTGCCGGACGAGCGGCCCTGCTGCTTTCGAGATGGCGAGTTGTCATGCCGGCGGGAAAAATCATGGATACATTGATTCCTTCTTCTGCCAATTCCATACGCAGCACTTCGCCATAACCTACAACAGCATATTTTGTCGCTACATAGGCCGCCATTCGGGCGCCCGGTGTGAAGCAACTTGCGGAGGCTGTCAAAAGAATGTGCCTGCTGTCGCCAGAGGACTTTCGTACCAGCGGCAGGAACGCGCTTACCGTGTTAATGACGCCCATCACATTCACGGTGTGTACCCAGGCCCAATCATTGTCAGTGAGCTTGTCTATCGCGCCAAACTGCTGAACACCCACATTCGGGCATACAACGTCACAGGAACCAAAGTGTGCTTCCACCTCACGCGCAGCCGTCACCACTGAGCCCTTGTCAGCCACATCGACCGTCATTGCAATCGCGTCAGTGCCTTTAGCTTGCAGCTCAGCAGCCTTCTTCTCCGCTCTGTCACCATCGATATCCAGTAGAGCAAGCCCTGCACCGTTGGTCGCAAACACATCGGCCATGGCAGCGCCGAGTCCAGAACCGCCACCCGTGATAACGACGGTTTTGCCACGATATTCCATGTCACGCCCTCCTGGGATGATTATAGGACCCAAACACCATCACTCGGATAAAACACACTGTCAAGAAAGCGGACATAGGATACCCAGACAATTTCATCGACTACGATGTCATTGCCCGGGTAACTATTCTAAAGCAGCTCAGCGATTTCAGGGTGTATCTGTAGACGTTTTCAGAGCCCGCCCTAACTTGAAAAGGGCGCACCAATGTCGACGCTTTCCGGCTTGCCAAAGGTCATCCTGGTGCTTGCGACGGAAACGGTGAACATCGGTTTCTTGGGAAGGCCGAGGGTACGCAGTTCTTTTGCCAACGGGTGGCTGTCGCCAATCTTTGGGGCCTCGCCCCCCAGCGAAAACGTGAGCCCGGAGCTGTTGTTGGTGCCATAGGTTTTCCACGCCTTGCCGTCGCGTATTGCCAGCGATGCAGCGCGTTGCTCCTTGGGAGTGCTCTTGCCGCCGGTCTTCGCTGCGATGGAGTAGACCAGCTCTCCCTCATCCGTAAACGTGCCGCGGGCGGTGGAGGGGCCGAACTCAATATCCACGCGGCTCACCCACTTGGGGAAACCCCAGATAAAGCGCCCCGCATGGGTGGTGAACTCCTGGTCTACGGGCATCCGGTATACGAAATTGCCCATAGTGCCGTCCCCGATTCGCTTTAGTGCGCCGAAGAAAGGAAAGGGCTTCTTTTCCCCTGGCGCCAGGACCGGGAAAATGATCGCGCCCTCGTTGTAGTCGCCGAGGTGGTTCTCTTTGTAGTCGACCGCCAGCAATTGCAGGATGGCTTTGCCGGGAAACAGCTCCACCACCCGAAAACCTGTACCCTCAAGCATAGCCTGTGCCGCTTTCGCATCTACCAGGAAGCCGTTCATCAGCATAGCGGCATCGGATACGATCACCGGAAAAGCGATGTCCTTGCCGTCAATGGTGTAACTGCTCTCGGAATTTTTTGAGCAGACGTCGTTGGTATACCTGTCGCCCTTGTCGCTGTGGACAGGGGGTTCCTCAAAGATGGCGCCGGTTGCTTTCATTGGTTGGCCTCTATTGGTTATGTAAGTCTGGAAACCTGACCTTCACCGCTGAAGGTTAGTATGGGAATCGGATATAGGCATTCACATCGCACTGGGGCCACCGGATTCTATCAAAGGAAACAACAGGGCGGCGAGCCTTACACGTAACCATTTTCCCGGAACCAGCTGATGGAATCCGCGATGGCCTGTTCGATAGGACTCTGGGGCATGCCCAGTTCCGTCACGGCCTTGCTCGCATCGACGAAATTCTCCTGCAGGATATACATGGTGTTCTTGTAGGTGGTCATCGGCGCCTTGCCGGTAATCTTGGACCACAACTCCATCAGGCGGGCGACGCGCAACATGACCTTTGCGGGGACTTCGCGGGTCGCTACGCCTTCGACGCCGGCGATGCGACCTACCATCTCAATTAACGCCTTGCTGCTCATATTGGCCGAGGTGTTGGTCAGGCAATAGGATTCCCCGATACGCCCCTTCTCCATGGCCAGGATATGGCCGCGAGCCACGTCGCGAACATCCACCAGGCAGACACCGCCCTTCCACCAGTTCCTGGCCTTGCCCTGTAACACTTGCAGAATCACACTCCCGGTCGGCGTTGGCGCCCGGTCACCGGGCCCGAAGGGCAGGCCGGGCAAGACCATTGTCGCCGGCAAACCCTTGCTCACTAGGCCCTTGACCACCTGGTGGGCGATAAACTTGGACATGATGTACTCGCTGGCCCAGGGCCAGGCGTTGAACGGGGTTTCCTCATTGGACATCTCTCCGGGGTTGATGCCGATGGCGGCAATGGAGCTCGTGTAAACGACCTTCTCCAGATCTGCCTTAAGCGCTTCCTTCATCAGGGCCTCGGTACCCTGCACATTGATCTTGTAGTGCAGGTCGGGATCTTTGGTCCAGACCGCGAACAGCGCGGCGAGATGGTACATTTTCTCCACCCCCTTGAGGGCCGGCGCAAACGTCGAGGGGTCGAGCAGGTTGCCCTCGACGAATTCCACATCCATGCCGTCCAGCGGCGAACGGTCCTCGCCGGGCAGCACCATCACACGCACTTCATCGCCGGCCTCAAGTGCCATACGGGTCACGTGATTGCCAATGAATCCGGTGGCGCCGGTGATCAGGATTTTACTCATCAAACACTCCTGTCTACTGTTTCGACAACTGTCAGAATAAACGCGGGTAAATAGTCTGTGCGGTAGTTAATTGACAGGGACCAGGCGCATCGGCAGGTTATCCTTCGGCTTGGGCATGGGCAGATATTGCAAATCCGGATCGTAGCCCGGGCGCAACTGGATTTCATGCCTGGTGATAAGGTGAAACATAAAAATGCGAAACACCATCTGCGCGAAATGCATCCCAATGCATTTGTGAGCGCCGCCGCCAAACGGATGGAACAGGAAGGGGTGCTGTTTGTGTTCCTCGCGTTCGAAGCGCTCTGGGTCGAATTTGTACGGGTCAGTCCACCAGCCCGGCATAACGTGGTTATAGGTGATCGCATTCATCAGCAGGGTGTCCGCGGGAATTTCCACGCCCGACAGTTCGCAGGGATTGATGCTGCGGCGTGGGAACAGGGGGACCGATGAATGCAGGCGCTGGGTTTCGTTGAACAGCAGGCTAAAAGACGGCAGCGCCTCAAAGTCATCCTGCCCTATCGATTCCTTGCCCAGCGCACGGGCCTCCTCGCGCAGGCGGTGTTGCCACTCGGGGTGGCGACCCAGCTCAAGGCAGGCGTTCACCAGTGATGCCGTGGTAGTGTCCTGCGCGGCGAACAACAGCACCACAAAATTCTCAACGATGTCGAATTCCGAAAAATAGTTGCCGTTTTCATCCAGCTCGCGACAGAAGTGGGCGAGGATGTCGCTGTCGTCGTTATGGCGTTTGTCGGCGATCAGTTCGCGAATAAACGCTGCAATATATTTCTTGGCGCGCAGGCTGCCGTGGTACTTGAAGCCGGGAAGGTTTACTTCAAAAATGAAATCGAATCCGTCAATGAAATTCGCGAATGCAGCCTTGAGTTTGGCGCCCTCCTTGCCCTGCCCGGTGACACCGGTGAAGGTCTGCGCCGCGATTTCCATCAGCGTTGACCGCGCATAGCCGGCGAGCTCAAACTCGTCGCTGCCGAACAGCGGGCGCAGCGTTGCGGCGCAGATGGCATTGATATGCTCCACGTAGCCGTCCATGCTCGATCGCTTGAACGCTGTCTGCATCAACCTGCGCTGAAACCGGTGCGCCTCGAAGTCCTTCATGATCAGGCTGCCACCGATCAGGGATTCAAAGTGGCCCAGCCCCTTGGCGGAGGAAAAGTTCTTCTGCGTATCGAGATGCAGCTCGCGCGCATTATCCGGGCCCAGTGCGAGCACGATATGCGAGGGCCCCATCGCGAATCTGGAAATTTCGCCGTAGCGGTGAAAGCGGTCATCGCAAAACTTTAGCGGGTTGGCCCCCAGGCTGAGGGCGTTGCCGATAAGCGGGAGGCCGTAATCACCGGGTATCTGCCGCAGATCACGGTTATCCGGGCGGTCCAAATAGTGAATTTCTGTCATGCGATACTCCAGCAGATGATATCGCCGATGTCGGCACGGCAAGCGCCGATTCTACTCAATAGTGAATAACTTGATATATGTATCGCTGGCGAACTGTCTGTTTCTCAATAGGCTCTAATAACCTGCCGGAGCGTTATCACGCAGTTTCATCGCTCGCCGGGAGAGGAATGTTTAAGCCTTACTGGGTGGTTAACCACAAGGTAAAGTTGGCAACGAATATACCCAGATAGTTGCCCAGGGCGTAGCCAATAATGGCGACCGATAAGCCCGGCAAAAGAATCTCACGATTTTTCAGTGCGCCGGCAATAACGGGCATGAATGGCACCGACATAATTGCCGCCGATGATGTTATCAGGAATGTATCGGTATCAATCTTGAACAGCTTGCAGAGCATGGCCTGCAGCACCAGCGAGCCGAACAGGATGAACAGGGTGTACGCGGCGAGGTTGTAATCGATATTCATAATCATGTCGATGTCGATCATTGAGCCGGTGGTAAAACAAAACACGAGTACAAAGTACATGCCGAGGCTGTAGCTGTTGGTCAGCTTCCTGATCGCCGGCACGAGCGAGCAGAGCAGGCCCAGCGTGGTAATGGCCACAACCATGATGGTGGACATCAGGTCGCCGGGAAAGGCGTTGGCAACAAAATACGAAACGCCCACCACAGCCAGCGACAGCAGCAGGGCGCTGAGTGTTTCCATTTTTCGGCTGCTGGCCAGCAACTGGCGATAGCCGTCAGCGCTTTCATCCATCATGTGTGCCATATCGTGGGTGCTGCCGGTGGTGGTGTTTTCATTGGCCTGATAAGGGCGCAAAAACAAGCCGAACAGGCGTTTTCCCACGGTGATAACAAAAATCAGGTAGATGGCCGAAAAGAGCAAATCATAGGTGACCATAGTGATGAACACGGCGTCGTCGGCATTGATGGCCGATTTGATTGCTGCCATATTCGGCCCACCGCCGGTGTAGGCCCCGACCGACATGCCCGCAATCTGCCAGATATTGTCCAGCACCGGGTGAAACAATACCGCCCCGACGATACTGACAAGCACGATCGAAAACATGGCCAGCGCCATCCCGGCCAGTGCGCCTCCGGCGTGCGCCACCGCACTCTTTACATTCATGGAAAACACCAGCAGCGGCAGCGCGATGACAATGGCTACCTCGGCAATACTGCGCTGTACTTCCGCAATATTGCCGACGCTGTTGTTCAGAAGTGAATCCAGACCCACTGAGCTGGCGATCCCCAGGCCAAAACACAGGGTGACCACACCAATCTTGTCGAGCGCCGCCATTCTCTGGCACAGCCAGATAATGAGCGCCGGGATCACCAGAAAAAATAAAGCTGTTACTGCCATAGTGCTCAGGGCGCCTTGACTGTTGTTGTAGGGAGGCGGGCAGCTATACTGTGAAGCGGCGTATGTCCCGGCAGACGCGCAATTTACCACGTTAATGAAAAATGGCCTAACGCACAGGCGGCGGACGAGCCGCCTGCGTCAATGCCATCAGTAGCGTAGAGGCCAGCCACAAATTGTTGGTCAATACCCGCTGGTGCGCTTACACTTCCTGCCTCACGTTGTGGCAGCGCCGCGCGCCGGGTAACAGCCGCAATATGGTCGCGATAGGGCCGCAAAGAACCTGCAATAGGACTCCATAGGAAAGGCAATGTGTACGTTATTGGCTATTATCATCGTTGCTGCTGTCGTCTGGCGAGTGTATCCCAGAGACAAAAGCGCCCCTCCATCGGCCTACTTCCAGAAGCTATCAACCGTGTTGGCGCAATCCCGTATCGCCAAACCCGTCCTGATCATTGACAGGCAGCGACTGACAAAAAACATAGACGCCGTTGCCCGTCACGCCAGGGCCATCGGCGTAGATGTGCGCGTGGCCATGAAGTCGCTGCCGAGCGACCCGCTGCTGGACGCCATCTCCGAGCGCCTCGGCACGAATAAAATGATGATTTTCAGCATCGACTACCTGAAGACCATTTGTTTGCTTAAAGGGTATGTTGACGTCCTACTGGGGAAGCCGATGCCCGCCATGGCGCTGGCAGACTTCTATCAGGAGAGCGCCGACCATGCGTACCATCCGGACACCATCGCCGATATTCAGTGGCTGGTCGACAATATGGAGCGCCTGCAGGACTACGCTGCTATTGCTGCGCGGCAAAACCTGCAACTGAAGGTGAATCTCGAGATCGACATCGGTATTCGCCGCGGCGGCTTCGACAATACAGCCGACGTGCGAACGGCGCTCGAGTATGTCAGGAACCACGCGCATCTCGAGTTCTCAGGCTTTATGGGATACGAAAAACACGTGTACTACGTGGCGTTCACCGATAACAGTCGCCAGCGTTTGCTGGAGGAATGCCTGGACTTTTACCAGTCCTGCAAACGCATTGCACGCGAGGTCTTTGGCGACACGTTGCCTGTCGACGAGCTGACCTGGAATGCGGCTGGCAGTGTTACCTACCCGATGTATCACAGCAATGCGGTTGCCAATGAACTCACCATCGGCTCCTGCTTTGTCAAACCGGCCCATTTTGATACCAGGACATTGGCCATGCATGAGCCAGCGCTGTACATTGCAACGCTAGTGTTGAAAACAGCACCGCATTTTCTGGTCCCCGGCCTGCCATGGTTAGCCAGGTTGCTCTCTTATTGGGATGTAAACCGGCGCCGCTCGTTCTTTATCTTTGGTGGACTCTGGAATGCGGCGCCAGTGTCACCGCAGGGCCTGGCCAAAAACGGATTTTTCGGCGGTTCAAGCAATCAGGAGTGTTACTTCGGTGCGGAAGGTGTCGACCTGAAGCCCGGCGATTACGTGTTTTTCCGGCCCAATGAGAGTGAAGCCGTGATTACCCAGTTCAATGAAATCCTGGTCTACGACGACGGCGAGATAGTGGACACCTGGCAACCGCTACCGCCCGCTCCCTAGCCGGCCCCGTTTGATTTCTGTGGCAAATAATTGCGGGCCTTAGGCGGGTGCGGTGCTACGCGATAAAAATAGGCTAGCTTATTTCCACCCATCGCTGTTCCGCCGAAGAGGCCCTGATTGCATCCAGTACTTTCTGCATCTGGACCCCGTCGGCAAAGGTGGCGGGTGAGATGTCGCTGGGAGCGGGTTTGCGCAGGATCTGATGCCGGAATGTTTCATACAGCTTCGTGTAGGGCGCCAGATCGGTGCCCATGGAGTGAAGCATATCGTAAGCGGTAACCAGTAGATCCGGGGAAGGGGGCACAGGGGCGTCATTGGCGTAGGCGCCGGCTTCCAGTTTTCGCTGTCCCGCCGCGTCGGAGATAACCACCTGATCGTTTTCAACCCAGAGCGACCCGCTGGAGCCAATCACACGGAGGCTACTCTGGAACGAACCAACTGCACTGATGCTGCTTTGCATGACACCACTGACACCGGAGACGGTACGGAAGTGGGCTGAGTATGCATCGTCCGCTGTCCAGTCGTGATCGGACAGCAGGTCCAGGGTTGCACTCACTCCGGCAAAATCGCCAAACATGTGCCGGATATGATCGATGACGTGTGAGCCATAGGCGCCGAGCCAGCCGCCGCCCTGGCTTCTGTCGCCCCACCAGTCGGGCACTTCGGCGCTGCGCTCGCTGAGCACGGGTACGAGCAAAATAAACTGCGCCATGCGCGGCGTCCCGATAAGCCCATCGTGTATGGCTTTGGTGGCAAGGGCCTGTGAGGTTTGCCAGCGGAACTCCGCACCGAGAAAATGCACGACACCGGCAGCGCTGGCAGCCTCGTACATCGCCTGGGCTTCCTGTGCGTTTGCAGCAAACGGTTTTTCACAGACGATATGTTTTCCCGCAGCAGTCGCGGCGAGCACAATTTCTGCATGAGTGTGAGGTGGTGTAGCCACGGCCACAGCGTCGACACCGGGCAAGACCAACGCCTCACCGAGATCGGTTAAACCCAGGGGGATATCGAACCTGGCGGCGCGCTGTCGGGTTTTCTCGGGGTCTCGCCCGACCACCGCCTTGATATCAAACCCGGCGGCACGCAGCGCCCTGGCGTGAGTCAGTATGCCAAATCCTGTGCCAACAATGATGGCGCCGAGTTGCCTGGTGTTCATGGTCTCTCCAGTTCATTGAACAAGTGTAACGGTGTCAGAGCGGCCTGAGTTCGGAGAACATCTCTCCGGTGAATTCGCGCACCAGTTGTTCGCCGCCATAAATTCGTTCACCGCCGAGCCTCGGGTCACCTGACGCGATGCTGTCTTCGTCGACGAACAGCACACCGACCGTGCGCAGCGCTATGATTGCACCCTCACGCTCGACACGGATCTCATACTCCTGCGCAACTGATCGCTCGTTGAACCATTCGTCCACAAGGTCATACCCCTGGATACGGGGAATAAACCTGCGTATGAACTGATCGTAGTAACGACGCGTGGTGTCGCCACCGCGAAAGGTTAAACCCATGGGGTGAAATTCGTAGACTGGATCCGCGCACAGCGTCTCCATTAACTCATCGAGTTTACATTCACCTTCCAGCCGGGCGTGTCGATGCCCGAGTTCCGCCATATCGGCGGCAGTCCAGCCAGCTGTCATACGCGTTCCTCTTATTCAAAGCGGTTTCAGGGCGATATGCAGGCCATTCTTTGGCATCTCCAGCGGCACGGCGCGAATCTGCGGGGCATGTTTCGGATCCAGGGCAACGCTGAACTTACGCAGGAGCTGGAACAGGAAGATCTTGGTTTGCATCTCCGCGAAATGAAGGCCCAGGCATTTGTGGGCGCCGCCGCCGAAAGGCAGCCACTGGAAACTGTTGCGCTTGTGTTCGGCGCGTTCGGGCGAGAAACGCTCCGGATCAAAGGTCTCCGGATTGGTCCAGTGCTCGGGCAGGTAATGCATCAGGCGAATTGACACGAACACCGAGGCGTTCGCCGGCAGGGTGTAGCCGCCGTATTCCACCTCCCTGACCGTGCGCCTTGTAATACCCGGCACCGGCGGGTGCATGCGGAGCACTTCCCTGAAAAACCAGTCCAGTTCGGGGAGAGCGGCGAAATCATCCATCGACAAATACTCGCCCTGAACGGCTGCGAAAGACTGCCGCAACCGCGTTTGCCAATGGGAGTGCTGGCACAGGATTCGGGTCGCGGAACTCAGCGTGCTTGTAGTTGTGTCGTGAGCGGCAAAAATCAGGAAAATCATGTGATCGATGATTTCATCGTCCGTCAGCCTACCCTCCTCGTCGGAAGCCGTGCACAGAGATGACAGGAAATCATTCCCCGGGTTTGCCTTGCGCAGCTGAATCTGGCTCTTCAAGTACGACTTGATAACCTCGCGCCCGGCCATGCCACGGCGCCACTTGGTTCCGGGCAGGGGCTTGCGCACCAGCGTCAGGGTGGCGTCCAGCATATCGATGAAGGCCCGGGACAACGCCTGCGTGTCGCAGTCCGGGTCCTCGCCAAAAAAGGACTGTATTGCATTCTCCAGCAGCAGCCCTTTGAGGCGCGGGAAGAGGTCAAAATGCGTGTCCACGGGCCAGCTGTTAATGCCTTCGTCCAGATAGTAGTTCAGGGAGTTGCAATAGGCTTCGAGTACCGGTCTCTTGAAGGCCTGTTGCAGCGCCCTGCGATGGGAGCGGTGCTCGCCGAAATCCTTCAGCAGCAGGCCTCCCTGGAACAGGCCGCCGATGATAAGGTTCCAGGCGGGTTCAGCCGCAAAGTTCTTTTCCCCCTCCAGCAACACAAACCGTGCCGCGTCCGGACCAACCAGGCCGACAGTGCGCTGAAACAATGCCGAGGACCGAAACACCGGCCCGTACGTGTCCAGCATGTGCTTGCCCATCTTGTGGGAGTTGCGCAGGAGGCTGTAGGTGTGCCCGATCACGGGCAGGCCGTAGTCGCCAGGGATATGGTCGAGGTTGCGATTGGGACGTCGTGGAAGCTCGTGTATCTGCACTGTCAGTTCTCCCTGGGCAAGGAACGCGCTGGCGGATAACCGGCGCACGGATCGTGGCTGCAATCATCAATACTACAGCGGGTGACGCGCGGATTACAGGTGGCAGTTGATGATTCGAACACGAGGTATTGTCCGCATTTTACTTGCCTCAGCTTCGAGCCGGCGGCAAATTGAATGCTATAGGGGTGGGACACGCCGTAAACCCGTCCCTGGGGGCTTGAGCTCGGCTTCCTGCCTCGCACAGTCCCACCCCTATAACATTCAATCTGCCGCCTCAGTTCGTATTTGTATTCAACTATGTACCATGCTGACGTACTCCCCCTGGTTAGTCTGACGGTCTCCCCCGTGCGTGCCCACGGGGCTATACTGGTGTCAGGAAACATCGAGCGAGGGACTTTCCATGACAAACAAATCCGTAACACTGTGGCTTACACTGGTCGTCTATTGCATCTTCCAGCCAGCCTGGGCGGAGGAAGCCGCCGACGTCGTCTGGATCGACGTGCGCACGCCCGCTGAATATGCCAGCGGTCACGTGCCGCAGGCGATCTTAATCCCTTTCGATGGTATAGAGGCCGGCGTTGCCCAGCGGCAACTCAGCAAGGACACGCCGATTTATCTTTACTGTGCTGCAGGTGGCCGGGCTGAAAAGGCAAAAGAGCGCCTGGAAGCGCTGGGCTACACTGAAGTCACCAATGTTGGTGGCTTAAAGGACGCTGAGAAATTGGCTGGCGCCGCTGTGGTGCAGTGAAGGTCCAGTTCGGCGAGTGCCTGGCGGCGGATTTTCTGGCAGTGGCGCGGGCATCAAGTTAAAGAAAGCGGGCATTCATTCGTTCGCCATACTGGAACGAGGACATCAGGAACAAGAGAGTAGCGATAGTCGGAGCCGCTGCTACCTCCGTGCAACTGGCGCCCACGATAGCGCCTCAGGTGAAACGGTTGGATGTGTATCAGCGTACCCCCATCTGGGTGTTGCCTAAACCGGACCGCCGTATCGAGGCTTAAGTAAGCGCCATCCTGGTCAGAGCCCTTTATGAACTGCCCACCCCCAATGCGAAGTTTACGTCACGCCATCCGGTGCAGTGCGCAAACCTTGTTGCCCGAGGGGTCGCGCAGGTAGGCGAGGTAGAGCTTACCGGTAGCGCCTTCACGAACCCCGGGTGGGTCTTCGCAGGTCACGCCGCCGTTGGCGAGACCCGCTGCGTGCCATGCGTCCGCCGCTGCCGGATCTTTCGCCGCAAAACCGATAGTGCTGCCGTTGCCCGGGCTTGCCGGTTCGCCATTAATGGGCTTGGTGATCGAAAAGATACCGCTGTCGGTGATATAGAAAACACGGCCTTTGTCGTCGATGAAGCCGGGGCCGTGGCCTAGGGCGCCGAGTATGGCATCGTAGAATGTCTTGGACGCTTCAATATCGTTCGCGCCCACCATGATATGACTGTACATCGCAATTCTCCTGATTGATTCACTGAACGTGAGGGGTTGTTACTGCCCGGTAAATAACGTGGGCCAGAGTATAGCAGTGGGTAGAGGATTAAGCTGCTACCACCTTCTCAAACGGTACTGGCTTACTGCTCGATAAAGTTGCCTGCACGGGTTCTATACACCACCACTTAAGCGTTGGGGGCGCTCTCCAGTTCCCTCTCCACTGCCGAGCTCTCGACCGTTCGCAGAGCGGTGGCCCATGTTGGGACCGCGGGGACAGGCTGGATCGTTGAGTCATATAACAGATTACCCAGTCTGGAAGACTCCTATATAGGTAAAAGCGATCACCGGGTTTTCCTGGAGGCCATTAGACCCGTTGCATGAATTCCTTATTCCATTCCACGATCAAAAAGTTAGCTGTTGCTGCCTACCCCAGCAGTTCAACCCGGCACCTGGTCCGGCGTTCGAGTTCGCCACGGACGGGTAAAACCAGTGGAACGGTTGTCAACTCGAACTATACTCAGGGGTGTCCGGAATAAGGACTCTCCAATCGTCGCATGCCTGGCTTACCAGATGAGCTTTGAGCTTTCGGTGATGACGAGCAGGCAAGGGAGGGCTTGTGAAGATAGCAAAAGCAAACCTGGTTGCCAGCTTGGTAATTCTGCTCGCTGCGTGCGAAATAGCAGTTTCAATTGTTGGGCCGGGCGATGTCGTCTCCAGGACGGGAAAGCGCGATTGTCTTGCCACCGACAAGCCCCAGGGTGCTGTTGAGTGCAGGGGCAACTACTTTATGTCCGTGGAGGACTGGTTTCGAATCCATAACGGACAGCTAACGCCCGAACCGATCCGGGAAACCTACTACGCAATTCCAATTCGCGGGCAGTCAGTCCAATCCATGCGTTTGTCCGAAAAGGATGCCTGGTCTGGAGACTGCATGTCAGCCAACTCCAATGAATGTGTTATTGATCTGTCGCCGGCTGCGGTCAAACTCTTCGTTGAAATGCATACCAGCCCCACATTGACGACAGTCTTTGGGCGGCGGACCAATCAACTCACGATCAATGGCATGGTTCCGAAAGTGGTTCACGCGTCCGGTCATCCGCAGCGGGTTATCCTGAAGGGGCAGGGTTTCAGGAATGACGATCATTTGACGCTGGTGGATCTGTCTGATCCTGACACGCCACACACCATCATTCCAAGCAAGGTAGATCGGTCAGCGGGCTTGATCGTGATCGAAAACACGTTCACATCAGCACCCTCGCGCTGGCTGTTGCGGATTTCCCGAGCAGATCAGTCAGAGTCGGCGGCCATTCCTTTCGATATTGTCGACGAAGTCGACGTGATTCCGCTTACAGATACTGTTGTTGTCAGCGGTTTGGAGTGGGTGCAGCCGTTATCGCTCCACTATTTTCTGTACCCGACCTCCAGGCGTGAATTTCTATCTGTATGCCCCCACGGAGTGTGTGCCGGCAGCATCAAGGGCTACGACCTGACGGGATGGATGTGGGCGACAGCCGCCGATGCAGTTGCGCTATTCAATAATTACGAGGAGTTCACGTCGATAGGCATCGGGTTTGCGAACGTTTCGCAAGCTGATTCGGATTGGGCTCCGGCCATGCTACGGGATTTCCAGTACGCAACTTATAATGCTGGCTCAGAGAACCAATTCTACGCGATATTCGCTGCGTTATATGATGCCTCCGCGCCAATCGATAGCGACCTGGTGGGGGCGCTGCAAATTGTAAACGAGCCTTCAGCGGCGAATAAGGATCTGTTCTCCACGCTGGGAAGGATTTCCGGTACATGCTGCAATCCACCTCTGCTCTACAGGTATGCGCCGTAGACGAGTTTTACCCCGATGTGGTTCATATCTCAAGGAGAGAAGACAATGCACTGGCAATCTTGTGCAGTTAGGTCGGTTGCGCCTTTTGAAGCAAAACTAATCCAGAGGTCTGGCCTGTGCTTTCCTGGCGTCTCGAACATATCAACACGTTAAGTCAACCGTGCCAGTGAGGGGGAGCGCCACTCTCGCAGTGTTTTCGAAACCCAGAGAATCGACCGATTGTGGTCCGGAATCCTGTTGTCGGTCCAGATACTGGACGTCGACCAATGAGTCAGGAGGATATAGCCATGTCAGTTCGTATTAACGATACCGCACCCAAATTTGTGGCCCAGACAACGGATTGGGAAATCGACTTTGACCATTGGATAGGTGACAGCTATGCCATTCTCTTTTCGCACCCCAAAGACTTCACGCCGGTGTGCACCACGGCACCAGGTGGCCACGCCCGTTAACTGGAAGAATGGCTAGGATTGTATCATCGTCCCCACAGCGTCTGATGAAGAGGCAAAGTTAAAATATCCGGGTGGATGGAAAACCGCCAAACTCTATCTGAGGATTGTCCCACGGGCGAAGTAATCATTCGTTGACGCCCGGATGCGTGCAGTCCAAAGCAGGGTAAAAGCGCTGTATCCGATGACCCGGCTTATGAGTTGTTAGAACTAATTGTTTTGAGAGTATTCTCGCTAAGATATGAATGGCCTAAAGCGCTTGGTTTATCGGTCCGTTTGGCAGAAATACTTCGGGCCTCCTGCCATAGGTGCATGCCGTGATCGGACCTCAGTAATAATATATTCCTGACATCGTGCACGAATTGTAGAACATACTAGAATCAATCTGATCGTGGCGATTTGCGTCTCCCTTACAGAAGTACGGGTGCGGGCAATGCCTTGAGGGTATTAGTTCGACAATACGTTCAATCAAGCTTCAATCAGAGGAAGTCAATCATGAATACTCCCAGCAGGAACAAACAAACTGCAATTTATTTGACGCTGGCCAGCGCATTCTTGCTGGGTTCCGTCGAGGTGCAGGCCGTAAACGGCAATACGTTCTATGGTGACGGCGCTCTCAGTAGTGTAACGACCGGGAACAATGACACGGCAATTGGCGATGATTCGCTTTTACAAACCACCACGGGCGAACGCAATACAGGCATTGGATCCAAATCGCTTTATTCCAATATATCTGGTTCCGTCAACACCGCCAGCGGTTATCAATCGCTTTATTTGAATAACACCGGCGTTGGTAACACGGGCAGCGGCGCGCTGTCGCTCTATTCCAACAGAGACGGCGGAAACAACACGGCGAGTGGCGTTCTGTCGCTGTATGCGAACACCACCGGCAACAACAACACGGGCAACGGTGTGAGTACACTTTTTTCCAACACAACCGGCACCGACAATGCTGCTGTGGGTAACAGTGCGCTGTATAAGAATACCATTGGCAAACTTAACACGGCGGTGGGTTCGACCTCGATGTA
>JAGRIK010000040.1 GCA_020443325.1 Halioglobus sp.
CTGGGGCCCCACAGCGGGAACCGGTAAACAACAGGCCACGATATGTCACTAGATCGCGCTGAAGCGCTCAACATTGCACAGGTGCTCACCGAAGCGCTGCCCTATATCCAGCGTTTCATCGGAAAAACCATCGTGGTCAAGTTTGGCGGCAACGCCATGGTCGATCCGCTCCTGCACGAGAGTTTCGCCAGGGATGTGGTGCTGATGAAACTGGTGGGCATGAATCCCATGGTAGTGCACGGTGGTGGGCCCCAGATTGGCGCGCTGCTGGAAAAACTCAATATTCGCACCGAGTTTGTAGACGGTATGCGTGTTACCGACGCCCAGACGATGGATGTCGTGGAAATGGTCTTGGGGGGCAGCGTCAATAAGGAAATCGTCTCTTCCATCAATCGCAACGGCGGCAAGGCCATCGGTGTCACCGGCAAGGACGGCCAGATGATTCGCGCGCGCAAGCTGACGGTCAGCCGCGACACACCCGGGCTGGATGAACCCGAGATTATCGACATCGGCCATGTAGGAGACGTGGACCAGATCGATACCGAGGTGCTCAATGTCATCCTGGAGAGCAACTTCATTCCGGTCATCGCTCCGATAGGTGTGGGCGAGGACGGCAGTACCTACAATATCAACGCCGATCTCGTGGCCGGAAAGCTGGCCGAGGTCATGCGCGCGGAAAAGTTGATGCTGCTCACCAATGTCGCCGGGCTGCTCGACAAGAATGGCAACATTCTCACCGGCCTGACCACGCGGCAAGTCGACGAGCTCATAGCGGACGGTACCATCAGCGGCGGCATGCTGCCAAAAATCCGCTGCGCGCTGGACGCAGTGAAAACCGGGGTCACCAGCGCCCATATTGTCGATGGCAGGGTACCCCACGCTGTACTACTGGAAACATTCACCGACGAGGGCATGGGCACACTCATCACCAATAAGCGCACCTGAGCGGAAAAAAATAGAAGAAATCCGTCCCCATATCGGCCGGGCTTATTGCAGGCGCGACAGGTAATCGCTAGCATGGTTGAAACGCTATTTGAGTTGGAACGCCATGCCTCCGAGAAAATCCCAAAGGCGCCAGCAAATATTGGAAGCCCTGGCCCACATGCTGGAGGCCAGCCCTGGCAACCGCATAACCACCGCCGGCCTGGCGAAGCAGGTCGGTGTCTCCGAAGCAGCACTGTATCGGCACTTCCCCAGCAAATCCAAGATGTTCGAAGGCCTGATCGAGTTTATCGAAGATACGCTGTTCACCCGCATCAACATTATCCTGGGCGAAGAGCCGACCGCACAGAAGCGCTGCGAAAAAATGATTATGCTGTTACTGGTTTTTACCGAGCGCAATCCGGGCCTGACACGCATACTGACGGGTGATGCCCTCGCCGGCGAAACCGAGCGCCTGCACCAGCGCGTCGCGCAGCTGTTCGACCGCTTCGAAACCCAGCTCAAGCAGGTCATTCGTGAGGCCGAATTGCGCGAAGGGCTGCGCCCCACGCTGTCCCTCGCTGCGGCGGCCAATCTGCTGATGGCGGCGGCAGAGGGGCGCATTTCCCAGTACGTGCGCAGCGGCTTCCAACGGGTGCCCACGCTGGACTGGAACAAGCAGTGGGAATTGCTGATGGGGGGGTTCTTTCGCCAGGCGATCACACAGCCCCTTGCAGGCCAGGCGAGCGGCTTCGTCAGCTAGGCGCGGCCAGCCCGGCTACTTTTTGGTGCGCAGCGTCTGACGTAGTTCCACCACGTCACGCAACATTTCAAAGCGTTCGATATCCGCGTCGTAGGCCGTCTCGAGCTCCTGCATCTCACGCTCCCGGTCTTTGATGTCGCGCTCAGTGCTGGAGATTTCGCTCTGCAGGATTTCAATCGCCCTGAGACGCTCAACGTCCACCGGCATACCCGAGCGCTCCATATTGGCGGCTTGTGTCTGGTAGTTCTCCACTTTTTGCTTCAGCGCACGGCGATTGCCCTTGAGGATGCTCATTCTGATCTGCAAATCGCCCAGGGCACGACGTCGGGCGTCCTCAATGTCATCGACAGTGCTGTAGCGCAGCATTAGGGATTCGTCCCACTTGCGCAGGCGTTCCTGCTCCGCCCTGGCGTCTTCCTCGCGCGCGTTCTCGGCGTTTTCGATCGCCCTTTCTTCCGGCGTAAGCGCCCGCGGCACCACCTTGATCACCATACCTTCATTGTTCAGCACTTCGTAGCCACCGGCGATCAATTCCACCGGCACCTGATAGTCCACGACAACATTGCCCTCGGCATTGCGATAGCGATAGAGTGGCTTGGCATGCGCCAAAGTCGTGAGACACAACAACAATGCGCAGGCCACAATCCGATGAAAATGTGGTCTTCGAGTATTCATGCGCCCAATATAGAACCTGTACCCGGTTGGTACAAGCTACACCCCGTAGCGTTCGCGATAGGTTTGCATCGCAGCCAGTGGCCCCTGATCAGCTGATTCGAGGTAGGCAATGATGTGAGCCATATTGATGATGCTCAACACCGGTACGTTCTGGGTCTTCTCAACTTCCTGCACAGCCGACAATTCTCCGGCACCGCGCTCCTGTCGATCGAGGCCGATGACGACCCCGGCCAGTTCGGCCCCCGCGGTTTGAATCATCCCGATCACTTCCCGCACGGCCGTGCCCGCCGTGATCACATCGTCTATAACCAATACACGCCCGCGCAGTGGTGCGCCCACCAGCGTGCCGCCCTCGCCATGGGCTTTGGCCTCCTTGCGGTTGTACGCGAACGCCACATCCCGACCATGGTGGTCCGCCAGCGCGACCGCGGTCGCAGCAGCCAGCGGGATGCCCTTGTAGGCGGGACCCAGCAAAATGTCGAATTGTACGCCGGAATCCACAATACACTGGGCATAGCAGCGGCCGAGCACTGCCAGTGCCTCACCGGACGCAAACGCCCCCGCATTGAAAAAATAGGGGCTGGTCCGACCCGACTTCAGGGTAAATTCACCGAACTTCAGCACATCGCAGCGACGCGCCAGCTCAATAAATTCGGTTTGATAGCCTTGCATATCGGTATTTGATCCTCAAGGAAGCATTGTATTCCCGCATTTACGCTATAGAATACGCAAATCTGGGTTTTGACCACTTACTAATAACAGGTTCCGAGACTGCGCAGTCTCGTTACAGACGTTATCGCGATCAGCGCTGGTGAAACAGCGTTGGTTCAACTAAAACGATCAGATGTACGAGCATTACCCCGGGCGCCCAGCGCACTCTCAAGGTGTTGCGCGCTTCGTGCATCATACACGCTCTCATATCAAGGGGCCAAGAATGAGGATCATCAGCTTCAGTGCTGACGGTATAAAAAACGCCGCAGACAAAGGATTTTACGACTGGCTGAACGAGCAGGATGCCGATTTTATCTGTGTCCAGGATTTGCAGTGCTCGGAATACGACTTGAAGGACAATCTCTTCTTCCCGTCAGACTACAACGCCTACTTTTTTGACGATGTCGATGGCAAGGCCAATGGTGTTGCGATCTACTGCCGGGAAATGCCCAAGGCGATCATGACCGGCCTCGGCTTCACCGACTTCGACATGGAGGGGCGCTATATCCAGGCTGATTACGAAAACCTCAGCGTAGCCTGCCTGTTGGCCCCTCACGCAAAGCAGGGTGACAGCGCCCAGCAGGCGCGCAAGAACGAGTTTTACGAGCTTCTGGGCGCCCACCTGCAAAAAATCCGCAACAAGCGCAGGGAGTTCATCATCTGCGGTAACTGGCATATCGCGCACAGCGCCGCGGATGTGCAGGACACCCAGCGCAATAGCACGGCTACCGGTTTCCTGGCGGAGGAGCGACAGTGGATGGACGAACTGCTGGCCTCGGGCTATGTCGACGCTTTCCGCGAGATCAACTCAGACCAGGATGAATTCAGTTGGTGGCCGGAGGGCAAACGTGGAGAGAACGGCTGGCGCACAGACTTTCAAATCATCTCGCAGGGCCTGAAGTACGCCGTGGACTATGGCGCCATCTACAAGATCAAGGAGTTCTCAACCCACGCGCCCATCATCATGGACTACGATATAGAGCTGTAGTCCGCCGCCAACTGGCGCGTTACGACGCTAGTGCGGCCTTTTGCATTGTGATCAGCTGCTGTATGCCGCCGCTCGCCAGATCCAGCAAGGCGTCCAGTTCAGCGCGAGCGAAAGGCGCCTGCTCGGCGGTGCCCTGCACCTCGATAAACCCGCCCGCTGCATCCATGATGACGTTCATATCCGTATCGGCGGCGGAATCTTCATCATAATCCAGGTCCAGCACCGGGACCCCCTGGTAAACACCCACTGACACAGACGCAATCATCTGCCGCAGCGGATCTTCCTTGAGCAGTTTCTCGCGCTGCAGGTAATTAATGGCATCGACCAGGGCGACACAGGCCCCCGTGATAGCGGCTGTCCGGGTGCCTCCGTCTGCCTGGATCACGTCACAATCAATGGTGATGGTGTTCTCGCCAAGCCGTGCGAGATCGAGGGAGGCGCGCAGGGACCGGCCAATCAGTCGCTGGATCTCCACCGTACGCCCGCCCTGTTTGCCGCGGCTCGCTTCCCGGCCCATGCGACTGCCGGTGGAGCGCGGCAGCATGCCATACTCGGCGGTCACCCAGCCCCGACCCTCACCCCGCATGAAACTCGGTACACCCTTCTCAGCGGAGGCCGTGCAAATAACCTTGGTATCGCCAAAGCACACCAGCACGGAGCCCTCGGCATGTCGGGTGTAATTGCGTGTGATGCTTATCTCTCGCAGCTGGTCAGCCGCACGGCCACTCGGTCGTTGCATGGTATTGCTCCGGTTGTGATTAAAGCGCGCTAGTATACGCGAGGCGCCGACACGATGTTGCACGGCGAGCCGTAGAACCGCGACCTGCTCCACCCGGGTATCCGACCTGCGCGGCTCGACCTGCGCGGCCCGACCTGTATGCACCATAAACAAGCTGCTACACTCGCTGGCCTGCTGCACAACAAAGGCCTGCAATACAGATGATCCAGAGTATGACCGCATTTGCGCGTGAAAGCGCGACCACCCGTCAGGGCACCCTGACAGTGGAATTGCGCTCGGTAAACCATCGCTATCTCGACTGCAGCTTCAAGCTACCTGACGCCCTGCGATCCCTGGAGCCACGCTTGCGCGACAAGGCAAGCGCCGCCCTGTCGCGGGGGAAGCTCGACTGTATGATACGGCTGCAGTCACACGCGACACAGGGCGGTGAACTGGAAATCGACGGTGACCGATTAGCGGCGCTGCTTGTGGCGGCAGGGCGCATTCAGGCGCAACTGGAAAACCCGGCGCCCGTCAGCGCGTTGGATGTCCTGCAATTTCCCGGCATCTACAGCGCCCCGGAAGAACCGGAAGAGCAGCTGCGGGAACAGGCCCTGGCCCTGTTCACAGACGCGCTCGCCAGCATGCAACAAAACCGCCAGCGCGAAGGCAGCAAGCTGGCAGCACTGGTGCAGGATCGCCTGTCCCAGGTGGCCGCGGCAGTGGTGTCCACCCGGGAAATACTACCTGCCCTGATGCAGCACCAGCGCGATCGCATCATCGCGCGCATTGCCGACCTGAAAGTGGAGGTCGACCAGGGCCGCCTTGAGCAGGAACTCGTCTACCTGGCCCAGAAAGCGGATGTCGACGAAGAACTGGACAGGCTGGTCGCGCACATTGACGAGGTGCAGCGAACACTGGACAAAGGCGGGCCCTGTGGTCGGCGGCTGGACTTTTTAATGCAGGAATTGAACCGGGAGGCCAATACCCTCTCCTCCAAATCACAGTCCGCCAGCACCACCCAGAGCGCGGTGGAACTGAAAGTACTGATCGAGCAGATGCGCGAACAGATCCAGAATATCGAGTAGCAGGAACAGATCATGGCCCACACTGGCACACTGTATACCGTGTCCGCCCCATCCGGAGCGGGCAAAACGAGCCTGGTCAACGCGCTGGTCGAGCAGTGCGAGGGGGTGCAGGTTTCCGTCTCCCACACCACTCGGCCGATCCGGCCGGGCGAACAGGACGGCGTAAACTATCACTTTGTCCCGGAGAGCGACTTCCTCGCCATGCTGGAACGCAACGAATTCCTGGAACATGCCCGTGTTTTTGGCAATCTTTATGGAACTTCCGGGATCTGGGTGGAAAACCAGCTAAAGCTCGGACAGGACATTATCCTGGAAATCGACTGGCAGGGGGCACAGCAGGTGAAGCGCCTGGTCCCCCGAACGCAGGCCATTTTCATCCTGCCACCCGACCGCGAGTCCCTGCTGCAGCGGCTCAGGCAGCGCGGGCAGGATGACCCGACCACCATCGAAAAACGCATGAATGTGGCTGTAGAGGAGTTGTCACACTACGTGGAGAGCGACTTCATGGTGGTAAACAGGGATTTTGACCGGGCACTGGAGGAGTTGCGGTCCATCGTGACCAGCCAGCGCCTGCGCACCCCGCGGCAGCAGGAAGTCCTGGGCGACATGCTGCAGGACCTCCTCAACTAACCCGATATCCGCGATTATTTGCGCTGGACGCACCCGGGGTATATCGCGCTATAATTGGCGGTTCCGCCGGGACAGCTGCGCTGCCTGGCAAAGAGCGGGGCGCGGGTGCATCCACCGGCAGCTCCAGCTTAACAAAATCCGTGTTATCAGGCCGTCGGCCTGCGGCACACGCAAAATGGGAAGTATTTGAGAATGGCACGCGTAACCGTTGAAGATTGTCTGGAAAATGTCGCTAACCGCTTTGAACTGGTAATGGTAGCCAGCAAGCGCGCCCGACAACTGGCCACCGGCGGCAGGGACCCGATGGTTCTGGAAGAGTCCGACAAGCCCACCGTAATCGCCCTGCGCGAAATTGCCGAGGGTTTTGTGACCAGCGATATCCTGAAACGGGAAAGCGAGATGGACGCCGAGGATGAACTGGCAGACGTTATGGAGGCCTCCGAAACCCTGTAACAGAGTTTCCACACGCTGCGGGCATCTTCTGTTAAGGGTCTTGAGTCAACGACATGCAAACCCTGGATGCCCTTAATACCACCCTGCGCAGTTACCTCAACCCCGAGCAGACCAACCACGTCAATCGCGCGTACTTTTTCGCTGAGCAGGCCCACTATGGGCAAAGACGTCGCAGTGGAGAGCCCTACGTAACCCACCCCCTCGCAGTTGCCGGCATCCTCGCCGACATGCACATGGATCACCAGAGCCTTATCGCCGCGATGCTGCACGATGTCATTGAAGACACGGGCATCGAAAAGGTCGCCATCGGCGAGCAGTTCGGCCCAACGGTGGCGGAACTGGTCGACGGCGTGAGCAAGCTGACCCAGATGGAATTCGGGTCGCTGGAAGAAAAGCAGGCCGAGAACTTCCAGAAAATGGCACTGGCCATGGCCCAGGATATTCGCGTTATCCTGGTGAAGCTGGCCGACCGACTGCACAACATGCGCACCCTGGGAGTGCTCAAATCAGCGAAAGCCCGGCGTATCGCCCGGGAGACCCTCGAAATCTACTCCCCGATCGCGATGCGCCTCGGCATGAATTCTGTGCGCATGGAGTTTGAAGATCTCGGATTCAAGGCGCTCTACCCCATGCGCGCCGCCCGTATCGATGCCGCGCTGCGCCAGGCCCGGGGTCATCGCAAGGAGTTGGTGGAGAAAGTACGGCACCAGATCGAGGTCACGTTGCAACAGGAAGGTCACGATGTCGCTGTGCTGGGACGCGAAAAACACGTGTACAGCATCTACAAGAAGATGAAGTCCAAGCGCAAATCCTTTTCCGAGATCATGGATATCTACGCGTTTCGCATTATCGTGGACTCCGTGGACACCTGCTATCGCGTACTGGGCTGCATTCACAGCCTCTACAAACCGGTGCCGGGGGAGTTCAAGGATTACATCGCCATTCCCAAGGCCAATGGCTACCAGTCGCTGCACACCGTGTTGATGGGAATGCACGGCGTTCCCATCGAAGTCCAGATCCGCACCCAGGAGATGGAGGATATGGCCAACAACGGCATCGCCGCGCACTGGCTCTACAAAACTGAGGACCATTCTGCCAAGGGCAGCCAGGCGCGCGCGCGCGAGTGGGTGCAGGGCCTGCTCGAAATGCAGCAACGCGCGGGCAATTCGCTGGAGTTTATTGAAAGCGTCAAGATTGACCTGTTCCCGGATGAGATCTACGTCTTCACCCCCCAGGGCCGCATACTGGAACTGCCGCGACGGGCCACTGCCGTGGACTTCGCCTACGCAGTGCACACGGATGTCGGAAATAGCTGCGTCGCCTGTCGAATCAACCGCCGCCTGGCCCCTCTATCCGAGCCCCTGCAGAGCGGCCAGACCGTTGAAATCCTGACCTCAGCCGGCGCGCGGCCCAATCCTTCCTGGCTGGATTACGCGGTTACCGCCAAAGCCCGCTCCAATATTCACCACTTCCTGAAATACCAGACCAGGGATGACTCCGTGGCATTGGGGCGCAGCCTGTTGGACAAGTCGCTCGCCAGCTTCGGCAGCAGTCTTGAAAGCCTTCCTGCAGAAAAGCTCGCAAAGTTTTTGGCACAACAGCGATACGACAGCCTGGACGACCTGCTGGAAGATGTGGCCCGCGGCAGTCGCCTGCCAACGTTTACCTCGCAGCAACTGCTCAGCGGCCTGCAGGATAGCCAGCTCCAGCAGAACAATGACTCTGACCAGCCCGTCGCCATCTGCGGCACCGAGGGCTTTATGGTCAGTTATGCGCGCTGTTGCCACCCCATTCCCGGCGACCCGATAGAGGGTTACCTGAGCCTCGAAAAAGGCGTGGTGGTACACCGCGAGCAGTGCAAGAACCTGGTGGATATGCGCGACCACAACGAGCGTCGTATCGCGCTACGCTGGGACGGTGCAGTAGAGGGTGAATACCGCGCGGAGTTGCGCGTTGAGGTTGAAAACAGGCGGGGCATGATCGCGGTCATTGCCACGCGGATCAACAGCATGGGCGTCAACATCGAGAAGATATCCACCGATGACAAGGACTACCAGTTCACCTACGTCAATCTCGAAATGCTGGTAAAGGGCCGCGTGCACCTTGCCCGCATAATGAAACGCCTGCGCACGATTAACCATGTGCGCAAGGTCACCCGCATCAAGAACTAAGAGGCCACGCCTCACCGCAATCAATACTGGAGCACAACTTTGAGTAATCGCGCAGTCATCTCAACTCCCGACGCCCCCGACGCCATCGGCCCGTATTCCCAGGCCATTAAAGTGGGCAATACCGTATGGCTCTCGGGCCAGATTCCGCTCGTGCCCGGCACCATGGAACTCATCGCCGGCGACATTACCGCCGAGGCCACGCAGGTATTCAAAAACCTCAGCGCCGTGGCCGAAGCGGCTGGCGGCAGCCTGCAGAATGCCGTCAAGATCAATATCTCCCTGACCGACCTGCAGCACTTTGGCGCAGTCAACGAAGTCATGGCGCAGTATCTGGAAGCACCCTTCCCGGCGCGTGCCTGCGTGCAGGTCGCCGCGCTTCCCAAGGGCGCGCAGATAGAGGTAGAGGCTATCCTGGTGCTGTAGGCGATCGCGTCTATCGCACAGAAAACCAGCGAACGGGAAGCAGGTCGCCGCTAGGGCGATGCAAGGAGCGCTGCGTAACCGCTTTTGTAGTCCGGGAAAATCAATTGGTAGCCACTGGCGTGCAGCGCACGATTGCGACACCGCTTGTGGCCTGCCGAATTGTGCCGCGTCGGCTCATCGGAGGACACCGGGTCACTGTCTCTCGCTGTATCCAGGCCCATTTCCGCGGCCAGCCAGGTTTCCACCTCATAGCGCGGCGCCGGCAGATCATCCACGCCAATGTAAACGGGCGCAAGCGTATTGTCGGCATTTGCCAGGCCCAGCAGGTGCGCCAGAAAGCCCGCGCAATCCTCCCGATGGATGCGATTGGTGTAGCTCACCGGCTGCGGCGGGCAGAGTTCGCCCCGGCGAATACGCGACAGCAGGCGCCCACCGGGAATGCCGTACACCCCCGCAAGGCGCACCACCGATGCGGCGTGCCCGGACGCCAACAGCAGCCGCTCTGCCGCAATTATCTCCAGCGCCCAGGGGTCTTCCGTCGTCAGTGCACTGTCCTCGTCGACCCAGCCACCGTCCGCCTCGGCGAACACCCGGGTGCTGCTGGTCATCAGGATATGTCGGGGCCGATGTTGCCCGAGACCGGACAACAGGTTTTCCATAGCCGTTCGAAATCCCGCTTTATAACCCGACACTGAACGATCGGCCGGGTTGAAAATGGCCAGGACGAAGTCCGGCCGCAGCTGCGCCGCAAAGTCCAGGCTTCCCTGCTGCGTGTAATCCGCGGCGCGACCGTTAAATCCGGCGGGCAGTTTCCCGGTGTTACGCCTTACGCCGGTGACCGTGCAGCCCTGCTGCAGCAGGGCGCTGCCCAACCGGATGCCCAGGTCCCCACAGCCGACAATTAGGGCAGAACTGTTCTTCATAAACCGATCACTCACTGGTTACACTAGGGGCTTACGCTAAAGGAATAGGAATTGTATGACCTTAACAGAACTGCGCTACCTTGTGGCCCTGTCTGAAACCGGCCATTTCCGCAAGGCGGCGGAACAGTGCAATGTCAGCCAGCCGACGCTCAGCATTGCCATCAAGAAGCTGGAGGAAGAGCTGGGCATCAGCCTGTTCGAGCGCGCCCACCACAAGGTGGCGGCCACTCCCACCGGGTTGCGCATCGTGGAGCAGGCACGCACCATCCTGCAGGAAACCCAGAACCTGCGCCACCTGGCAGAACAGGGTAAGGACCCTCTGGGCAGTGTGCTTTGTGTCGGCGCAATTTACACCGTAGGGCCCTACCTGTTTCCACGTCTGATCAGCCGCCTGCAGCAATTGGCCCCCAACATGCCGCTGTTCATCGAGGAAAACTACACCGCCAACCTGCGCGGCAAGTTGAGCAGCGGGGCGCTGGACGCGATATTCGTCGCGCTGCCGTTTACCGAAACGGAAGTCGTCACACGGGCCCTGTTTGACGAGCCTTTCGTCGTGCTGCTACCCGAAGATCACCCCCTCGCAACCGAATCACATATCGACACCCGTGCGCTGGCCGAACACCGCGTACTGCTGATGGGTGAAGGGCATTGCTTCCGCGACCAGGTACTCGAGGCCTGCCCCGGTTTACAGCAGGCTATCCGGGAGAAATCTGCACAGGGCAATACGGTAATCGAGGGCAGCTCACTGGAGACACTCAAGCACATGGTCGCGAGCGGCCTGGGCATCACGGTGCTGCCGGAGTCTGCGGCCAGGGAGGCGACCTACGGCGAGCGCACCCTCGCGGTGCGACCGTTTCTCGACCCGGCGCCCAGGCGCAGCATCGCACTCGCCTGGCGGGTGAGTTATCCGCGCTCAGAGGCCATCGACATCCTTATCGACTCCCTGCGACCGGCCTGAGCTCTATGCATGGCATCGCCAATCTTTCGGTGCGCGAGCTGCGCGGGGTGGGCCCCAAGCTGGCGGGTACACTGGCGGATTACGGGGTGCATCGCGTCGAGGACTTGTTGTTTCATCTGCCACTGCGCTACCAGGACCGCACGAGGGTGACGGCAATCGCCGCCGCACGGGAGGGCGCCGATGTAGTGATCGAGGGCGAGGTGCGGGCTGCCGACGTGGTCTTCGGGCGGCGGCGCAGCCTGGTTGCCCGAATCCAGGATGGCAGCGGCACGCTGACACTGCGTTTCTTCCATTTCTCGGCGGCACAGAAAAACAATATGCAAACGGGCACTCGGTTGCGCTGTTTCGGCCAGGTGCGGCGCGGCAGCAGCGGACTGGAAATGTACCACCCGGAATACCGCCCGGTGCACGGCGAGAACACACCCGTGGAAGAGGCCCTGACACCCATCTACCCGACAACCGCCGGTATCGGGCAAAACCAGTGGCGCAAGTTGTGCGAACAGGCGCTGGCGCACCTTGAGCGGGAGCCGGTTAACGAGCTGCTTCCGGCCAGCAGCGAATACCCCTACGCGCTGACCCGGGCACTGCAATTTCTGCACGCCCCGCCACCGGATGCGTCACTGGATCTGCTGCGCGAGGGCAAGCACCCGGCGCAGTTGCGCCTGGCGCTGGAGGAGTTGGTGGCACACAACCTGTCCCTGCACCGCTTGCGCGAGCGGCAGCAGCGCGAGGGCGCCCCGCCCCTCCGGCCCGATGCCAAGCTCCTCCGGGCATTCCTCGACAACCTGCCATTCGCGCCGACGAGTGCGCAAACACGCGTACTGGCCGAGATCGCGACTGACCTGGCCAGGCCCTACCCCATGATGCGACTGGTGCAGGGCGATGTGGGCTCTGGCAAAACCCTGGTCGCGGCGGGGGCTGCCCTGCAGGCCATCGGCAGTGGTTATCAAGTCGCCATCATGGCACCGACGGAAATTCTGGCCGAACAGCACTGGCGGACGTTCAGCCAGTGGTTTGAGCCCCTGGGTATCACTATGGAGTGGTTGAGCGGCCGCTCCAAGGGCAATAAACGGGCCGCTGCCCTGGCCCGCATGGCCTCCGGAGAGGCCAGCCTGGTCATCGGCACGCATGCGCTGTTCCAGGATGATGTCGTTTTTGCGCGGCTCGGCCTGGTCGTGGTCGATGAGCAGCACCGCTTCGGTGTTCACCAGCGGCTCTCCCTGACGAAAAAGACCGCGCCGGAACTGGGCCGTGCCCACCAGCTGGTGATGACGGCAACGCCCATCCCTCGCACACTCTCCATGGTCGCCTACGCCGACCTCGACTGCTCGGTCATCGACGAGTTGCCGCCGGGGAGAACGGCAGTGACCACGGTTCTTATCGACAACAGTCGCCGACCGGAGGTCGTCGCCAGGGTCGCGGCGGCCTGCAGCGAGGGGCGGCAGGCCTACTGGGTGTGCACGCTGATCGAGGAAAGTGACGCGCTGCAGGCGCAGGCGGCGCAGGCGACAGCGGAAGAACTGCAGCTGGCCCTGCCACAGTTGGCGATAGGGCTTATTCACGGGCGCCTGAAGCCGGCAGAAAAAGAGTCGGTGATGGCGGCCTTCAAACGCGGCGAACTGGCGCTGCTGGTGGCCACTACCGTCATTGAGGTCGGGGTCGATGTGCCGAATGCGAGCCTGATGATAGTCGAAAACCCGGAGCGCCTGGGCCTGGCGCAACTGCACCAGCTGCGCGGCAGGGTAGGACGAGGTGCGCAGGCCAGTCACTGCGTGCTGCTCTACCAGACACCCCTGTCGCACAGTGGCATGCAACGCCTGGCGGTGTTGCGCGAGAGCTCAGACGGCTTCTATATCGCCGAGAAGGATCTGGAGTTGCGCGGCCCGGGCGAGGTGCTCGGCACGCGGCAGACAGGGCTGATGGAGTTTCGTATTGCGGAGTTGCCGGCACACAACGATTTGCTGGACGAGGTGCAGGTCATTTCCGACACCATTCGACAGTCGCACCCCGAGCTGGCTGACCCATTGATCCAGCGCTGGACTGGCACGGGGCAACAGTTTGCCAAGGTTTGAATTTCACCGTACCCGGCGCGAAGTGCCGTCGCCCGGGGTTTCTCGACGGGAACGTTTTTTGGGCCATGCACCCACTGGCCGACGAGCGCATGTGAACATACCACCCGCCTATTGAGGTCTGGGCGCCCAACAAACCTTAGGGTGCGAACAGTGCACGCCAGCGCCGCGCCAGTTCATCCGCACCTATTTCCGTCAACGTCTCGATATTCCTGTCCGGTATCCGCTGCGGGTCGGCAAACTCCTCCAGCGCACGCGTCAACATATCCTCGCGCAGTAAATGGATGACGGGCCAGGGTGCGCGATTGCTGTAGTGACTGGCCGCATTCGGCGGCTCACCGGCAAAGCGGTAGTCGGGGTGAAAGCTGGCCAGTTGCACCAGCCCCTCGAGACCGGCAGCGCGCAGCAAATCCTGGGCATCTTCCAGGAAGTCGAGATAGTCATCGAAGTTCTGTAGCGCCCGGGGAAAGGCCAGCAGAGTCGTGGCGATGTCCTGTTCGGGGCTGCGTTGCAGGAGGTCCAACTCCGCGAGAAAAGCCCGGCGCAGCGCCGGGGTGTCCGTTTCCTCACACACCGCAATTCGCAGGTTTGCCGCACCCAGCAACGGGCGCGCAAAGGGGCACAGGTTCAGGCCGACGACAAATTCGTCCAGCCAGCGCTGTAAGTGCTCTTCAACGTGCCCGGTCACCCTGGGGCCTGCGCAACCGGGGCCCGTTATCAGGCCATGATGGCCGGCAATTCCTTCTGCAGGGCGAGTTTTTCTTTCGTCGCCTCACCGGTCAGCGCAAAGCCCAGCAACGCGCCACTGCTGTCGCGGAACTGCGCCTTCACGTTATTGCCGTCGACATCAATGGTCCACTCGCCTTCCGTGCCCGGTGCGACGGGTGCAACCACCACGGGGCAGGCTGGCGTCTTGATCGTCACCGGCATAGCGGGATAGACGACTTCTGTGGGCTCCCCGGCCAGGGTTTTACCCAGGGCCTTGGCAGCCGCCATCAACGGCGCAACATACACCAGCACATGCCCGTTCACTTCGGCACAATCGCCCATCGCGTAAACATTGGGGGTGCTGGTCTCCAGCAGCCGATTGGTGACAATACCGCGATTGGTTTCAATACCGCTGGCCTTGGCGAGCGCGGTCCTGGGGCGCACGCCTACCGCTGAAATTACGATGTCCGCGCTGATTGTCTCGCCGTTGTTGAGGCTGACGGTGACTCCCTTATCCGCCTTGTTGACCGCCGTGACCAGTGGCCCGAAATGGAATTTCGCACCTTTCGCCTCGAGGGCAGCCTGCACCGCTTTACCGGCCGGCTCCGGCAGCAACGTGGGTAGGCAGTAACCCAGCGGGTCCACGACTTCCACCTCGAATCCGCCATTCGTCAAATCATTGGTGTATTCACAACCGATAAGCCCGCCGCCGATGATGCAGACTTTCTTCACGTCATTTTTCTCGACCGCGGTGCGAAAATCGCTGTAATCCATCAGGTCGTTGACGGAGTACACGAACTCCAGCCCATCGCCCTCTATGGGCGGGCGAATCACCTCAGCGCCCAGCGCCAGCACCAGCTTGCCGTAGTGGATGGCTGTATCGGTATCGCCGACCTTGATCAACTGTTTGGCGGTATCGATTTCATTCACCTTAGTCATCGTCCAGACGCTGGCCTTGAGCTGCTTGGCCATGTTGCCCGCATCGGATTGCGCCAGGTCGTCCGCCGCCTGGCCCTTGGTGTACCCGGTAGACAGCATCGGCTTGGAGTAGGGGCGCCCGTCGTCGGAGGTAATCAGGATCAGCGGGGTTTCCTCATCGTGCTTGCGAAACTCCTTCGCCAGGCCGTAGCCGGCCAGCCCGGTGCCAAGAATGACAACCGGCGCATGCTCGGTATCGGCCACCGGCTCTGCATGGTGGGGCACATCGTCCACAGGCGCCTCCTCGAGCAGCTCAAAGTCTTCCTTGCCCACACCGCAATCGGGACACAACCAGTCCTCAGGGACGTCCTCCCATTTGGTACCCGGCGCGATACCATCGTCCGGCCAACCGTCCTTTTCGTCATACACCAGGCCACAGACAATACATTCCCACTTACTCATGTTCCGACTCGCTTTTCTCTAAAGGGTGACACACCAGCCAGGCGCACCCGGCTGATACTGAATTACTAGACAAATTTTGAGACGAAACACTATAGGGTCGTACGGTAATTGTGCAAGGGTTTTCTCCCGCCCATCGCTTGGCCATTTTGGTGGGGCCGCTTGCATGCTCACGCCTGATCAAGCATTCTCGCCTCTCGAAATCAAGGATCCCTGGCGCTTGAAACCCTCATCTTTCAATCCGGCATCGCGTCTGCAGGCGCACAGGCGCATTGTCAACGAACCCCACTGGCAACCCGTTCGGCATTTCACCTGTAAAGCCCTGGCGCCCGGCATGCGCACCTGGCTGACCGACGATGGCTCCCTGACGGCGCGGTTGATGACCTCCGGCCACGGAGCGTTCAGCGTGCAGCGCCTATACCAGGGCTGGGATGTACCGCTCCCCTCCGAGCGGGTTCTGCTGGAACTGCCCGCCCGGCAACTGGCACTGGTGCGTGAGGTGGCACTGAGGTTGGGGGGCGAGACGGTGGTTTTTGCGCGCAGCGTCTTCCCCATTTCAAGCCTTGCGGGCAGCCTGGCCCACCTGCGGCGGCTGCAAAACAAATCACTGGGTGCCATCCTGTTCAAGCACCCGGGTATGCATCGCCACCCGTTTGAGTTGGCCCTGATGGCTGGCGACAGTGACTATCTACCGGCAAGCCTGAAGCAGGCAGAGCCGGCCTGGGGGCGTCGATCCCGTTTCGAGATCGCGGGCAAACGCCTGATGGTCAGCGAGGTATTTTTATCCGCGTTCACACCCTGGCAGGAGTCCCTGCGCGTCCATAGAACACAGCGCGGTAAAGTCAGCTCTGCATTCAGGGCCTCAACCCGGTAAACTGGGCCGGTCACAATACCGTCAAAGGGTTCAATGCCACAATCTTCCAAAACCGGCGCACTGCTGCAGCTGATCCGCTTCGATAAGCCGATCGGAACCCTGTTGCTGCTGTGGCCCACCCTGTGTGCGCTGTGGCTTGCGGCACAGGGTGTACCGGAGCTCCGCCTGCTGGTGATTTTTATCCTCGGCACCTTTCTTATGCGCTCTGCCGGGTGCATCGTCAACGACTTAGCCGATCGCAACCTGGATGGCGGCGTCGCGCGCACCAATGCGCGACCGCTGGTGACCGGTGCGGTAACCGTGCCCGAAGCGCTGCTGTTATTCCTTGTGCTGATGCTGCTGGCGTTCATGCTGGTACTGTTCACCAATACGTTTACCGTGCAACTGTCACTCGTCGCAGTGGCATTAGCCTCCACCTAC
This sequence comes from Halioglobus sp., assembly GCA_020443325.1. GTDB lineage: Bacteria > Pseudomonadota > Gammaproteobacteria > Pseudomonadales > Halieaceae > Marimicrobium. Next base: position 16,871 of record JAGRIK010000040.1, read on the forward strand.
CCCTTCATGAAACGCTACACACACCTGCCACAACTGGCGCTGGGTGCGGCATTTTCCTGGGGCATACCCATGGCGTTCGCCGCCCAGGCCGGCGCGCTGCCAAATGCGCTCTGGTTCCTGTTCCTGGGCAACCTGCTGTGGACTGTCGCCTACGACACGGCCTATGCCATGGTGGACCGGGAAGACGATCTCAGGGTAGGTATCAAGTCCAGCGCCATCCTGTTCGGCCGGTACGACCGGCTCGCGATCGGGGCGCTGCAAGCGGCATGCCTCGTCGCGTTCTATCTGGCGGGCAGGGGCTTTGAGCTGGGCGCTATCTTCAATGGCTCCCTGCTCGTGGCCGCCGCACTGTTTGTCTACCAACAGCGGCTGATCCGGGAGCGCCAGCCCGCTGCCTGTTTCAGGGCATTCCTCCACAACAACTGGGTCGGCATGGTCATTTTTCTGGGCGTGGTAATGGATTACCTGATGGGAACCGCTTGAAACGCCAATGACAAACACGATAAATCCCGCAACACTGACCGCCGAGTTTCTTACCAGCATCGACCAGATCCCGGCTGCGCAATGGGACGGTGTCGCGGGAACGGATTACCCGTTTTTGCGCCACACCTTCCTCTACGGGCTGGAAAAAACCGACTGCACCACGGCCGCTACCGGATGGCAGCCCTGCCATCTGCTCCTGCGCAGGGGCGGTGTCCCGGTGGCGGTGATGCCGCTCTACCTGAAATCCCATTCCTACGGCGAGTATGTGTTCGACTGGTCGTGGGCCGACGCCTGGCGACAGAGCGGCCTGGATTATTATCCGAAACTGCTCACCGCCATCCCGTTCACACCCGCTACCGGGCCGCGACTGTGCGTTGCCACCGGGATAGATGAGAACGAGTGCCTGCACGCTGCTATTGCCGCGGTAAAGGACCTGGCAACCAGGCGCAATATCTCCTCCTGGCACCTGCTGTTTCCCACAGAATCGGTCAGCGAGAAGCTACTGGAAGCGGGGCTGCATCGGCGCGCCGCCACGCAGTTTCACTGGTTCAACAACGACTACCAGTGTTTTGATGATTTTCTGGCCACGTTCAATAGCCGCAAGCGCAAGTCGCTGAACCGGGAGCGCCGGCGGGTGGCGGAGCAGAGCATTACACTGAAGACGCTGACGGGCGCAGGCATCGGCAGGGAGGACTGGGAGCAGTTTTACCATTTTTACCAGCTCACCTACGCCAAGCGCAGCGGCCACGGTGGCTACCTGAGTCGCGCGTTTTTCGTCGACACCGCTGCCTCAATGGGAGACCAGGTTGTGATGGTCCTGGCCTGCCTGGATGACCGCGCCGTCGCCGGCGCCCTGTATTTTCGCAGCAGCGATACGCTGTACGGGCGCTACTGGGGTTGCGAGAGAGAATACGACTGCCTGCATTTTGAAGCCTGTTATTACCAGGGCATCGAATACTGCATTGCCAACAAACTGCAGCGTTTCGATCCCGGCGCACAGGGGGAGCACAAGATCCAGCGCGGCTTTCGCCCCATTACCACCTGGTCGAATCACTGGATAGCGGATCCGCAGCTCTCGGCAGCAGTGGGCGATTTCACCCGCCGTGAAGCGCTGCACAACGAACAGTACCGTCAGGCCGCTTCCGGGATGCTGCCATTCAAGTAACGTGCGCGGGAACCAAAGCCTGATGGCCAGAACGTGATCAGGGACCGGTGGGAGGCGTGTCGCGTGTGAAGACAAGTTCGCGGGCACTGGATTCCGCCCTGTTGTAGCGATAGCCGCCCACCCGGAATTTTTTCAGGCCATCGGGGTCCTGCAACTCGTTCTCAATAATATAGCGCGCCATCTGTCCGCGCGCCTTCTTGGCAAAGAAGCTGATGATCTTGTAGCGGTCACCCTTGAGATCCTTGAACACCGGTGTAATCACCTCCGCATCCAGCGCCGCAGCGCGCACCGCGCGGAAGTATTCCTGTGAAGCCAGGTTCACCAGTACCTTTGTCCCGGATTTGCGGATGGACGCATTGAGCGCTTCTGTTATCGACGTCCCCCAGAATTCGTAGAGATTCTTGCCACCGCGATTGGCAAATGGCAAACCCATTTCCAGCCGATAAGGCTGCATGAGATCGAGCGGGCGCAACAGGCCGTAAAGCCCCGAAAGAATGCGCAGGTGCTGTTGCGCAAAACCCAATTGTCCGTCGTCCAGTGTCGCGGCGTCCAGCCCAACATAGACATCGCCCTTGAACGCCAGCAGGGAAGGCCGGGCGTTGCTTTTATTGAATGGCTGGCGCCAATTCATAAAACGCTCATGGTTCAGTGCCGCGATACCTTCACTCACACCCATCAGGCTGCGGATGTCATCGGGGGCCAGCTCGCGGGCGTCCTCAACGAGTTCGGCGGCGCGCGCCAGGAACTGTGGCTGGGTTGCCCTGCGCGAGGGGGCTGCTGTCTCAAAATCCAGTGTCTTGGCCGGCGAAATAACGGTCAACATTGTGTTTCATCCTGGTTAAGGTGTTATCGGGGAATATCTTTTCACGTCGGGGAGTACGCTATGATACCCTTCGACCGAATAATCAAAAAGACCTGTCCATCATGCCTTTTCTGCGCGCCTGTGTGCATTATATAGACGCATTTACTGATCGCAGCGGTCGCCTGCTGGCATGGCTTCTTCTGTTCATGGCAATTCTGACGACCTGCGTGGTCGTGCTGCGCTATGGCTTCGGTATCGGCTCGATTCCCATACAGGAAGCGGTTACCTATATGCATGGCTGTGTGTTTTTGCTGGGTGCGGCTTATGCGCTGAAAACGGGTGCGCATGTTCGTGTCGATATTTTCTACCGCAACTTCAGTGCGCGGGCCCGCGCCTGGACCAACAGTCTGGGCGGTATCGTCTTTCTGCTGCCGCTGTGCGCGTTTATTCTGGCAAGCAGTTGGGACTATGTCGGCGAGTCCTGGGGCATGCGGGAAACGTCCGCTGAACCCGGTGGCCTGCCCGCTGTGTTTTTACTCAAAACCCTGATTCCCCTGATGGCAATCAACCTCGCGCTGCAGGGTTTGGCCGAGGTTTTGCGCAGCGCACTGACCCTGGTGGAAGGTGCGGGCGAGTAGTGGAATACCTCTCTCTCTACCTGTTCCTCGCGATCTGCCTGCTGCTGATGCTGGGGTACCCGGTGGCATTCACCCTGGCGGGCACCGCGCTCGCGTTCGCCGCCGGTGGTGTACTCGCCGGTGTTTTCGATGCCAGCTTTCTGTCGGCCCTGCCCGGCCGCATTTTCGGTACGATCAATAACACGACATTGATCGCTGTGCCCCTGTTTATTCTCATGGGCAATATCCTCGAAAAATCGCGTGTCGCGGAAGAGTTGCTGGACAGCATGGCCCGCCTGTTCGGCGGCTTGCGTGGCGGACTGGGTATTTCCGTGGTGGTGGTGGGCATGTTCCTGGCCGCCAGTACCGGTATTGTCGGGGCCACGGTGGTGACAATGGGTTTGTTGTCTCTGCCCAGTATGCTGCGCAGTGGCTACAGCCCTTCCCTCGCAAGCGGAACCATCTGTGCAACCGGAACCCTCGGGCAAATTATTCCGCCGTCCATCGTCCTGGTGATGCTGGGTGATATTCTCTCCAATGCCTACCAGCGGGCACAGCTCAACATGCACGTGATCAATCCCAAAACCGTATCGGTCGGGGATCTGTTTGTCGGTGCTTTGATACCAGGCCTGGTGCTGATTGGCCTGTATATCCTCTACCTGCTGGTCCAGGCCCATCTCAAGCCGGAGACAGCGCCGCCGAGCGATCTCGAGCCGATTTCCGCCGCACAGGTTTTGCGCGGCCTGCTGCCGCCCCTGATCCTGATCGGGATCGTGCTCGGCTCCATCATGATGGGCGCCGCCACGCCCACGGAGGCCGCCGGCATTGGCGCGATAGGCGCGTTCCTGTTGGCGCTCCTGAAGCGGCAAATGAACCTCGCTCGCCTCAGGGAGACCCTGCAGCACACCCTGGAGGTGACCTGTATGGTGTTTATGATCCTGATTGGTGCCGCAGTGTTTTCCCTCGTGTTCCGGGGGTTTGGCGGCGAAGAGCTGATCCACGAGTTCTTCCACGGGCTGCCGGGCGGCGTGATGGCCGCCACACTGGTGGTCATGTTATTGATTTTTCTACTGGGCTTTATTCTCGACTTTATCGAGATCACATTCGTGGTCGTGCCGATTGTCGGGCCCATTTTGTTGACGATGGGGGTGGACCCGATCTGGCTTGGTATTATGATCGCGCTCAACCTGCAGACGTCCTTTCTCACGCCCCCGTTTGGTTTTGCCCTTTTCTACCTGCGCGGCGTCGCGCCGTCTTCCGTATCGACGGGCGCTATCTACCGGGGTGTCGTTCCCTTTATACTGTTACAGCTGGCGCTGCTGGTAGCGCTGTGGATCTGGCCACAGATGGCGACATGGTTGCCAGCGGCCCTCAAGTAGATAGCGCGTTCCAACACGACAGGCCCGCTTAACGACTGACACACAACAACAGGCAACTGACATGAGCGACATCGATACTGCGCCGGTACCCCAGGGCGACCTGGCCTTGCAAACAGTAGCTATGCCCAAGGACACCAATGCCAACGGCGATATCTTCGGCGGCTGGCTGTTGTCGCAAATGGATATCGCCGGGATGATCACCGCCATTGAAGTCGCCGGTGGCCGGGTAGCCACGGTTGCTATCGACGGTATGGCCTTCCTGACGCCCGTCCATGTGGGCGCGGTGGTGTCATGTTACTGCGATGTGCTGGAGGTGGGCCGCAGCTCTATCCGGATTGTTGTGGAGGTGTGGATCAACTCCAAGCACGATCGTGAGCCCATCAAGGTGACGGAGGGTGAGTTTGTGTTTGTTGCGATCGATGAGAAAGGCCGCACCCGCACAATCCAGAGCTCCTAGAATTCATCGTCACCCATGGCCTCATCCCTGGCATTGATATAGGCCTGCTCGGAGATGTGGTGGTAGTTTCGTACCCCCCTGTAGAATTTTCGATACGACGCATAGACTTTCGCGGCCATCGGATCCGATTCCACCAGGTTCCGCAGGGCGACTTGCGTGCCCTTCCACAACGCAAGTAACACATCGTCGGGCAGGCGTCGCAACTGCACGCCGTGTTCGTCGACCAGGCTCTGCAGGGCGGCGTTATTGCGCGCGGTATATTCATCCAGCATGTCCTGGTTTGCCGCGCGCGACGCGGTCCGGACAATGGCCTGCAGGTCATCGGGCAATGCTTCAAGCGAGTCCTTGTTAACAACAAACTCCAGTATCGAACCGGGCTCATGCCAGCCCGGATAGTAGTAGTACCTGGCCACCTCCTGGAAGCCGAAGGCCTGGTCATTGTAGGGGCCCACCCACTCCAGCGCGTCGATCACTCCGGTTTGTATCGAGGTGTAGAGCTCGCCACCGGGAATCGTCACCGCCGTACCACCGGCGGCGGCAAACACTTCCCCGGCGAGGCCCGGGATGCGCATCTTCAGGCCTTTCAGGTCATCGATTGAATTGATTTCCTTGTTAAACCAGCCGGCCATCTGCACGCCGGTACTCCCACCCGCCATCGGCACCAGGTTGTAGGGCGCGTAGGCCTCCTGCCACAATTCAAGGCCGCCGCCGTAGTGCAGCCAACCATTCATCTCCTGTGCGTTCAGGCCAAAAGGGATAGAGGTAAAAAACACCGCGGAGGGCACTTTGCCTTTCCAGTAATAGGCGGCACCGTGCCCGGCGTCCACAACCCCCTGCGATACCGCGTCAAACACCTCCATGGCGGGCACCAGTTCGCCGGCGCCGTACACGTGAACGGTCAGGCGCCCGTCGCTCATCTCCTCAACCAGATCCGCGAAATTCTCGGCGGCCATCCCCAGCCCGGGGAAGTTCTTCGGCCAGGTCGTAATCATCTTCCAGTGATACTTCTCGCCACTCGCTTTATCTGTGTGGCGGGTTTCGACCAGCCCAGTGCCCGAGCGATCAGCTGCCCACAGGCCCAGTGTCGCCACAAGCGCCGCGACCAGCAGCAGGATAACCAACGGTGTATAACGTCGTTCCAGAGAGGTGTCGCCCATACTCAATTCGTCCCGCGATAGATGGTGCTACATCAGCTGCAAATTAGCGTACTGCAGAACCAGCCATTTGCCGCCTTCGGTATCAAAATTTACTTCGACGCGTGCACTTGCACCACGCCCCTCGAAGTTTAACACGACGCCTTCGCCGAAAACCTGGTGGTAGACCCGCTGCCCCAGCGACAACCCGGTATCCGGCACCTGGGCCTGGGTGAGGCTGCTCACGGGTTGGGTGACCGTGCCATGCAGGCGCACTTCCTGCAGTAGCTCAGCCGGGATCTCCCGGACAAACCGCGAGGGTGTGTTATACGATTCACTGCCGTGCAGGCGACGGCACTCAGCGTAGGTGATCACCAGCTTTTCCATCGCCCGCGTAATACCCACATAGCAAAGCCTGCGCTCCTCTTCGAGGCGACCGGGCTCCTCCAGGGACATGCGGTGCGGAAACAGGTTTTCCTCCATGCCCGCGAGGAACACCAGCGGGAACTCCAGGCCTTTCGCGGAGTGCAGCGTCATCAGTTGCACACTGTCCTCGTGTTCATCCGCCTGGGCATCGCCCGCATCCAATGCCGCCCGATCAAGAAACTGTTGATGTGCGGAGAGCTCACTTTCCTCCGGCGCAAACTGCTTGGCAGCGCTGACCAGTTCCTCGAGGTTCTCGACCCGCGCCTGGCCTTTCTCGCCCTTCTCATTCCTGTGGTAATCCAGCAACCCGGAATCCCGTATCGCCATATCTACCAGCGCCTCCAGGGGCTGCTCATCCTCACCGCAGTCCAGCGAGTCGATCAACTCGACAAAGGCCTGCAGCGCACTCAGTGCCCTGGCGGGGAGCAGCCTTTCCTCCAGCACCGCCGCGATGGCCGACCACAATGTCACCCCCCTGCTGCGGGCGCATTCACGCACGGTATCGAGCGTCTTGCCACCGATACCGCGCGGTGGCGTGTTGATCACCCTCTCCACCGCGGCATCGTCCCCCCGGTTGAGCAGCAGGCGCAGGTAGGCGAGCGCGTTGCGAATTTCCAGCCGCTCATAGAACCTTTGTCCACCGTAGATGCGATACGGTATACCGCTGCGAATCAGCGCCTCCTCCAACACGCGCGACTGCGCGTTGGATCGATACAATATTGCGACGGAGCTGCGCGCATTGCCGTCGAGCAACCACTGCTCCGCCTGCTCCACGATGTAACGGGCTTCGTCGTGTTCGTTGTACCCCGCGTAAAGGCTGATGGGATCACCGGCCTCTCCCGCCGTCCACAGTTCCTTACCCAGGCGCCCGAAGTTGTGCGCGATGATGCCGTTTGCGGCCTGCAAAATAGTCTGCGTCGAGCGGTAATTCTGCTCCAGGCGAATGGTCCGCGTGGCCTTGAAATCCTCGGTAAAGCGCTGGATGTTTTCTATTTTGGCACCGCGCCAACCGTAGATGGATTGATCGTCGTCGCCCACCGCCACGACGGGGATTGTGGCGCCCGCTAAAACCCGCAACCAGGCATATTGCACGGTATTGGTGTCCTGGAATTCATCTACCAGAATCTGCCGGAAGCGACCCTGGTAGTGCTGCAACACCTGCGGGCTCTTCAGCCACAACTCGTGCGCCCGCAGCAGCAGTTCAGCGAAATCGACCATACCCGAGCGCTCACAGGCTGCCTCGTAAGCGCGATAAACCTGCAGCATTGTCTGCGTGAATAAATCCCCGGCGGGCGCATCAACATGTGCGCTGCGCAGACCCTCGTCTTTCTGGGCATTAATGAACCACATGGCCTGCTTGGGCGGCCAACGCGATTCGTCGAGCTCAAGCTCCCTGCACACGCGCTTGACCAGGCGCAACTGATCATCACTGTCCAGTATCTGGAAGTTCTGCGGCAGGCCCGCTTCCTTCCAGTGCGCTTTCAGCAGTCGATGGGCCAGCCCGTGAAACGTGCCTACCCACATACCGTGCGAGGGGATATGCAGCATCTCCTCGATGCGACTGCGCATTTCCCGAGCCGCCTTGTTGGTAAAGGTGACCGCCAGAATCGACCAGGGTGAAAAGTCTTCCGCTTTTATCAGCCAGGCTATGCGGTGTACGAGCACCCGGGTCTTGCCACTGCCGGCTCCCGCGAGCACCAGCATGTTCTGGTTCTCTGCGGCAACGGCATCGCGTTGGGCTTCGTTCAGGGGGGAGAGAATTTCGGAGACATCCATCGGCCTATTCTAACGATTGGCCGCCCGGAAACGTACCTCTTTTTAAGCGCCGATGGATAACTTGAATCCCTGGCACCAGCGCAATTACTGCAGGGAAATTGCAACAAGGGTCTGTTATGATCGCCCGGATTATCAAGACGCACAGGTGCGCTTATACCATGGCAAGAGACAACGACGATCACTCGGGCAATGCTAACGAGCGCTCACCTGGCGTCGGCCCCAGGTTGCCCGGCAAGTTGCGCCAGGAACCCACGTTCAGCCCGTATGACGAGGACGAGGCGTACGAAGAGTCTGATCGCGATGCCGATTACACCGCAGGTTACCACGCTGACGATGACGGCCCCGAGGAAGACTACGACGACGATTATTCCGTGGATGACGAGCCAGACCTGTTTCGGGATGAGGAGGACGATCGCGAATACGATACAGATGCACAGGACGAGGACGCATCCGACACCTGGCCAGAGAGAGAAAACTATTTTGAACAGGATGAGGATCGTCAGCAAGGCTGGCCTCTGAGCCTGATTGCTGTGGCAATTGTCGCATTGGTCCTGCTGGCGGCCGGCGGCTATGGCGTGATGCAGCAGCGCGCTGCCACCGAGAACGAACTGCGCGAATTACGTGCCGCATTAGCCACTACCGGTCCAAGGGGCGCCGGCGCCGATCGCGATGCGCTGGAGGAACAAAAACAGGCGTTTGACACGCTGGCTATCGAAGCTGAAGCACTGCGGCTTGAAAACCGCGCGCTAAGCGATACCGTTGCCGGCCTGCAGGCGCAACTGGATGAACTGCAGACGGCGCTGGCGAAAGGCCCCGCAGCCACGCCAGCCACGCCAGCCAAAAGCAGCGAGGAAATAAAGAAGGTTGAACCTGCACCGAAAATCGCCGCACAGGCGCCAGCACCCGCACCGCCAGCACCCGCCACACCGCCGGCCGCCTCGTCCGGCCCCTGGTTTGTGAATTTCGGCTCTTATGCAACGCGCAACATGGCGGACTCGTGGGCTGTTCGACTGCAACCGGGGGCGGGTAAAGTGACCGTGATCCCCAACGCCAGCGGCGGCAGAACGCTTTACCGGCTCAGGGTTGTCGGGCTCCCTGACAGGGAGTCCGCAAAACAGGTGGCCCGCAAACTGGAGACAGAGCTAAAGGTTTCCGAGTTGTGGGTTGGCAAAGAATAATCAGCGGGCGATATCCCTCCTGACTTGGCAGGAGGGCGGTCTCCTGTTACTGTTTTCCTTCAAATAACTCAATGCAGGTGAGGACATCATGAACAACTCTATCAAGCTGGCAATTCTGGGATTGGCGTTCACAAGTATGGCAAGCTTTGCCGAGGATTGTACGACGCCGACCACACCCACGTTGCCAGATGGCGCCACCGCCACGCTCGAGCAAATGCTGGCAGGGCAAAAAGCTGTCAAGGATTTCCAGGCGATGAACACGGCATACCGCTCTTGCCTTGAGCCACAGATTGCGGCCGCTGAAACTGCCGCGGCAGGCGACTCCCCAGGGCCTGAGTTAATCGAGGCACTCAAAGTCCTCACCGACAATTACAACGCCTCGGTTTCTAAGGAGGAAGAACTGGCGACACAGTTCAACACCGAACTGCGCGAGTACAAGGAAGCGAACCCGAGCTAATATCTACGCCGTCCGGGCGCTCTTCGCTCTGGACGGCATCCCCTTCTTCAGATCAGCTGTATAAAGCCCAGCGGATTTTTGCTGTACGCCACGGATACGATATACCCGGCCGTGACCAGCGCCAGCAGCCATGCGCCCACCCGTATTCCCTTTGATCGTCCAAAACGCAGCGCCACCATACCCAGCGCGATATAAACCAGTAGCGCGATCAGCTTGGCGACCAGCCAGGGGGTTTCCAGTGGCGACAGGCCCCAGACCACCAGCAGCATAAGCGCCGACAGCAACAGGAGCGTATCAACCAGATGGGGCAGGCGCCGCACCACTCGATGCTGCAACAGCGGGTTATCACGGATCATCCAGTAGCCGCGCAGACTAAAGCCTGCAATGGACAGGAAAGCGCAGGTGACATGGATGAGCTTGAGAAAAACCGCCAGCGTCACTCGACGGTAACTGACTTCGCAAGGTTGCGCGGCTTGTCGACATCGGTGCCTTTTTGCAGGGCAACGTGGTAGGACAGAAGCTGTAGCGCCACGGTGTAGACAATCGGCTTGATGACCTCGGGGCAATGCGGCATCGGCAGGACCTGCACCCGGTCCTCGTTGGCAAAGCCCGCCTCACGGTCGGCAAAGACAAACAACTCTCCACCGCGCGATCGCACCTCCTCGAGGTTGGACTTCAGTTTTTCCAACAGCTCGTCGTTGGGCGCTACCGCCACGACGGGCATGTCGTCATCCACCAGGGCCAGCGGGCCGTGTTTAAGTTCGCCCGCAGGGTAGGCTTCCGCGTGTATGTAGGAGATTTCCTTGAGCTTGAGTGCTCCCTCCATCGCGATGGGATACTGAATTCCACGGCCCAGGAACAGGGCGTGTCGTTTTGGAATAAAGGCCTCGGACAGCTTCTGTATCGCGCCATTCAGCTCCAGGGTCTGGCGCACATAGTGTGGCAGGTTCGCCAGCGCGTCGATGATTTCCTGCTGCCGGGCGGCAGGCATACCCCGGCGGCGCCCCAGCGTCAGGGTCAGCATTAACATCGCAACCAACTGGGTAGTGAACGCCTTTGTTGAGGCTACGCCGATTTCAGCGCCGGCGCGGGTGAGAAACACCAGGTCACATTCGCGCACCAGAGAGCTGTTGTCCACATTGGCGACCACCAGGCTGCCGATAAACTCCCCCTCCGTCGCATTGCGCAGCGCTGCCAGCGTGTCTGCGGTTTCCCCCGACTGCGAGATCGCAACGAGCAGCGTTCCCTCGTGCTGCACGCGCTTGCGGTAGCGAAACTCTGAAGCCACTTCTACTTCACAGCTGATGCCCGCGAGCTCCTCCAGCCAGTAGCGCGCCACCATCCCAGCGTGGTAGCTGGTGCCGCAGGCTACAATCTGTACATTGGTCACGCGATCAAACATCGCTGCCGCATCACGGCCGAAACAGTCCTCAACCTCTTGCATGTTGCTCGCGCCCGCGAGCGTGGCTTCCAGCGCGACGGGCTGTTCAAAAATCTCCTTGATCATATAGTGATCAAAGTCGCCCATATCGCTGGTTTCCAGCGCCTCTTTTATTCGCGTTGTCGGCCGCTCGATCGCTACGCCATCAACCGTACAGACCTGGATGTTGCCTGGCGAGACCTCCACCAGGTCACCCTCTTCCAGATAGATGAAGCTATCCGTCACCTGGCGAAGCGCCATCTGGTCGGAGGCCAGGAAGTTCTCCCCGATACCCACACCTACTACCAGGGGGCTGCCCTTGCGCGCGCCAACCACGGTGTTCGGGCTGTCAATATCGATCGCTGCGAGCGCATAGGCACCCTCCAGACGAGCGACTGTTTTTTGCATGGCCTCGATCAATGACACACCCGTTAGCAGGTTGAGGTGCAACAGATGGGCGATAACCTCTGTATCAGTGGCGGACGCCATCTCGTAGCCGGCTGCGATAAGTTCCGCCCGCAGCAGGGCATGATTTTCGATAATGCCGTTGTGGACAACCGCAACCCGCCCACCCGATGTATGGGGATGCGCGTTCGCCTGGGACGGCTTTCCATGTGTCGCCCAGCGCGTGTGTGCAATGCCCGTGCTGCCATAGAAGGGCTCCTGCTGCTGAGCCGCTTCCAGCTCTTTCACCTTGCCGTTGCGCTTGTGCAGGCGCAGGCCCTGCTGATCATCGATCAGCGCCATACCGGCTGAGTCGTAACCCCGATACTCCAGCCTCCTGAGGCCCTCCAGCAGTATTTCAGATACCTCACGCCGCGCCGCAGCGGCCACAATGCCACACATAATTAGTCCTTGCTGCCCCGTTTGTCAGGGCGGTTCCAACCCTTGATGTTGCGCTGGCGCGATCGACTGACCGCCAGTTCGTCCTTGCCCACTGTAGTCGTGACTGTTGATCCGGCGGCGACAAAGCCCTGGTCCTCAATACACAGGGGAGCGACCAGTGTGCTGTTGGACCCAACAAAAACATGGTTGCCAATGTCGGTTTTGTGTTTATTCAGGCCATCGTAGTTACAGGTAATAGTGCCGGCACCAATATTCACCCCGGACCCCATATCGCAGTCCCCGATATAGCTCAGGTGGTTCACCTTGCTGCCCGTACCGATGTTGGCTTTCTTGGTCTCCACAAAATTACCAATGCGAGCGCCATCAGCCAATACGGTACCGGGACGCAGCCTGGCATAAGGTCCCACCGAGCAGTCCCTGCCAATCACTGCACCCTGTATATGGCTCATCGGGTGAATCACCGTCCCGTCAGCCACACTGACATCGGACAATACACAGTTGGCGCCCACTGAGACGCCGCTCCCCAGTGTGACCGCGCCTTCGAATACCGCATTGACGTCGATAAAGACCTCCTCACCGCATGTGAGGCTGCCCCGAATATCCAGTCGCGCGGCATCGGCGATGCTCACGCCCTGTCGCATCAGTTCTTCCGCGAGGCGACGCTGGTATTCCCGCTCAACCTGATTGAGCTGGACACGGTCATTGACCCCGAGGATTTCCAGTTCCGATTCCGCTGTACAGGAAGCCACGCTCTTGCCGTTGGCGACAGCCAGGCGAATAATGTCTGGCAGGTAGTATTCGCCCTGCTGGTTTTTATTGTCGACACGGGGCAGGTACGTCTGGAAGTCGTTGGCCGGGGCAGCCAGCAGCCCGGTGTTGATTTCCCGCAACAGGCGCTGCTCATCTGTCGCGTCCTTGTCTTCCACGACACCGACCATCGCTCCGCTGGAATCACGAAGAATCCTGCCGTAGCCCTTTGGATCCTGCAGCGTGGCCGTCAGGAGAGCGGGGCCATCCTGCGCGCTTGCTACCAGTTGTTGCAGTGTGGCTTGTCGAGTCAATGGCACATCGCCGTAGAGCACCAGCACCACGCTGTCGTCGGCAATCGATGGCAGCGCCTGCATAACCGCATGGCCTGTGCCCAATCGCTCTGGCTGCACCACCCAGTTGATATCGTAACCGGCCAGTGACTCCTGAACCTGTTCACTACCGTGCCCAACCACAACATGCAGCGCGCTGGGCACAAGCGCCTGCGCTGTATTTATCACATGCTCAAGCAGCGGCTTACCACCCACGCAATGCAATACCTTGGGTAGGCGGGATTTCATACGTGTTCCCTGGCCAGCGGCGAGGATCACGATTTCGAGATTCATGGCAATGGGTTTTCCTCCCTGCTCACACGATGTGCTTTCGGAGCGGGCAACCGGGTAAGTGTAGAGCGCATTATGCGCTGAGCCGTCAGTATCGCCAACCGCGTCAGTGTGAAGCATTTATCAACTGGCAAAAAAAAACCCCGGCCATACCGGGGTTCTTCACAATCGCGGCGCCGGGAGAACAGGCCTAGCCGCGACCCGATCGGTTTCGCATCTTGCGCAAGGTCGCCAACTGGGCGGCGGCCTCGGCCAACTGTGCGGATGCCCGCCCGTAGTCAAAATCGCCAGTCTGGTTAGCCAGGGCGAGTTCCGCTTCCTTGCGTGCTTCCTCTGCGGCAGCCTCGTCAACATCGTCGGCGCGTATGGCTGTGTCAGCCAGAATGGACACGACGCCCGGCTGAACTTCCAGAAAGCCGCCGGACACATAGAATACGTGCTCGTGACTGTCCTGGGTGACGATGCGCACAGGGCCGGGCACCAGCGAGGTAAGCAGCGGAGCGTGGCCGTAGCCCACGCCCAATTCGCCCATCTCACCCGTTGCCACCAGCGTCTCTACCAGGCCGGAGAAGATCTCCTCCTCAGCACTGACGATGTCGCAATGAATTGTCATTGCCATAGTTTAGCCTCTCTAGCCCCTTGCCGGCTTATAGTTTCTTCGCTTTCTCGACGGCTTCGTCGATACTGCCAACCATGTAGAACGCCTGCTCGGGCAAGTGATCGTATTGACCGGCAAGAATCCCCTGGAAGCCCGCAATGGTTTCTTTCAGGGAGACATACTTGCCCGGTGAACCGGTAAAAATTTCCGCGACATGGAACGGCTGGGACAGGAAGCGCTCGATCTTACGTGCGCGCGCCACAGTTTGCTTATCCTCTTCGGAAAGCTCATCCATACCCAGGATAGCGATAATGTCCTTCAATTCCTTGTAGCGCTGCAGCACGGTTTGCACGCCGCGAGCTGTGTCGTAGTGCTCGCTGCCAATCAGGAGCGGGTCCAGCTGACGCGAGGTAGAATCCAGCGGGTCAACCGCAGGATAAATACCTTTCGCTGCGATATCCCGGCTCAACACCACGGTGGAGTCAAGGTGGGCAAAGGTCGTCGCGGGAGAGGGGTCGGTCAAGTCATCCGCAGGTACGTATACCGCCTGAATCGAGGTAATCGATCCAACTTTGGTAGAGGTAATACGCTCCTGCAATACACCCATCTCTTCCGCCAGCGTAGGCTGGTACCCCACCGCTGAAGGCATACGTCCCAGCAGTGCTGATACTTCCGTACCCGCGAGGGTATAGCGGTAAATGTTGTCGATAAACAGCAGTACGTCGCGCCCTTCATCACGGAATTTTTCCGCCATGGTCAGGCCAGTCAGTGCTACGCGCAGGCGGTTGCCGGGCGGCTCGTTCATCTGGCCGTATACCATCGCAACCTTGGAGTTGCTGAAGTTCTCGACATCAACAACCTTGGACTCCTGCATCTCGAAGTAAAAGTCGTTACCTTCCCGCGTTCGTTCACCCACGCCCGCAAATACAGACAAACCGGAGTGCTCGGTAGCGATGTTGTTAATCAACTCCATCATGTTGACGGTTTTACCAACACCGGCACCACCGAACAGGCCAACCTTACCGCCTTTGGCGAACGGGCAAACCAGGTCGATAACCTTGATGCCCGTTTCCAGCAATTCGTCAGAGGCCGACAACTCTTCGTAAGTCGGTGCTGCGCGGTGAATAGAGGCGCGCTCTTTCTCACCGATTGGACCACATTCGTCAATCGGGTTACCCAGAACATCCATAATACGGCCCAGGGTCTCAGTGCCCACGGGTACCGCAATCGGTGCACCCGTGTTCTCTACTGCCAGGCCGCGGCTTACACCTTCTGAAGAGCCCATGGCAATGGTGCGAACCACGCCATCACCCAGCTGCTGCTGTACTTCAAGCGTCAGGTCCTTTTCGGGTACCTTCAATGCATCGTATACCTTGGGCACCACATCGCGCGGAAACTCCACGTCGATGACCGCGCCGATAATTTGTACGATTCGTCCGCTGCTCATGTCCGGATCCTCTATCTCAAAGTTCAATTCTGTTTGGCTCGGAGCACCTTGTTGCTGGCGACTGCCGGATACCTTATCTGTTGCCATACCTTGTTCGTTGCGATGCGCTAGCCAATAGCTGCAGCACCACTCACAATCTCAGACAGTTCCTGCGTAATAGCGGCTTGTCGAGCCTTGTTGTAAATCAGCTGCAAGTCATCTATCAGCTCACCGGCGTTCTCGGTGGCGTTTTTCATTGCCAGCATTCGAGCGGCCTGCTCACACGCACCGTTTTCAACTACTGCCTGGTACACCTGTGATTCGATGTAGCGGGTCAGCAGCCCTTCCAACAGTTCTTTGGCATCGGGCTCGTAGATGTAATCCCAGTGATGCTGCATTTCCTGGCTGTCATCTGCCTCCAGTGGCAGCAGCTGCTCTACGGTCGGGTTCTGCGTCATGGTGTTGACGAACTGGTTGCTCACCAGGAACAGGCGATCGATACGCCCTTCCTCATAAGCGTCCAGCATTGCTTTGACACCGCCGATCAAATCGGCCAGTGCGGGCTTCTCGCCGATGTCTCGAATTGCCGCCGTGACATTGCCGCCGTAGCTGCTGAAAAACGCCGCAGCCTTCGCGCCAATCAGGGACAACTCAATCTCGACGTCCTGGTCAGCCCACTCTTTCATGGACTTCACGGTGCGCTTGAACAGGTTTATGTTCAAGCCACCACACAACCCGCGGTCGGTGGACACCACGAGAAAACCGACTCGCTTCACCTCCCGCTGCTCCATATACATGTGCCGGTATTCCGGCGCGGCATTGGCGATGTGGCCGACCACGGCGCGCATTCGTCGCGCATACGGCTTACCAAGGCGCATACGCTCCTGGGCCTTGCGCATTTTGCTCGCGGCGACCATTTCCATGGCGCTTGTGATCTTCTGCGTACTGCGGATGCTCGAGATCTTGGTGCGTATTTCTTTTCCGGCTGCCATTAGCTGGTCCTCGGCTTACCAGGTCTGCGTGGCTTTGAAGTTTTCGAGCGTCGCCTTAAAGGTGGCTTCGATCTCATCGTTGTAGTCGC
This sequence comes from Halioglobus sp., assembly GCA_020443325.1. Taxonomy (GTDB): domain Bacteria; phylum Pseudomonadota; class Gammaproteobacteria; order Pseudomonadales; family Halieaceae; genus Marimicrobium. Next base: position 33,485 of record JAGRIK010000040.1, read on the forward strand.
CAGTCTGGATAATGCGACTCATCAATTCACCATGCTCCGCACGCATGAAAGACAGCAATGCGTGTTCAAAGTCGCCGATCTTGTTGACTTCGATATCGTTAAGGAAGCCCTCGTTGGCGGCGTACAACATCACGCCCATGTCTGCGGTGCTCTGGGGCGAGTACTGCTTCTGCTTCATCAGTTCAGTAACGCGCTCACCGTGATCCAGCTGCGCACGGGTGGCGTCATCCAGGTCAGATGCGAACTGCGAGAAAGCCGCCAGTTCACGATACTGGGCCAGCGCAGTACGAATACCACCGGACAGTTTCTTCATAATCTTGGTTTGCGCGGCACCACCAACACGTGACACCGAGATACCGGCATTCATTGCGGGGCGGACGCCGGCGTTGAACATGTCAGCTTCCAGGAAGATCTGGCCATCGGTAATGGAGATCACGTTGGTCGGAACGAAAGCCGATACGTCACCCGCCTGGGTTTCAATCACTGGCAACGCTGTCAGCGAACCTGTCTTGCCCTTCACTTCACCATTGGTAAAGTTCTCGACATAGGATTCGTTGACGCGTGCGGCGCGCTCCAGCAAGCGAGAGTGCAGATAGAAGACGTCACCAGGGTAAGCTTCACGACCCGGCGGACGGCGCAGAAGAAGGGATATCTGGCGATATGCCCAGGCCTGCTTGGTCAGGTCATCGTAAATGATCAGCGCGTCCTGACCGCGATCGCGGTAGTACTCACCCATGGTGCAGCCGGCAAACGGCGCAAGGTACTGCATAGCGGCAGGGTCAGACGCGGTCGCTGCGACGATGATCGTGTGCTCCATCGCACCGTGTTCTTCCAGTTTGCGCACCACGGCAGCTACCGAAGACGCTTTCTGGCCAATCGCAACGTAGACACACTTAATTCCAGAACCTTTCTGGTTGATGATGGCGTCCACCGCAATGGCCGTTTGACCGATCTGGCGGTCGCCGATGATCAGCTCACGCTGCCCACGGCCAATCGGAACCATCGCATCAACGGCCTTCAGCCCGATCTGCACCGGCTGGTCAACAGATTTACGTGCGATTACGCCGGGAGCAACTTTTTCAAGCGCATCGGTCAGGGCGGCGTTGATGGGGCCTTTTCCGTCAATGGGCGAACCCAGCGCGTTAACAACCCGGCCCTGCAACTCGGGGCCTACCGGAACTTCCAGAATCCGGCCCGTGCAACGACAGGACTGCCCTTCAGCCAACCCTTTGTAGTCACCCAGAATAACCGCACCGACGGAGTCGCGTTCCAGGTTCAGCGCCATACCGAATATGCCGCCGTCAAACTCAATCATTTCACCGTACATCACTTCAGCCAGACCGTGAATACGGATGATGCCGTCGGTAACCGATACCACGGTACCCACGTTGCGCGCTTCCGAACTGACATCGAGCTGGTCGATGCGGCGCTTGATGATTTCACTAATCTCTGATGGATTCAGTTGCTGCATGCTCTAATCCTCAATCCTAAGTCTGTATGTCTAGGAATTCATTGCTGCGGCCAGCTTGTTCAGCCGACCACGTATTGAGCCATCGATCACCAGATCACCGGCCCTGATTAATACCCCACCCAGCAGATTCCTGTCGGTGGAGGTGCGAACTTCTACCTGTCTCTCGAGTTTCTTGCCGAGCACTGACGCCAGCTTGTCCCGTGTCGCGTCTGCCAGATCAAAAGCGGAGACAACCTCTACATCCACGGTCTTTTCATGGTTGGCCTTGTACTGCGCGAACAACGTGTAAATCTCCGGCAACAATGCCAGGCGCTTATTGCCGGCAAGTACCGCGATAAAATTGCGCGCTTCCGCTTCCAGGGCTTCACCGCACACATCGCAGAGCATTCTGGCCTGCTGGTCGGCGGTCAATGAGGGGTCATTGAGTGCGATTTCCAGGCCTTTATCTGCAGCAACCGCGGCGGCTGTCGCCAGCTGCTCAGCCCAGCGTGACAACTGCTGCTTGTCGCGGGCGTACTCGAAGGCGGCTCTGGCGTAGGGTCGCGCGAGTGTGCTTAATTCTGCCATAGCATCCCCGCCCTAGAGCTCTGCTGCCAGTTTTTCGACCAGTTCGGTGTGTGCCGCTGTATCGATTTGTGCGCCCAGCACTTTTTCCGCGCCAGCCAGCGCCAACGCGGCAACCTGGCCTCGAAGCAACTCCTTCGCACGGTTGGATTCCTGCTCAATTTCAGCATGGGCGGCGGCCTTGACGCGGCCCGCTTCCACGATGGCAGCCTGCTTGGCTTCTTCTACGAGCTGAACGCCGCGCTTGTTGGCTGCGTCCACGATAGCCGCCGCTTCGTGTTTGGCGTCTTTGAGGCGTTCGACCGCCTTTTCCTGGGCCAACTCGAGATCATGGCTCGCGCGGTCAGCCGCGGCCAGGCCATCAGCTATCTTCTTTTCCCGCTCTGCCATGGCAGCCAGAATCGGCGGCCATACATATTTCATGCAAAACATGACAAAGCAGACAAAGGCGACCATCTGCCCGATAAGCGTAAGATTAATATTCACGCCGTGCTCCTCACAGATTATTAAGGGCCGCGCTAACGGCGGCCCCATTCCTGTCGGTGGTTAAATTAACCCGCGACAACGAAAATCAGGTACATCGCGATACCAACACCAATAATGGGGATCGCGTCTACCAGGCCAGCGCCCAGGAAGAAGGTTACCTGCAGCTTGGGTGCCAACTCGGGCTGGCGGGCTGAGCCTTCAATGAGCTTGCCGCCCAACAGACCAACTCCGATCGCAGCACCCAAACCACCCAGACCCATCATGAGTGCGGCAGCAATGTAGATTAATTCAGGCATTTTTTTCTCCTAGCGTTTAATTAAGCAAAGCTTAAAAGTTAAAGTAAATCAGTGATCTTCATGGGCCATGCTGAGATACACGATCGTCAGCACCATAAAGATGAAGGCTTGCAGGGGGATAACCAGCAAGTGAAATATACCCCAGGCAACTTGCAATAATCCTGCAGGTACCATCCACAGCGCTCCGGCGCTGAACAGGGCAGCTATCAGGATAAAAATCATCTCACCGGCGTAGAGGTTGCCGAACAGTCGCAGTCCCAGTGAGAAGGGCTTGGCCAGCAAGCCTACTATTTCCATAAACAGGTTCACCGGGATGAACGCCCAGTGGTTAAAGGGCGTCATGCTCAGTTCCTTGACGAAACCAAAGCCTTTCACCTTGATCGAGTAGTAAAGCATCAGGATAAACACGCCGACGGCCATACCCAGGGTGATGTTCGGGTCTGTGGAGGGCACGATCTTCTGGAAATGTACGCCGAGAGTCCATTCCAGGATCTTGGGCACCAGGTCGATGGGTACGAGATCCATCAGGTTCATCAGCAAAACCCAAACGAAGACAGTCAACGCCAGCGGTGCAACCAGCTTGTTGTGGCCATGAAAGGTGTCTCGCACGGTGTTATCGACAAATTCGACGACCATTTCAACGCCATTGACCAGGCCACTGGGGACGCCGGATTCCGCTTTTTTGGCAACACTGCGGAATATCCAGCAAAAGACAATCCCGAGGCCTATCGACCACAGCATGGAATCGACATGAATCGCATAAAAGCCCATCGCAGAGGCTTCGTAACCACCGTCGGCGAACACCCATGCACCATCCGCACCGACGAACGTACCGTCTGCCCGCTCAAAACCGCTGGGCAACTTACCAAATGTAAGATTCGTCAGGTGGTGGGTAATGTATTCAGAAACAGTCGGGGTTGAGCCTGCCATCTATAAAAACACTCGCGTCTATCTATTTCGGTTGGTTGCGTGTCAGCAACATCCAACTTCCTGTAATTTGAGCCACCAGCATCGCCAGGTAGCCCGCGAAGACTGCCGGTCCGTCAATCGGACGCACCATCGCAAATACCAGTGCAAACCCGGCTATACTCAGTAAAAACTTTCCCAATACACCGGCGTAACTGGACCGGGCTATCGCACTCGCTGATCGCGCTCCCCGCCACCTGAATGCAAGCAGCGCGAAATAAGCCTGGGGCACAATAGCGATCAAACCGCCGCTGAGTACCGAATACGCCACCACCTTATCAACAGCGAGCATGACAAGGCTCAGCAAAACAAGCAGCGCCACTTGTGCCTGGGTAATACGGTGAACCGGAGGGCGTGCTATTTCAGCACCAGTCATCAGCGCCTCGCAATTCGTCCCCTCATCACGAACATCTTCGGGGGTTCTTCCTCGATTCGGGCGCGCATTATAGGGGGATTGCGGGGCCGGTTCAACCTGTCGTTGCCTGCAATCTGGGTAAATATTGGCGCAGTTCGCGACATTTTCGTGGCCATTTTTTACAGGCTATCCATATTTTGGCGACGCAATACTGTATATAGTGTGTCGCTTCGAACAATCTACCAGATCGTGTGGTTTTCGCCTTATTACTATGATTAAACAACTTTCTTTCTACCTTATTATGCTGGCAATAATGGTTGCGATACTGGAACTGTTTGCCTTCACTGCGGCCAAACTGATCGACCAGGACGATTTCTTCGATACGCGACAGAGCGTCTATGCCCGCCTGACAGCGGAAAACCTGGCCACGTTTAAAGCCAGGAGCGCCGACCCGGTCACTGGTTGGCACAACTGGGGGCCACAGGTTCGCGAAGAGGACAACTGCCTGGGAGAGCCGGTTGAATACAGCTACGACGCCGGCGGCGCACGCTTGCACGACAATTTTGATCCGCAGGCTACCCGCATTATTATTGTCGGTGATTCGTATACCAACGGCGACGAGGCCGGCGACAACGACACCTATCCGGCTAAGCTGTCCCAAAAACTCGGGGTATCCGTGGCCAATCACGGGGTGGGCGGCTACGGCCCGACCCAGGCACTGTTGAACCTGCAGGAAAATATCTCAAGGTACCCGGAAGCAAAGGTGGCGGTCCTGGGGATCATGTACGAAAACGTTTACCGCATGATGAACAGTTACCGGCCCGTGTTATACAGCACGTCTTCCGACTTCACGCTCAAGCCCTATATGTCCAACGGTGAAATTGTCCCGCACCCGGGCAGCCAGGTGTTCGACAGCCTGGAGCAGTTCAAGCGCGCGGCAGATGTTACTTTCGACAACGATTTCTGGGCCAAACCTGTCGCCGGGTTTCCCTATCTGGTGGCGCTTGGCAAAAGCCTTAACAGCAACTACTTCATTTATCGAAAGCTACAGAAGACACTGCGCAAAGCCGGTATGCCCGAATATCAAATGGTGTTTGCAGATGAAGAAATCCAGCGCAACCTGGTTGCGTTGCTGAACCAGTTCGCAGACATGTCGCAACAATGGGGCGTCCAGCCCGTCGTCATCTTTATTCCCAGGAATGAGCTGGATATTTCCAGCGCGTCGGAATTTATTGAACAACATCGTTCTCAATTCGACGCTCGACTTGTGATAGGCGATGTCGCCGAGGTTGGGGACATCGATTGGCTGAAGTTCAATTTGCGTGAAGAGCGCGGCGACAACATCTGCCACCCCTCGTCATACGGCTATCAAACTATCGCCGACTACATAGCCCGGTTGATGCGAGAGAACGAGGTGTGGCCTGCGCCCTGACTTGCAGCACGAACTTTCAAATACGGGGTTGTCGTAGCAGCCGGCCCCTGTTCGCCGGACTGCGGTGAGCAAACGACGCTACTTTATGTGACTCAGTATTCCGTCGAGTTCATCCAGGCTGTTGTAGGACAACACCAGTTTGCCCCGGCCCTTCGCACTGTGCTGTATTGACACGGCCGCGCCGAGACGCCGCGATAAATCATCCTGCAGGTGCCGGATGTTAGGATCCATCTTGTTATTGTTCCCGGCAGGCTGTTTCTTTTGTGTGAGCAGGTTGCGAACCAGCGCTTCTGTCTGGCGCACGGTCAAACCTTTGGCCACAACCATACGCGCAGCCTGTGACTGGTTTGCACCCTCCAGCCCTAGCAGTGCGCGCGCGTGACCCATCTCCAGGTCACCGTGCTCGACCAGGCGGCGAACATCTTCCTGCAAGGTCATCAGCCGCAGCAGGTTTGCCACCGTGGAGCGGGATTTCCCGACCGCCGTTGCCACTTCCTGCTGGGTGAGGTCGAACTCGCGCTGCAGGCGCGCAAGGGAAGCGGCTTCCTCGATAGGATTGAGATCCTCGCGCTGGATATTCTCAATGAGCGCCATTGCTATAGCGGCCTGATCCGACACATCGCGCACTACCGCGGGTATCACATCAAGCCCCGCCAATTGCGCAGCGCGCCAGCGGCGCTCCCCGGCAATGATCTCGAACTTCTTGTTCGATATGGGCCGCACTACTATAGGCTGCATCACACCCTGTGCAATGATGCTGTCGGCAAGCTCACGCAGGGATTCCTGCTCCATATCCCGTCGCGGTTGGTATTTTCCGCGCTGGATAAGATCGACCGGCAATTCCCGCAGCAGTGCACCTTCGATGCTCGCGCTGCTTTCCCCCTGAAGGTCAGGCGTATCCAAACTGACTGGTTGCACGGTTCTTCCGGCTCCCAGCAACGCATCAAGGCCGCGGCCCAAACCCCGTTTCTTAACAGACATCAACGCTCTCCGGAATTTTGGGCCCTAACATATCACGTCACCAGGGTGCGGCCCGGCTGCCACGCAGCCCGCTGTTCCCAGCGCCGTATAATTTCTCCGGCCAGTGCCATGTACGCTTTGGAGCCACGGGAATTCTTATCGTAATACATCGCAGGCACGCCATGACTGGGCGCCTCCGCCAGGCGAACATTACGCGGTACAACGGTACGGTAAACCCTGTCGCCGAAGTGTGACCGCAACTGGGACGACACATCGGTCGTCAGGCTATTGCGCGGGTCATACATGGTGCGCAGTATGCCCTCTATCTGCAGATTGCTGTTGATGGTCTCGGCCACGCCCTCGATGGTCCGCACCAGGGCCGCGAGCCCCTCGAGCGCAAAGTACTCGCACTGCATCGCAATAATGACGCCATCCGCCGCGACGAGAGCGTTGATTGTCAGCATATTGAGTGAGGGCGGACAGTCGATCAAAACGTAATCGTACTGGCCGGCAATACCAGAAAGGGCGGAGCGCAGGCGCTGCTCCTTGTGCTCAAGGGACAGCATCTCGACCTCGGCGGCCGTCAGGTCGCCATTGGCGGGCAATACGTTATAACCGCAATCGCCCGCAGGCAGGGTGACCTCGTGAACGGGCACCTGGTGGACCAGCACATCGTAAATGCTGCGCTGGACATCGTATTTGTCGATGCCACTGGCCATCGTCGCATTACCCTGCGGGTCGAGATCGATAAGCAGTACGCGCTGCTTCATGGCTGCGAGCGAAGCGGCCAGGTTCACGCAGGTCGTGGTCTTGCCGACACCACCTTTCTGGTTCGCGATCGCGAGTATTCTGGTCAATGTCGTGTTCCTGGCATAATTATCACGGTTGGCGTATGTCCTGTTGCGGCGCAAGTACCACCAGGTGCCGCTGCTCATCCAGACCCGGCACACGCAGTGGATAGATTGCGCGCTGGGGGTAATCCTGGCTCACTGACGCCAACTCGTCGGTGGGAAGCGCCCCTTTCATGGCAAGGAAGCAGCCATCAGGAGTCAACAAATGGCGGCAACCTTGCACCATATCCTGCAAAGATGCAAAAGCGCGGGAAAGCACAGCATCGTAACACTCGGTGACATGAAACGATTCTACGCGCGCCTGATGCACCGCCATATTATCCAAGCCAAGGGCAGTTTTCACCTGAAAAAGGAACCGCGTCTTCTTGCCATTGCTGTCCAGCAGGTGGAATTCCCGCTGGGGAAACAGTATTGCCAGGGGCACCCCGGGCAGCCCCGCCCCGGTACCCACATCGATAAACCGCCGGCCCGTCAGGAACGGTGCGATGGCCAGGCTGTCCAGCAGGTGACGAATCACCATCTGCGCCTCGTCGCGCACAGCCGTCAGGTTGTACGTTTTGTTCCATTTAGCGAGTAGCGCGAGGTACTCCAGAAGTTGCTGATGCTGGCCGTCATCAATAGCAACGCCAAGATCATCGCACCCCTGTTGCAACAGTGTAGAGAGCCGCGACTCCAACTCAGGCAAGCTTGCGTCGATTGCCGGGGTCGCGCTGATCGTCTCCCGGCAGGGCACCGCGTTTTTTGAGATAGATCAGCAACAGCGCGATGGCCGCGGCTGTAACGCCTGGCACACGCCCGGCTCGCGCCAGCGTATCCGGCCGTGCCGCCGTCAGCTTCTGCTTGACCTCGTTGGACAGGCCGTCAACTGCGTTGTAATCGAGTTCCGCAGGCAGCAGTGTATTTTCATTGCGTCGCAGCCTCGCAATGTCTTCCTTCTGCCGATCGATATAACCGGCGTACTTGGCCTGTATTTCCACCTGCTCTGCCGCCTGTGGATCGGGGGTCGGCTCGCCGACCAGCCCTGCGAGATCCGCATACTCCAGTTCCGGCCGCTTCAACAGTTCCGCCAGCGAGTACTCCCTGGCAATGGGGTTGTTAAGCTTGCCCGCCAACGCGTCGGCCTGCGGTGTGTTGGGGTGTACCCAGCTGGTCGACAGGCGCACTGTTTCCAGCGCAATCGCCTCGCGTTTCTGTTCAAAGCGGGTCCATCGCACATCGTCTACCAGGCCCAGTGCCCGGCCTTTTTCCGTCAGGCGCAAATCCGCGTTGTCCTCACGCAACAGCAGGCGATACTCTGCCCGCGAAGTAAACATCCTGTAGGGTTCCAGTGTCCCCATTGTAATCAGGTCGTCCACCAGCACGCCGATATAGGCCTCATCGCGGCGCGGGCACCAGGGCTCTTCACCGCGCACCGCCAGGGCGGCGTTCAGGCCCGCCAACAACCCTTGCGCGGCGGCTTCTTCATAACCGGTCGTTCCGTTGATCTGCCCGGCGAAGTACAGGCCTGGCAGGGCCTTGGTTTCCAGGGAGGCGTAGAGATCGCGCGGGTCAAAGAAATCGTATTCGATAGCGTAGCCGGGGCGCGTGATATGCGCGTTCTCAAAACCCTTGATGGAGCGCACCAGTTCTATCTGCACATCGAAAGGCAGGCTGGTCGAAATACCATTGGGATACAGTTCGCGGGTCGTCAGGCCCTCGGGCTCGATAAATACCTGGTGGGAGTTCTTGTCGGCAAAACGGTGGATCTTATCCTCGATGCTGGGACAGTAGCGAGGGCCCACTCCCTCTATAACCCCCGAATACATTGGCGAGCGGTCCAGTCCACCGCGAATAATCTCGTGTGTGCGTTCATTGGTGTACGTCACCCAGCAACAGCGTTGCTCGGGGTGATCCGCGCTGCTGCCAAGGTATGACATAACGGGCTCGGGTGTGTCGCCCCACTGCTCCTCGAGATCGCTGAAATCGACAGTGCGCGCATCGATACGCGGCGGAGTACCCGTCTTTAGGCGCTCTACCCGGAACGGCAGTTCGCGCAGCCGCTGGGCCAACGCGATAGAGGGTGGATCCCCGGCGCGGCCACCGGCGCTGTTTTCCAACCCGATGTGGATTTTGCCGCCGAGAAAGGTTCCGCTGGTCAACACCACCCGCGGCGCCCGAAATACAAGCCCCATCTGGGTAATCGCGCCGGCGATACACCCATTTTCAATCAGCAGGTCATCCACAGGCTGCTGGAAGATGGACAAATTGGGCTGCGACTCCAGCATCTGGCGAATGGCATTTCGATACAGAACCCTGTCCGCCTGCGCGCGGGTGGCTCTCACTGCCGGCCCTTTGCGCCGGTTCAGTACACGAAACTGTATGCCGGCCCGATCCGTGGCGCGGGCCATAGCGCCACCCAGGGCATCAATCTCCTTCACCAGATGGCTTTTACCAATACCGCCAATAGCCGGATTGCAGGACATCTGGCCCAGCGTATCGACACTGTGGGTAAGCAGCAGCGTGCGACAGCCCATACGCGCGGCGGCAAGGCTCGCCTCGGTGCCGGCATGGCCGCCTCCGATCACGATCACTTCAAAATGCTGCTCGTATTCCACTGTCGACCTCGTGCGCCGGGCGCACACTGTTTTGCGGGGCGGGGATTATACGCAGGCGAGGGCCTTTGTTCAAAATTTGTTCGATCTCCATAAGTCGCATCTCGCGGCTGGCAGCCTCAGGCCGCCAGCCTGCCCTCACACCAGGTCAGTACGTCGGCCAACACATCAGCGCGTTCAGGCTCATTGAAAATCTCGTGGTAAAGGCCGGGATAGATTTTCAGGGTTTTGTCACTGGAGCCAATGTGATCCTGTAAAAAGAGTGACCCCTCTGGTGAGGTCATCGCGTCTGCGCCCCCATGCAGGATAAGTATCGGCAGGGTTATGCCTGCAGCACCCGCCTGTACCGTGTGCATTCCCGCAAAGAGTTCGCGCAACATGCGCGCCGACATTTTGCCGTGGAATACCAACGGATCGGCGATATAGTCCCTGACGACATCGGGATTCCGACTCACACCCTCGGCATTCAGCTTCAGCATACCCAGCCTCGGAAGCAGCGATGCCAGTAACCGCAGGAGTCTCATCTGGACAAATCCGGGCTCCAGGTCTGTCTTGATCGCGGGGCCAGACAGTATTGCACCCGCAAACTCGCCCTGATGACGCAGCAAGTAGTTGCACGCGATCAACCCACCCATACTGTGCCCCAGCAATAGCATGGGCACACCGGCAAACCGCGTTGCAATCTGCCGGTGAAACACCGTTATATCGTGCAGGTAGTCCTCGAATGAATCGACGTGCCCTGGAATTCCCTCTGAATAGCCATGGCCGGTGTGATCCAGCGCGGCGACAACGAAGTTGTGCCCGGTGAAAAACTGCGCCAGCGGTTGATAACGCGCACTGTGTTCTCCCGCACCGTGGGCAACCAGAACGACCGCTGTCGGCGTCGCTTCCGGCTCCCAACACTGGAAGTAGATCGAGCGTCCGCCGGCGCCGCTAAACCTGCCATCACTGTGCTTCATTTTTAGGTCTCTCAAGGGGCAACGATAGCCTGTAAGTAGGGGTATTACTTTCGCTTGTCACCGTTGCCTCTATTTAGGTAGCATGAAGAGCACAGTATAAATAATAAAGCCACGGAGTAAGAATATGATTGAATACTTTGCTCTACCTCCCATCCTCGGCCTTGTCGGCCTGGGTGTCGCTTTCATCATCTACCACATCATGACACGCCACAACCACGGCGACGGCGCCGTGAAAGAGATCGGAGACCAGATTCACCTGGGTGCCATGGTCTTTATGCGTCGCGAATACTCGATGTTGTCGATGTTTGCCCTGGTGATCCTGGTGGCAATTTTTGTTTCACCACTCGGATTAAATACCGCAATCGCTTTCCTCGCAGGTGCTCTGTCGTCTGCAACCGCGGGATATCTGGGCATGTTTGCAGCGACCAAGGCCAATGTCCGCACAGCCGTTGCCGCCCACGCACACGGCCAGGGTCTCGCATTATCCATCGCTTTTTACGGCGGCTCGGTGATGGGATTGTGTGTTGCCTCGCTGGGCCTGGTCGGCCTCGGAGGCGTTTACTGGTACTTTGGTGGTGATCCCGAGACTGTACACGCGATTCACGGCTTTGGCATGGGCGCATCGGTAGTTGCGCTGTTTTCTCGCGTTGGCGGCGGTATTTTTACGAAAAGCGCCGATGTGGGTGCCGATCTGGTCGGTAAGATCGAAGCGGGCATCCCCGAGGACGATCCGCGCAACCCCGGTGTCATCGCAGACAACGTGGGCGATAACGTGGGTGATATTGCCGGTATGGGTTCCGATATATTCGAGTCCTACTGCGGTGCAATGATCGCCTGTATTGCTATCGCGGCAACCTCGGCGCTGGATACCCGGGCCGCAATGATGTTCCTGCCGCTGTCGCTGGCCAGCATCGGTCTGCTGGCTTCAGTGTGTGGTATCGGTATTGTGCGCGCAAGATCCGGTTCGGCACCGGAGGTCGCCCTGCGCACAGGCACCATGCTTGCACCGGTCATTTTTGTCATTATCGCCTGGTTCCTGATCGCGGCAATGGGTTTGGATTCCAACATCTGGTGGTCCGTGATTTGCGGCGCCGTGGGTGGTATTGCGATAGGACTTATCACTGAATACTACACCGGTGGCGCGCCAGTTCGCAGAATCGCCAAATCCGGGGAAACCGGTGCTGCCACAGTCATGATCACCGGCCTGGCTGTCGGTATGCAGTCGGTTGTATTACCCATTCTCTGTCTGGCTGCAGTTATCTTTATCTCCACTGGGCTTTCAGGCCTGTATGGGGTTGGTATTGCCGCCGTTGGTATGTTGGCTACTGTGGGTATTACGATGGCGATTGACGCCTACGGACCTGTGGCAGACAACGCAGGTGGTATCGCTGAAATGGCAGGTATGGGCGAGGAAACCCGCAAGATTACCGATGGCCTCGACGAGGTGGGCAACACCACAGCAGCTATTGGTAAAGGCTTCGCGATCGGCGCCGCCGCACTTGCTGCTCTCGCAATTATTGCGGCGTTTGTGGAGACTGTAGAGGCACACAATCATGGCTTCCACCTGGAACTCACTGATCCGCTGGTGCTGGTCGGCATGTTTATCGGTGGCACGATTCCCTTCCTGATTGCCGCCATCACCATGACGGCCGTCGGCGAGGCTGCGTTCGATATGATTAACGAGATTCGCCGCCAGTTCCGCGAGATTCCCGGGTTGCTGGAAGGTACCGCCAAGCCAGACACCGCCAAGTGCGTCGACATTGCAACGACTGCGGCTTTGCGCAAGATGATTTTGCCGGGTGCGATTGCTGTGGCTGCACCAGTCGTTGTTGGGTTCGGCCTGGGCCCGACCTCCCTTGGAGGAATGCTCGGCGGCGCTCTGCTCGCCTGTGTGCTGATGGCCCTGATGATGGCCAATGCAGGGGGTGCCTGGGACAACGCGAAGAAGTTTGTAGAGAAAGGTAACCTCGGGGGCAAGGGTTCCGCTACACACGCGGCCGTTGTGGTGGGCGACACCGTTGGAGATCCTTTCAAGGACACCTCGGGACCATCGATGAATATTCTGATCAACGTAATGGCGATCGTCAGTCTGGTAATTGCGCCATTGTTATAGTGTCGAAAGGAGAGAGATTGAATGGCGCGCTGGAAACGTAAGGAACTCGAGCAGGCATTCGACAAGTTTCAGGCGGCGGCTCTCACGGGAGCCCAGACGAAAAACTGGTCGGATTGGGCAAACTGTTTCACCGAGGATGCCACGTATTTTGAACACCACTACGGGCGCTTCTGGGGACGGGAGAATATCCTGAAATGGATAACGGCAACCATGAACCAATGGCCCGCCAGCGATATGACGGCGTTTCCTGTCACCTGGTATTCCATTGATGTCGACAAGGGCTGGATCATCTGCGAGGTGATGAACCGTATGGCCGACCTCGGTGATGGCAAAATCTACCAGGAACCGAATATTACAATTTTGCACTACGCGGGCAATGGGATGTTCAAGTACGAGGAAGATGCCTACAACCCACACAATATGGGCGTGACTATCGGTGCATGGATCGAGGCCAAAAAGAAACTCGAGGCTGGGAAGGAGAAGTAGACCCTCCCTGTATTTTCCCGATCAAACCCATGCGTAACATCGTTCTGCGTTTCGATATGCGCAGTGCCCCACAATGCAATGAGACTCCGTCCGAGCGCTACCACGCAGCACTGGATATGGCCGCGTGGGCAGATCAAAATTCTGTCGATGTCATCGGTTTATCTGAACACCATAACACCACCGATGGCTTTTTGTCGGCGCCGTTACAACTCGCGGGAATGATGGTCGCCAGGACAAAACGAGTCCGTATAAGCGTCAGTGCACTACTTGTCCCGTTGCATGATCCATTGCGGTTGGCAGAGGATATTGTCCTGCTGGATCTTGCAGCCAATGGACGGTTTTCCGCAACCTGCGGCCTGGGTTACAGGGAGAGTGAGTACGAGTGCTTTGGTGTGGACTGGAACAGCCGCGGCAAGGTATTTGATGAAAAGCTTGCCACACTGGTCAGTGCACTGAGGGGTGAAGCGGTGCAATTTAATGGTTGTACTGTACAGTTGAATCCCGCCCCGCAATCTCCCCTATATGTTCTGTTAAACATCGGCGGCAATAGCAGATTGGCCGCGCGAAGAGCTGCTCGCGTTGGATTGTTCTTTTGCCCGGCCATTGATGATCCAGAGTTGGAAGATGCGTATTCCGCAGCCTGCAAGGAATACGGCTTCAAACACGGTTTTTACATTTCCCCACGAGAACCCTCAACCACCTTCATCAGCGAAGACCCCGAACGATGCTGGCGGGACATTGGCCAGTTCCTGATGTATGACGCCACCGCCTACGGCGCCTGGCACCATCCCAACCGTCGCGCTTATGCGGAATCGTTTGCCTCTACCATTGAAGAACTCAAGTCGGAAGGGAAGTACCGCGTGCTCACCCCGGAGGAAGCCATTCAAACCGTCCAGGAAACGGGCTCACTGCATTTGGCGCCTTTGACCGGCGGGGTACCCCTCGATATAGCCTGGCGTTCCCTGCGCCTCTTTGAGGACCGCGTGCAGTTACATCTGTGAGCTTACTGATAGGTTTCCAAAGTAAACAGTAAACTCAAAGTAACGCTGTTGCTTTTCTC
>JAGRIK010000041.1 GCA_020443325.1 Halioglobus sp.
CATTTCCATCGTGGCACCCATATCAGAGTAGCGGGAGAACGCGACGACATGGTAGTAATCAAAGTCTATCTTTCCGCCACCGATGGCGGGGATGTAGAACCAGGATTCGGCCAGCGATCCCAGGGACTTCATCACCTGGCCGGCTTCCAGGTGCGCCCGGTACGCATCCTGCAGTGATTTGCCGTCTGCCAGGCTGCACTGGTAGAACATCGCTATACCGTTTTTCGGCCGTCCTTCCTGTGCATTGATCGGACGTGATTCAGCCAACCCGTGGCTCAGGCTGCAATCGATAACGGCGTTGAATTCCGCAACCAGGGGATTGGTCGGAGAGTTCCACTTCTCCATGCTCACGCCGAAAGCCACCCCGTCGGGCCAGGCACCGAGCCAGCCGATATCGTAGTCTATACCGCTGTGGAACTGCGGTGTAAGAACCCACGCCGCATAGTCAAAATCATTCTTGTTGGCGTACTCCCTGAACTTTACGAGAACCGGCTCCAGGTCGGCCATGGTTTTGCCGTCGCGAAAGTTGCACGCACGAAAGTCAATTGGGGCACCCTTGACTGCCGGGTCTGCAGCCAGCGCAGACGGTATCCAGGAGATCACCAGTACGGTGACGGATGCTATCGCTAATAGAAACTTCTTCATGGGATATCCTCCTTGGATATTTAGTAGCTGCTACATGCATTGCGAGGGGTATGGTCCAGGATGCGCTAGCTCCCGATCCACCAACCTATGCCCGCTCCGATAACACCACCGACCACTACGCCAACGGCGATACCGAGGGGGCCGCCAGCGGCGCCTATACCTGCGCCCAGTTCAACGCCAGCCTTACCCATTGTGACCATTACAGCCACGCCAACAGCGGCACCGGCTACGCCACCGCCAACAGCGCCGGATACTTCAGAATTGGAAGGCATAATCTGTTCCTCCTGTATAACCGCATGTAGCCAGGGTTCACAGATAAAGTCCCAGCGCCTGAAAAACAGGAGATACTGCTTCTGCACTGGTGTTTCCAGCGTATTCACTGTTTCCCGATGGCTACAGGTGCTATCTAACAACATAGTCGATATTGGTCGAAACGCAATAATGTGCCTGAATGCAGGCGGAGGCTAACGCCCTGCTTGAGGATGCGGTAATCTGCCCTGGGGCGATGCGGCGCCCTGCCAGGAAAGACAGGGATTCAGGTGTTTTCGATGACAGGATTTGGGGTGTTGCCATGCTTGGGCCGTGTGAGCCGATGACGTCGCGGTGGCCATTGTTGCTTTCTGTCGTGCTTTTACTGCTGGGTTGTGCCGATGGTGCACCGTCCTGCCCTTTTACGGGTATAGCGGATAACGCGCCGAGCGCGGGGTGTTTTGTTGTCTCGGCGGAGGGGTTGTTGCTCGTGCAGGGCCTGAATGGCAAGCTCAGCCCGCCCGGCGGGAGTAGCCAGCCGGGCGAATCCGCGCAGTGTACCGCGTTCCGGGAGAGCTGGGAGGAAACGGGCTTGCGCCTGCAGCCTCGTGAATTGCTGCAGGTCTTTGACACGGGGTTTCATTTGTACCGCTGTGAACGCGATGCACTGTCCGGCGACATCGATCCCCCGATACGATTTGAAGTGCGCGACGCGTTCTTTTTACCCGTCGCTCGTTTCAACGACTACGAATGGCGATTTCCCGATCAGGAATTACTGCTGAGAAAACATGTGCTGGATACTATCGGCAACCTGTCGCAGTAGGTTCCCGCGAGCAGGTGTGCTGTAAGGGCACCACGGCTGCGGTTTGAATCAAACGCGCGCTGCGGCGCTCTGGCCCGCCAGGCGGCCAAAAAAAGTGGCATCGCCGATACTCATGCCACTGGAATAACCCTCGGCGCAGCGCGGCAGGCCGGCGCTGTTCCTGCCGGCGGCGTAGAGTCCGGGGATGACGTTGTGTTCGGTAGAGAGCACTTCTCCCGTTGGTAAGGTGTCCAGCCCACCGAATGTCATCACCGCAAAAATCGCGCCGTTACCCACGGTCAGGTCGAATGCGGCGTAGGGCGGTTGATCCAGCGGCGTGAGGTATCTGGCGTGCTTGTGGCACTGCGGGTCTTCCCCGGCGAGAGCGTTGTGGTTGTAGGTCTCCAGTGTCTGCGCCAGTGCACCCTGCGGCAGATTGAGTTCGCGCTCCAGCTCGTCGATGCTGTCTCCCGTCCCCGCCACCGGGTAGCCGCCCATCGGCGGCTTTTTCAGCACCTCAAAATGGCGGCTGTCGATGATCAGGTAGTACCGCCCCTTGGGTCTGTCCAGGATGGCGCTGCCCAGCCGGCCATGGTAGACGTCCTCATTGATGAAGCGCTTACCGGTTTCGTCGACGATAATGGATTCGAGGAACTGGTGCGGAGGATAGAAGGGCGTGCAGATAAAACCTTCATCCATATTGATTGCGGCGCCCCCCGCACTCATGCCGATTCGGATGCCGTCCCC
>JAGRIK010000042.1 GCA_020443325.1 Halioglobus sp.
TGTCCCGGCACGGGAAAAAAACCTGGCTGGTTTACCTCCCGCATTTATCGCAGTGGGATCGGTCGATTTATTTGTTAATGAAGATATCGAGTACGCACAACGCCTGATCAATGCGGGTGTGCCGACAGAATTGTTAGTTATACCCGGCGGCTATCACGGCTTTCAACACGGAAGTCCCGAGACGATTCTGGCGCAACGATTTAATGATGCTATTGACGCGTCGATTACCCGGGCATTCAATCCTCCACAGCCGCCGCCACAGGTCGAGGGCTATTCCCTCGATACACCGATTGCTCTATTGCTGCTGAACCCGCAGGCCAGGGCAATTCTACTCAAGTACATGCCGGATGTTATCAATGGCCCTGTAGCGCAATTGGCAGGCGGTATTTCGCTGAAAAAGTTGTCGATAATGGCGCCCGAAAACTTCAGTGAGGAGAAGCTTCAACTCATTGACAGTGAACTGGCTGGCCTTCATTAAGGATGATGAAGCGAGACCGTGTTGATTTGGTTTGATTACACATGAGTGGGGGATTAAACCAGTGGCTTATTCTTGGTGCAACGTCAGGGTTGTGTGCATGCGATAACTCTGGAGCAGCTGAATGATGAGACAAATACTGATCGCCCTGCACGTCGCCGTGCTGTTCATCACTGCGCCAGTGACACAAGGCGCTGTCGCCGAGGATATCCAGGCATGGTTGGACTACGACAGGCCGGCAGACTACGAGGCGATAGTAAAAGAGGTTCGTCCAGCGATGCGCGATGGTGTAACCCTGTCCTGTTACCTTGCAGTGCCGGGAAAAAATGGGCAGGCAGTCTCCGGTAAATTTCCGGGCATCATCAGTAACGTGAACCCCTACACGCTACTCGAAAGGTTCTTTATCAACGGTATCAAGCGGTGGGCAGAGTACGGTTACCAGGGGCTGACCTGCCGCGTGCGCGGCACCGGAGATTCCGAGGGTGAATACCCCTACTATGCTGCCGACACGCTGCACCTGGAATGGTCAGACAGCTATGACCTGGTAGAGTGGTTTGCCGCGCAGCCCGGCTCCAATGGGCGCATCGGGCAGGAGGGGGCCAGCTATGGCGGTCTCACGGCGTACCAGGCGGCTATCGGTAATCCTCCCCACCTTGTGGCCATTGCGACGGAGGTCGCTCCCGGTGATTTTTATCTCGATCACATTTATCCGGGCGGTATCAAGACACGGCGATTCACTGTGGATAATTGGCCAGTCGTTACCGGCATGATGAACTTCCCGAAATTTTCTCCCTTTCGTCTCTGGGGCGAATGGATAGACCACCCGACGCATGATCGCTACTGGGACGGCCTGGCCGTCACGCCAAAGCTCGCGGCAGTCGAGGTGCCGGTGCTGGCCATAAGCGGCTGGAAAGACCACCTGTTCCGGGGGGGAGCACTGGACAACTACGAAATGCTGGTCGCACAGGGGCACGGCAACAAGACCTGGCTGCTGGCGGGTCCCTGGGAGCACGAAC
>JAGRIK010000005.1 GCA_020443325.1 Halioglobus sp.
ACTGAAAAGCATATATAACTAGCTGTTATATAAATATTTATAGATTTTCAGGATTGTAGATACCCCCATTTATACCCCCAAAACGCTCCTTATAACCCCTAAGTGCCCCTGGTAAATAACAGCACCAGCTCTCCAGGGGCGAGAGTTTTCGGGTGGCCGCCCTAGGCGCTGTGTAATCGAGTTTACCCAGCTCGCCGCTGATTAAGCGACAGCGTCGTGCGCTCGATGGAATCTGCGGCTTCGGCCATACTATCCAGAATGATTCGAGCACCTGCCGCCAGGCTCTCGCCAGTCTGTGGTGAGGCCGCCTCGATGATGGCGGGGTCGCACATGGCCCTTAGGGCGTTTATGCCCACTGATATCACCTCACGCTGCCGGTCAATCAATGCAGTGTCGGGCGTCGTTTTCCGCTTGTCGCCCGGGAAACGGCGCGTTATTGCCTGACGGGTCTCCCCGGGGGCACTTTGCAGCGCCAGTCGGGTGTGCGGTTTCGATTTCTTCATAATGACAACTCCTTTCGGGTGGACAGATCGGGGGATTAACCCCCGAGGGCTCTACTGAAATGAAAAGGTTTGGCCGCCGACCGTCAGGCGCCGAATGGCGTCCACGGGGATGCTCCGGTAGTCCTTGGCCTCCATGTCGAATACTGGCAGGAGGTTGCGGGCCGTGGCGTCGTATTTTGCCCCGGTCCCGCGGAGGCGTCGCCGGACCCCGGTGCGGCAGGTCATCTTCCGTAGGCGGCCGTCGCTGCGCTTCACAAACTCCACCGAGAAGATAGCGCCATCGGCGACCAGGTTCCGAAGGTTACGGATGTTGAACGGGGCCGGCTTCGTCTGGACCTGGGCCTGCTCCGCTACCAGCAGCGCCTCCAGGGCCTTGATGCCTGCGGCAACGCCGGTGCCGTCGTAATAGTAACCTGTGGGGTTGGCGCTGTTGCAAATGGCGCGATGCAGCGCCTCCCGGTCAGCCTTGTCCAGGTCGGAGAACAACACCAAGTCTTTTGCTTCCTGAGCGGTACGACGCTTGCTGCTCTGGCAGACGTGGACGCGGTTGATGTCGAGCGCGGTTAACTGCGCGATCAGCTTAGTGATAGTATCGGTTTTAGCCATAGTCAGTACCTCAATTACTGGTTTTGGTTAGTGCCTCGGGGGAGTTGCCGCTCCCCCATGGCATGATTTAAATGTACCTCTATATAAATATAGTGTCAATATTTATTTGTGCCTCCTTTTAAATGGGGGTAATATCGGCTCCATGACTGAGGAAGAAAAGAAAAAGCGTGGCAGGCCTGCTGGTTACCGGGCAAAGAACCCTGCTACCGAGACGTTGCCCAAGGTTAGGGTTACTCCTGATCAGCTGGCCAGTTACCGAGATGCAGCTGAGGCATCAGGGCAAACCGTGTCAGCGTGGGTCCGAGGAGCCCTGGAGAAGGAGATAAACCGGGCAAGGAAGTAGGGCCGACTGGGGGCTACGACAATGGCTTGTAAACTCTGTGGCAGCAGCGACAAGGCGATGGCGAACTCGCACATCATACCCCGCAGTTTTTATGAGCTACTAGGTGAGGACTGGCAAGCATCTCGCGTCTTGGAAAACAGGCCAGACACCTATCCCAAGCGGTCACCGATCGGCATCTATGACCCTGGAATACTTTGCGTCGGCTGTGAGGCCACGTTCTCCATTTGGGACGACTACGGATATCGCTTCCTCATAAAGAACCCTGGATTGAAACCTATTACCGGTCCCATGGGAATCATCTTTGGTCAGAATCTGGGCCAATGTGATCCTGACAAGCTCTTGATGTTCTTCCTCTCCATCCTGTGGCGCGCCCACTACTCAACGCAAGGAATGTTTGACTGGGTTAAGTTGGGGCCCTATGCCAATCGGATTAAGGAACTCATCGAGGCGGGAGGTGGCGCATCTGCAGACACGCGCTACGCGGTTGCCTTAGCACGCTTTGATGCTGATCCCGGTGAGGTGGGTATGCTATGTCCCGACAGGACGGCCTATGACGGCGTCAACCATTACCGGTTGTATCTTGGGAACTATATGGCCGTTGTGAAGGTCAGTAATCAGCCGGGACCAGAGGTGCTTCAGAAAGTCTATGTTCGCGCCGAAAGCCCTGTGTATGTGGTTAACCGCGACTTACGCTCCAGTAAGGAATTTGTCCTGATGAAAAAGATTTTGAGTCAGCCAGGCAACGACAAGGTGCTTTCGAAATTGATGGATTAGTTCATCTCCAGTGCTCTCGTCGGCAGGTCACTGTAGCGACGGGGAAAAAGGCTTCTATGTGGCCCTGGCGGCGGGCCTGGACCAGTATCTGGTCGGGGTCGGTGGTAGCCCGCAGGCTCAGGTAGCCGCGGGCGGTGATGAGCCACATGGGCTGGATCTACTTGTGTTTGCTGCTCTGCCGCGATTTCGTGGCGCCGGTCTTGGACCTGCCACTTGCTAAGTCCCTGGCTGCCATCCGGGCCTTAAAGTTCGCCCGCGCCCTCGCCCCCGCCTGCTTCGCGTGCTTCCTGGATAGTTCTATCTCAGACTGACTTAGCATTCGCACCCCGCTGTGACCCTCTTTCTTGAGCTTTTCCAGGTGCTCCACAACGTCCTCCGAGTACACAGCAGGTCCCGCAAGGCAAGCCACCTCGCCATTAAGCCCGAGCTGCTCAGCTTCCAACGGGTCCTTGTCAGATTCGCATTTTACAAGTTTGTCGGTCATAACCCCTCCTCGGACTATTGTAGCACCGCTAGAAAGCGACCCCTGGTCATATAGACCACCATCTCCTGGATATCCTCGTCAGTCATGTCGTCCACAAACATACGTTGCAACTCGCGAGATCGAGCGTCCAGTTCCTCGTCGCTCATATTCTTGTACTGATCTGGGGTCGCTGGGTCGTGACCCTGGCTGTCCGTCTGAGCGACCTTCTGCGGCGCGTCAAGCCCCAGCAGCTTAGAGCGTCGCTCTATGCACTGGAGTGCGATTTGTAGGTAGCGGGGCTCGCCGTTGCCCTGTTCTTCGTCAGTCCGCTTGTTGAGGCCAGGGAAACGGGACGCCCCAATATCCTGAGTGGCGGTCCGCACCTGGCGCTCACAGCTACGCGCCCACATCGTCCATGCCTCGGCTTCTACGGTGTCGATTTTGGCGAGCTGTTCAGCCTTGAGCGCATCGAAGTCGCGCAGCGACGATTCCAGCCAGCGCTCCCGCATCTTCGCCAGGTCGCGCTTTACCGTAGCGAGCGACAGGCCAAGGTCGGCGGCAATTTCCGCCTGCAGTCGGCCCTTGAGATATTCCCGTGCGATTATCTCTTGGTGCCTGAGCCTTTCGTCGGTGTGTCTGGCGGCTCTAGAGCTGCGCGTGCGGGCCGTGGCGGCGTTTTCGTAAGCGGTCAATGGCTCACCTCCTGAAAGCTCACAGGCGCTAGTACAGGTTTAACAGGCGCGCCCGGCGGTCCATGATTTCCAGGACGCGGTCGATGGCTTCGAGGTCGCCCTCCTCAGCGCGGCGCCATATGGGTATCTGCAGCGCATCCAGCCGCAACCGCTCCATGGCCTTGATTGCCCAGAGTTCGGTTTTCTCGTCCTCCAGTATGTCGTCGGGAAGGGTGGCCAGCGCAGCCTGAGTCAGCGCAATCGCCTCGGCACGATCCACGTGTAGCCGCTCGCCAATTTCATCAAAGCTCAGTCCGTCCAGGCGCAGGTCGATTGCTTGCCGGGGGCTGCCTTCTTTGTATCCAAATTGATTGTCCATATTACGGTCCATTTAAAGTGGTAGGGGGTGGTAATGTAGGAGTGGTGTAAAAATGACACGCGTACCTCTAGAATAATGCGGCTACAGGTAGCAAAAACGACACCTGTGACGCTCCAGAATCATCCCAATGGTGTAAAAGCGACACCTGTGGTGTTGTCAGAGAGGGCAGATTTACACCGGTAGAAAATTTAGCCTTCATCGGAAGGTGTCCATTTTTCCCAGTTGTTCGTGGGTGCGTTGTGATTCCAGGGAAGCCAGGTCAATCGCCACGTCCGCGTCTTAGACTGCGAGCGCGAGCAGAAAAGACTCTCGTCAACCATCACGATAAAGCCACGTTCTACAAGGTCATGAAATGCACGCATAGCAGTTTTCCGAGAGCAGGGAATTTTCGCTTCAGCTTCGCGGACTCCGTAGCCGATAGGGCGATCTGGCCGCCATTCAACATGCAAGAGCTGGAGTAAGGCCTTCGCCTGGGCAGACAACCCGAGATAGGCGCGAGACTTGAACAGCCGCCTTTGAGTTGTGACTACTCCGCCGTAGCGGTCGAAAGGGAGTAGATTTTTCTTGCTGGCCAAGGCGCTATCTCTCGCGTAGCTGCCAACGATACTCCCCGTTCGGCTCACCATACCGGTTCGTGTGGCCCGGTTGGCGGTGCCCCTCCAGGGAAATGCCAAGCTGGTGGAGCGTACGGCGATTCAGTTCGCCTGCGCGGCAGGGCACGTTGCCTATGCCGCATTCCTTGGCTATTTCGTGCGTAAAGGCCCCAGGGCGGGCGACAACGAATTCCAGAAGCCTGCGGTGTTGGGGAGGGATCTTCTGCGCCAGAGCGTTTTCTACGCGATCCAGGAGGGTCATGCTGCACCTCCGGCCGTAGCTTCCTGCTCCTCGAATTGGGCCACCCAAGCGCTCAGCGTTTTGCCGCGGTAGAGCACTGTACGGCCACGCTTAAGGAACGCGGGAGCTGGCACGCTCACCGGAGTTCCGTTGCTGGGCAAGCTCCGCAGCGAGTGCTCGGCAAACCGCGGCCCTTCCCCCGACGCGCTGTGATTCTTCTTCACGCTCGGTCCCCCTATGCCGGCTGCCGTTCAGAAATGCGCTCTGCAGCATGATCGAGCACTTCAGCAAGCACCCACGCACTTGCACGTCCTCCTGCAAGTTTCACCGGCGCGGGAAATTCGCCCCGCGCAATAAGTGCGTAAATAGTGCTACGGCTGTAGGGAACGATCTCCTGCACCTGTGGCAGGCGGATAAGCTTATTTGATGAGTCTGGACTTTGTGCCATGTTCTTTGCCCCCTTCGGCTGTTAATGAACATTGGCTATTTTTCCAGCGCAGTCCAGCTAAGACTATTTGGCTTTGTTCCCGCGATATTTGGAAGTAATTTTGGCGACTCAATTGGGGGTAGTTGAGCGGTGGAAATGACCGGAGAGAGCCCGCCAGGCTCGGAATGTTCAGGGAACGGAAAGCTCTGCACAGATTTGTCCCGCGGTGTTCCCGTGCGGGAAATTCTTCAGTTCAGCCTTGAACGATTTGCGCCAGTTATCGCAGAGGTATTCGTATGTTCTGTACAGACTGCAGGCTGTAGCTCACTTTCCAAACTTCGCGGCAATCACATTCCCCGCTCTAGCCTGAGCCTTCAGATTATCAAGGTACTCCGCCCAGCCTTGCATCATCTTTGTCCGGTCCTTCAGGTGGCTGGTGCGGTTGTATGCTCGCCCGTTGGCGTCCCTCACAGCGTGGGCCAACTGATGCTCAATCCAGTCCACACGATATCCCAGCACTTCGTCCAGTAGGGTGCGGGCCGTTGCGCGAAATCCGTGTGGGGTTATGGTCTCGTTATCGTAGCCCAGCGTGCGCAGGGCTGTGCGCACACCGTTTTCGGACATGCAGCGGCTGGCACCTCTGGCACTGGGGAAAACGTACTTCCCGCGCCCGGTCAGGCGGTGCATTTCCTCCAGCAGCGCCAGCGCCTGTTTGCAAAGCGGGACAATGTGCGGCTGTCGCATTTTCATCTTCTCGGCTGGGATCTCCCAGCGGCTTTCCTCCCAGTTGACTTCCGTCCATTCCATGGCCCGAATCTCGCCGGGGCGTTGGAACAGCAGGGGGGACAGCAGCAGGGCAGTTTTCACTACAGGTGTGCCGGTAAAACTCTCCATGGCGATCAGCAGGTGCCCCAGTTCGGCAGGGTCGATAATGGCAGGGTGGTGCCTTTTCTTTGCGTTCCGAAGCGCCCCTTTCAGGTCGCCAGATGGGTCGCGTTCAGCCCTGCCGGTGGATACGGCATAGCGGAACACCTGCCCGGCGGTCTGTTTGGTCCTGTGGGCAGATTCCACCGCGCCGCGTGACTCTATCCGCCTTAGCGTCGCCAGCAGCTCAGGAGCGGTTATGGCGGCGATAGGGCGGTTACCCAGTGCCGGGAATAGGTCTTTCTCAAGTGCGCTCAGGGTGCGTTTTCGGTGGCTCTCTGACTTGTCGATCATCTTGGCGGCAAACCACTCCCGCGCCACCGCCTCGAAGCTCTCAGCGGCTGCCAGGTGCCGGGTCAGTTTCTCCACCTTCCGCACTTCGCCAGGGTCGATACCGTTGGCCAACTGGTCACGGGCCTTCTGGTGGGTCTGCCGGGCGGCTTTTAGCGATACCTCGGGGTACACCCCCAGCGCCAGGGTCTTTTCCTTGCCCCCGAAACGGTACTTGTAGCGCCAGTACTTCGCCCCGTTGGGCTGGAGGAGCAGGTACAGGCCGCCCCCGTCCGCCAGCTTGCGGGGCTTCTCAAGGGGTTTCGCTTCCTTCACCTCGGTTGCAGTCAGTGGCATGGCCCGCCTCCCGTGCAATTTGGGGGTATCAGCTCTGGGGGTATCCGATATGCCCCCGTATCTACCCCCTAAATTGGGGGTATGCTGCCGGATGATGCTGGACAACTCTGGACCAAGTATAAACAAAAAAGCCCTGATTTACAGGGCGTTATGGACGTTAAAGGATGTTGTTGGTTGGGTATTTGGTGGAGGCGGCGGGAGTTGAACCCGCGTCCGCCAGTACTCTGCCTTCGGCTCTACATGCTTAGATTCCGTTTATTGATTTAGCCGCCTGCAGCCCAACGGGCAGGACGCAGTTGGCGAGCCTGG
>JAGRIK010000043.1 GCA_020443325.1 Halioglobus sp.
CTGCATCTGTCCACTCGGGGTCTTCAGTCGCGGCGTTCGAACCCATCTCAACGGCGAGATCGCGACGATATCGAATCGAGGTCGAGCGTTGTTTCGCGATGAAGTCGCCATTCTGGTTATAGTAATTGTTGTCGCCGCGCTGAAAACAGGTCGGTCCAGCGAACGAGGTATCCTTGATCACATAGTCAAATGGAATTTTTTCATTGGTGATTTCATCGCCCCCAAAAATACGCGGCCCATAAAACCACCATTCATCACCGCCAAAAATAAGGTGCGAATCAGGAATAAAACCAACGCAGGCCGGCCCGGCGCCGTGTCCGTCGTCCGTGGCCACCGCAAAGGACTGGGGTGCCACAAGACGACCGTAACGCCCCTCTGCGGCGAAGTCGTGGTCGTAGTGCAGCAGATTGGGGTAATGCATCGCCTGCACCCAACGCCGAAAATCATTGTTGTGTAAAGGCTCCTTCATACGGGCAGGCGCAATCGGTTTACCCAGATACGCATCGATATCCGAGCAATCCAGAGTGGCGCTCTTTTTCGTCTTTTCCTTCATGATGTTCTCCTGTCTGATGAACCTGTTCGAAATAGGTTTTACCGATCCCGGCGCAGAGCCAGCACGCTGCCCTCCGCATCGGCTGATAGAAACAGTGTGCCGTCGGCGCCGGCGGTGATACCGGCGAAAGGCCCCATAGGCCCGGACATTTCGCCGATGGCCCCGAGAAATTTAGGCACCACACCCGCCGGAGCACCAACGGGCAAGCGGGATGCAAGTGTCCGGCGCGCCCCGCTCGTCATGTCGTACTCAATAACGGCTTTGGCACCGACATCAACCGTGTACAGCAGGCCATCCCGCAGCAGAATGCCCTGCGGCCTTTGCAGCCCGTCCAACACGGTCTCGATTCCGCCGCGGACAATCTTCACCACCCTGCCCGCGCCGCTCTCGGAAATGAGGCAGCTGCCATCCGTGTCAATCGCGACCCCCATGGGTTCGCACAGGCCATCGGCCAACACCTCCACTGTGCCGGCGTTTACACAAAGCACACGCCCCGTGCCCAGCTCTGCAAACACCACTGCGCCGCCGGGTGCCAATGCCACGCCGTAGAGCTGGTCAAAACCGCTGGCCAGTTCCTCGCTCTCCTGTTGTCCGGGGCGAAACCGTGCGACCGCGCCGTTGGCTGTTGTGACAATAATTTCTCCAGGCCCCACCGCCGCCACACCCCGGGCATAACCCGGATTCCCCGGACTGAACAGCATACCGGCGACCTGCGGTGTACCACCGGGTCGCAGGGTATAACTGTAGGGGCCATCCATCACAAAGAGCACACCGTCGTCGTCCATCGCCAAATCCAGCGGCCAGTTGAAACCATCGGGCACCAGCGAACGGACCTGGCCGTCGCCCAGGATTTCATTGATCTGCCCGGATATGCTCGAGACGAACAGGCGGTCTTCGACGAATGTCAGGTTGTCCAGGCCGGGAGCGATGGTGGCCAACACGGTGCGCTCACCGCTGCGCGGATCAATACGCAGCACCTGCCCGCTCGCCACCTGTGTCGATACCAGATATCCATCTGCATCGAACTTGACCGCATCGGGCACGCCAAGATCAGCTGCCACCACTTCCGGAGTACCACCCTCAAGGCTGATACGCCAGATTTCATTGGTGCCCATGATCGGTATGTAAAGCATGCCGTCTGGCCCCACTTCCATCGCATTGGGCATCGGCACATCCTGCAGCAGCACACGCGGTGCTCCGCCGTTGAGATCGAGTTCCAGAATACGACCGCCCGTGCGGCACTCGCCGGCAAACAACCGGCCCTGATGAAAGGTAATGGGATTGGCACAGGGCATATCACCGTAAACAACCCGGGTACGACCATTGGGCGCCTGCACGCTGACACGCCCTTCCGTGATTTCCGTGGCATAGAGGTTGCCATCGGGGTCGAAGACGAGGTCGTCAGGCGCCACGATATCGCCACCTTTCGGGCTGATCGTTTCGATGGCGCCACTTGCCGGATCGATCGCGCTGATCTGGCTGCCCGACACCTGCGCAACATAGATACGCCCGTCCGGACCGGTACGCAAGCCGTTGGCACCAAACAGGCGGCTCGGCGGTGTGAGCCGCTCCAGTGTCCAGCCCTCGGCAAGAGTGGCCTCTCCCGCAAACGCGTAGCGTCCCTGTTGCAGCGGCATTCAGCTATTCTCCATCTTGTCGGTGTGCGGCATCAGCGGCACAGCAGTAGTTACTCGCCAGCCAGACTGGTAGGGTGCCGTAAACGAGGGCTGCCTATCGCGCCACTCATTCACCCTTCATCACCTTGAGAAAGTCCTCATTGGTGACCAGTAACGGCGTGTTGTCCTCGGCGAGATGCGACCACTTCAGGCTCACACCGCCGTCCGCCACCAGGCATTGCCCTGTCATATAGCCTGCGATATCCGACAGCAGGAACAGCACAGTGCCCGCGATTTCGTGCATGTCGCCCTTGCGCGCCATGGGAATCGCCTTGCTCTCGATTTCCGGGTTAGGCGGCAGCAGGGAGGCAGGGCTGGACATGGCACCAGGCGCGACGGCGTTGACGCGAATATTGCTGCTGGCCAGCTCCAGCGCCATGGTGCGCACCACCGACAGTACAGCGGCTTTGGCCGCACCATAGCCGACGTTAAACGGCATGTTGCCGACGCCGGTGATCGAGGAGATCGCGACCAGGGACCCCGCCCGCCCCTGCTCCTTCAAGCGCGCCGCCACCGCCTGGCTGATAAAGAACATGGAATCGAGGTTGGTCGAAAAAAGGGCATCCCACACCGGCCGCGACACTTTGGTGGAGGGCGCCCAACTTGCAGGTGGCCCACCGCCCACTATTGTAACCAGGCCATGCAGATCGCCCTTTGTCTGCGCGGCGACTTCCATCACTGCAGCCACGCCCTCGGCCGTTTCCACATCCGCGACCACGGGAATAACGGAGAGCCCCTCGGCCACCATGGGTCCCAGATGCTGGTCGAGATTGTCCTGTCCTCGGCTGACGCCAATAACAGTGGCACCCGCAGTCGCCGCCATACGGGTGACGGTCGTTCCCAGGCCGCCACCACCGGCGCCGGCCACGATGACAATGCGGCCATCAAGCTGTAAGAGATTCTGTGTCATGTCCACTCCTGGTGTTCAGGCCTATGGTTTTTGCACCCATTCGGCATTCAGTGCTTCGGGTGAGAGGTATTTCGTCGACGACCAACCGCCATCCACTACAATGGTCTGCCCGTTGATATAGGCAGCGCCCGGCGAGCACAGGAATGCAATCGTACTGGCAATATCGTCAACCTCACCGAGGCGGGGGGATGGCGTCATCTCTACGTTCATGCGCCGGAACGCCGGGTCGTCCAGGCGCGCACGCACCATTTCCGTCATCGTCACGCCTGGCGCAACACAATTTGAACGTATACCGCTGGCGCCATATTCGCAGGCCATATGCAGCGTCAGTGCCGTCAGGCCGCCCTTGGCAGCAGAATACGCACCGCCGCGCCGCCCACCGACAACGGCATAGGTAGACGTGACGTTAACAATGGCCGAGCCGGGCTGCATATGGACGATCACATCCCGCGCCAGGCGAAACGGCGCGCGCAACATAATGCCCAGAAAATGATCGAGGGTTTCGTCATCCGTTTCGTGCAAGGGTTTCGGGCTGCCAATACCGGCATTGTTGACCAGAAAATCTATCCGCCCGAAGCGCTCCATGGCCAGATTGACGATCGCCTGGGGCGCTTCATCGGTGGTGAGATCAACAGACAGGGTGGCCACCCTCTCGATATCGTTGATTTCACGCACAAGCGTAGCGAGCTTGCCTTCGTCACGGCCAACACCCACGATTGCCATACCCATGCCGTGCAGTTGTTTGGCGGTAGCCAGCCCTATGCCACTCCCCGCGCCCGTTATAATTGCCACCTGCATCGCCAGGCTCCCTTGATTTTATGTGACGAGAAGCGACACTTTAGCGTGATCGCAAACCGAGGTGAAGTAATTTATAATCACCGTTGTTGATTATATAACAAATTCAGGGTGTCTACATTGAGCAATCAGCGTCGAGATATAGCGGGCAGGTCACTGCGGTGGGACGAGAACCGCGCAAAAGCCGCCTATTCCCAGGGCTTCTGGGTGCGCGAAACCCTCGCCGAGGCGCTGGCGCAGGCCTCCCTGGCTGATCCGGAGCGCGTGCTCATCATCGATGGTGAGGTGCGCCTGACCGCCCACAGCCTCCACTCACAGGCCTCTACCCTGGCGCAGGTCATGGCGGCGCGGTTTCCGAGCGGCAGCGTTGTGTCGTTTATGTTGCCCAACTGGCACGAAGCCGCCGTTATCTATCTCGCCGCCACCCTTGCGGGCATGGTCGCCCACCCGGTTCTGCCCTCTCTGCGCGAGCACGAGCTGTGCTTTATGCTCAAGGATATCGACTGTCGGATGATCTTCATCCCGGAGCACTTTCGGGGGCACAACACCGCAGGCATGCTATCCCACGTCGCCCAACAACTCGATGCGCCGCCGCAGATCGTCGTGGTGCGCGGCGGCGGCAATCAACACATCGCCTATGAATCCCTGCTGGAGAGTCTCGAGTCACACACGCTGGTACCGCCAGAGCCAGACGCTGTGCGCATGATTATGTACACCTCCGGCACCACCGGCAGCCCGAAAGGCGTTATGCACACCCACAACTCCATCCATGCGCTTATCCGCCAGATAGGGATGCACTGGCTGGTGGAGCCCGGCGATAAATTTCTCGTGGCATCGCCGATCAGCCACATTGGCGGCTCAATCTACGCCTTCGAGTGCCCGTTGCTGCTGGGAACAACCGCCGTACTGATGGAGTCCTGGGACGCTGAGGCGGCCGTGGCCACTCTGGTCGCCGAGCAATGCACCCATTTCGCCGGCGCCACCCCCTTCCTGGTGCAGACGCTGGCCGCGGCGAAACGGGCACAAACACGACTGCCGAACCTCAAGCTCTTCGTCTGCGGGGGCGCATCTGTTCCACCGTCGCTGATTCGCGAGGCAGCAGACTATTTCGAGCAAGCAGTGGTCACCCGGGTATACGGCTCCACAGAGGTTCCGGTCACGACGGTTGGCGTCACCACGGGCGGCGACATCACTCACGCCGCCGACACCGACGGGCAAGCGGGAATCGCCGAGATCAAACTGGTGGATGCGAACGGTGCGACGTCAGAAACGGGAGAAGTTCTCGCACGCGGCCCGCAAATGCTGGCGGGCTATGTTCACTCCGAGGATGAAGCCACAGTCTTCGATGCCGAGGGCTATTACCGCACTGGCGACCTGGGGTACTGGATCGATGACAACTACCTCGTTATTTCCGGCCGCATCAAGGACATCATCATTCGCAATGGCGAGAATATTGCGCCCAAGGAAGTAGAAGACCTGTTGCTGGGCCATCCGGACATCATTGAAGCGGCCATCGTGGGGCTCCCGGACGCGAAGACCGGCGAGCGTGCCTGCGCCGTCCTCGTGGTCCGCGATAAGGCGCAGCCTGATCTAACAAGTTTACGGGAATTTCTCGAGGGCAACGGCGTCGCAAGGTTCAAGGTGCCGGAGCAGGTCGCAATCTGGGATGCCCTACCGAA
>JAGRIK010000044.1 GCA_020443325.1 Halioglobus sp.
AGCATAGCAACCGACGACAGTACCGGCTTCATCTGACGTATCAACTCTTCTTTATTGAAGACGGGGCTTTGGAAGAAAAGGTAGGGATTACTGCGCTTGTAGTTGACAGAGGGGATCATACCAACGCTTCAATATGCCATGCATTGTCAGCGACAGAGAGTAGACACGGGTGTCCGCTGCAAAGCTGAATCGAGTGATACCTGTGACTTCACCACCTACTAACCCTATCCACTTCGGTATATCATGCGCAGTCAGCATACTTCGTGGGGAAAAGCACATGCTTGGTTTCGAATTGGATATGTGGGATTACGTGACTATAGTCACGCTCCTGATCCTGATTACAGCGGGGATCACAGCGTTAGTTTTAATTGCGGGCCTGCCCGGGAAAATAGCGATTGCACGTAATCACCCGGACGCGGAAGCCGTTAAGATGATGGGGTGGTCGGGTTTTCTCGCTGTTGTGCCGTGGATCCAGGCCTTCATCTGGGCATTCAAGCCCACTGATATTATCGATATCCGCCGTTTTCCAGCGGAGGAGCGCGAGAGCATCGCAAGAGAAATCGCACGTCTGCGTGGCGAAGAACCACCTGCGGCTCCAGACTCCAAACCGACCGAATAATAAGGAAAGGGCACCCCTATGGCAGCTGGTTTGCTGATATGCGTTATCTATTCCATCCTGATTTGGGTGGTGTTTTTCAAATTCAAGTGGCTCAAGTTCTCTATCCCCTGGGCGGTGGTATCGCTCTATGTAGGCGTTCACCTGATGCTGATTTTCATGGTCGGGCTGCGTTTCATGACGCCCAGCAGCAGCACGGCGACGATAGTGCAGTACACGATACAGGTGGTCCCGCGCCTGCCGGAGCCCACCCTTGTTACCGAGGTATTGGTCGAGCAAAACCAGCCGGTGAAAAAAGGCACTCCGCTGATTCGTTTTGATCGCAGGCCCTATGAGTACCAGGTTCGGCAAATGCAGGCTGCGCTGGCAAGGGCCAAGCAGAACGTGGAGGTGCTCAAGGCCGATGTACTGGTGGCGGAACAGCAAGTAGCCCAGGCCCAGGCCCAGTTGGAATACGATCTCTATGAGAAAAAGCTGGCATCAGGCCTCGTCGGCCAGGGGGCCGGCTCCGAAGAAGAATCTCAACGTGCCGATGCACAGGCTAAAGTCGGCCTTGCGACATTGCGGGAAGCCGAGGCTGAGCTTGTCGCCGTCAGGGCCAAGTATGATTCCCAGATCGACGGTGTGAACACCGGGGTCGCCGAAGCCGAGGCCAAGCTGGCGGAGGCACAGTATTATCTGGACAACACAACCATTGTTGCGCCTGAGGATGGGCGGATCATGAACCTGCAGGTCCGGCCTGGTATGGTGGCCGGTATCGTTCGCTTTGGCGCTATCGCCGCCTTCATTTGCGACGACGACCGCTACCTGATGGCCACCTATTTCCAGGAGAACCTCAAATTCGTCAAGCCGGGGCAGGAGGTCGAGGTGGCCCTGCAGCTTTACCCGGGCCAGATTTTCAAGGGTAAGGTCCAGGATATCTGGAAAGGTAGCGGCGCTGGGCAGTTTCTTCCCAGTGCCAATATGGACATCCACATGCCGCCTCCCCCTGAGGCACCGCAGGGGCAGTTTGCGGTGAAGATCGTGTTCGATGAACCGGACCAATCACTCTTTCCCATCGGTGGCCAGGGTATTGCCGCCATCTACACGGAAGAAACCAGTTTTGCCTATCTGAGACGCATAGCGATTCGCGCCCGTTCTTGGGGCAACTGGCTGTATCCGCTCGATATCTAGCAGGGGAAAAACAGGATGAATCCAGGAATGGGCAGCAGCAGCCACAGCATCAGTTCCGCTCGCTGGGTTGGCATGGCTCTGGCCAGCCTCCTGCTGTGTGGCTGTGCCCTGAGCACTCCCCCGGAACGCTCCGAGGTGCTGGCGCGGGCCCTGCCGGATACGACACACATTCCCGACAGCTGGCAGCAGGCAGACAGCTTGCCAGGCGAAGTCGGCAACGACTGGCTGGCCAGCTTTAACGACCCGCAGCTGACGCAGATCGTCGCCGAGGCGCTCGCCAACAACCCGAACCTGCGGCAGGCAGCCAGCACTGTGCTGGCGGTCGCCCAGAGTGTGAACCTCGCAGGGGCGCAAATGCTGCCCCAGATCGGTGGCCAGGTTGGCTCGACCGGCACGCGGGATTTTGATAAATCCAATACGAACACGTCCGAGCAGGTCAACATCATCTTGTCCTGGGAGCTGGATATATGGGGCAGATTGCGGGCACAAAAGTCGGAGACTGAATCCAACTACGCGGCGGCCATGCTGGATTTTGCGTTTGCGCGACAATCATTGGCCGCAACCACGACCCGGAGCTGGTTCGCCGTCGTGCAGGCAACGCGTTTGCTGGCACTGGCCGAGCAATCAACCACTATTTACACCCAGCTGCTAAATGTCAGCCAGGTGCGCAACCGGGCAGGCAAGGTCTCCGAGTTCGATGTCATACAGGCGCAGGCTGCCCTCGACGGTTCCCAGGCAGCGCTTGAGAGTGCTCGCAATAACCAGGCAATCGCCAGGCGCAATATCGAATTGCTGCTCGGGCGCTACCCTGCGGCCGAAATTGCCGTGGCCACGCACGCCAGCGTGCTGCCGGCGGCCGTTGAAAGCTCCGCGCCGCTAAGCCTGCTGGGGAGGCGCCCCGATGTCCTGGCCGCAGAGCAGCAGGTGCGTGCAGCATTTCGTGGTCTGGAGGCTGATCGCCTCGCCTTGCTACCGGATTTTTCACTTCAGTTGGAGGTTGGGCGCTTCAGCAATAACCTGATTGGCTTGCTCGATATCAATCCGTGGATAGGCCACGGTGCGATTGGCATGCAAATCCCCATTTACGAGGGTGGCGCCCTGGTTGCGCAGATCGCGATCAGCGATGCACAGGAGCAGGCCGCCGTGGCCAACTACGGCAGCGTGGTGCTAGCCGCGTTTAATGAAGTTGAGACAGGCCTCGGCAACGAGTACTACCTGGGCCAGAGCCTGGTCTATGCCAACCGGGGTGTGGTCTCGCTGGAAAAAGCGGTACAACTGGCCAATGACCGCTATCAGGCCGGCGCGTCAGATATGCAGTCCGTGCTGCAACTACAGACCCGTGAGCTGCAAAGCCAGGCCGATGCCATCGACCTGTATTACAGCCTGCTGGCGAATAGGGTGGGCCTGTATCTGGCGCTGGGCAGCAGCTTCGACAGCGAACCAATGGTTCCGCCGGCGTTACTGAACACGCTTTAACAATCTGGTCGCCTGCGAGCGCTCCGCAGCTGTTTTGAGGATTTGCTCGAAGCACATCGGGGTTTTTGTGCGTGCGGGGGTGATGTTTCCAGTGCCTGCGCGTCCAGATCGTTATCTGGCAGCTTGATAGACATGCTTTTCCGACCCGTTTCCAGGCAAGAATTGAGTGAGGAGCACTTTTTCAGGACAGTCTCCAACTTGCTGACCATTAGCAAGCCGTGGGTGGTGCCTGATTCGATCTCCATTCCGCGGGCCCGCAATGTGCTGAAGATCGCACGCGCTGCGGCAACGGATACAGCGGGTGTGAGCCAGATTTACCGCGAGCATGCCATGCGTGCTATCTATCTGCCGCGATACATCTACATAGACAGCAATAATTGCTGGATCGCGAAGGGAGAGTCCGTAGAGGAATCGGAGCTTGTTGAAAAATCCCGGTCAGTGGAGCTATACCAAACGTATCCCGTGGTTGCTAAAGGCGGTACTTGAAAAAATATCGGTGTTCACTCTACCAGCGCGGATATTTTCCCACTCGTGATTGCATCCCCATACCACTTTCACTACAATCCCCCACCTTCAAACGGGGCGGCTATAACACACCCCTATCTGATCATGGCTGGCGTAGCTCAGTAGGTAGAGCAGCTGATTTGTAATCAGCCGGTCGGGGGTTCGATTCCTCTCGCCAGCTCCATTTTCAGATTCGTGATCAGCGTTGGGAATTCGGGGTAAAAACGACAATATCTCCCCGGTTCAGCCATTAGTGACCCAGGGCGGACGCCCGCAGAATTGGCGCCCCTGTAAGTTAATAATTTTATTGGGATATGTGGTTGACATCAGGGTGGCCCATCAGGACAATATGCCGCCTTTCGGAGGGGTTCCCGAGTGGCCAAAGGGATCAGACTGTAAATCTGACGCGCGAGCTTCGGTGGTTCGAATCCACCCCCCTCCACCATGACTGTTTGAACCGTAAGTGGTGTGCTATTCGGGAGATGGGTTCAGGGGCAGGCGTTGGTACCACTGCCCTGTGGACAGTGCGCGAGGATGGCGCGCTGCGATTGGGTCGAAGGTGCTTGCCGGATTAATCCGCTGCCCTAGGCCATTGAAGAATGGTCTTGAGTGAAATAGTAGCGGGTATAGTTCAGTGGTAGAACGTCAGCCTTCCAAGCTGAATATGCGGGTTCGATTCCCGCTACCCGCTCCAGAGTTGG
>JAGRIK010000045.1 GCA_020443325.1 Halioglobus sp.
AATCATTGATTACAGCAGCGAAGACGTGCAGGCCATGGTGATGACCAATGTCCTCGGTACCATTAATGGTTGCCAGGTCGCGGGTAAAGGGATGCTGGAATCCGGGCAGGGTAAAATCTTCAACATGCTCGGAGGCGGCTCCGATGGCCAGTATTTTCCCGGCATGGGTGTCTATGGCACCACAAAACGCGGCCTGGACTATCTGACGAATGCGATGATCAAGGAGTTCAAGGACACGGGTGTCATTATCGGGAAAATCAGGCCCGGCATGGTCATTACCGAGGCTGTTATCCGCGAGGCCAACGACGATCTGGAAAATTTCCAGAACAGTCGCAGGGTGATGAATGTCCTCTGCGACCATGTTGAAACTGTCTCTCCCTTCCTGGTCGATGGTATGCTCAATGCTACGAAATCCGGAACAAAAATAGCCTGGCTCAGCGGCGGCAAGATCGGCCTGCGTATGATGTTCTCGCGATTCGGGAAACAGGAAGATAAATTTGCACGCTACGGCCTGTAGTCACTAGTCGTACCATTATTCACAAAGCGAGATAACGCATGGGCACAGATACCAAATCCATTCACGACTTCCTGGCAGAGAACCCCGATGTCGACGTCAGCCGTTACTGGGAACGCTGTTACGGCATTCTCACCGATGTAAAGAACAGGATAGCCGAGCGTTTTCCAGGCATGGCATTGCATCCCACCTGTGCCGACAAGGAGTACTACACCTCACCCAACGGCGAGTTTGAGGGTTCCATGCAGGCCTGGACTGGCCCAGGTTGCGACTGGCTGGTTAATTCCTGGCTGGGCAATCGCAAAGCGTCGATCCTGGACATGAATGCGACAGCCTTCCTGGGGCAGGAGACTGATGTTCCCCACTGGGTGATGGTCTTTGGCACTATCCCCAAGCTGTTCTTTTATTTTGATCTCACCCCGCGTCGCAACATCATGGTCGATACCGACTACCTGGATCAGTATTACGGGCCAATCAATGAAGAATACCTGGCATTGCGCGGGCATCCGAATTTTCAGTGGAATGTGAGCCATGGCACCTATATGCGCACCCTGCAAAACCCATCGACCCAGAGCCTGACGGCCGAGTTGAATGACGAGAATATCGATATTCTGGAAAAGTATGCCTACTCGATGCTCGATCACTGGATGGGCTGGCTGGATGCGGCAACGCCTGTTCCCGAAGGCCAGCGTGTTGCGCTGCAGGAATATGACTACACCGTTCGCCGCCTGGGTTATGAGCGAGACCCTATGAACAGGTTGGCAGAGACGGTGTTTGGCAAAGAGAAAGTCGAGGAGATGCTGCAAACCCGAATGGGTGCACAGCAGATGGCTGATACGAAAAAATACTAAGCGATCAAGCTGTCCTGGACATTGGTGTCTGCACGACAAACACCAAAGAGGTTGGCTCAAAGCTCTATAATATTTGCCGTGTGTATTACCGGTCCAGTCGGCAAGCCGGTGGGTGAACCGCCCTCCGGCTCAATGCTGACAGCCAGGCCTTTGGACTGTTTTAGCAGGGCGAGCAGCCCTGGTGGCAACACCCTGGTAAGTTTGCCGCCGCTAACAGGCAGTAAGCCAATAGAAACCGGTTTACCCGAGGTCGGTAGCATCCACAGTTCGAATACCTTGTCCACTTCAGCAGCCTGTGCGTTCACTGCGCGTGCGTCGAGTTCTCCAGTCTCCAGATTGGCGCTTATAAGCCACAATGGCTTACTTCCCTCGCCGATGACTCCCACGTAGTTTGGCTCCGGTGGCAACTGAGGAGCAGGTGGGGCCAGTGACATGACCATGACTATCACGGCGACGCTGGCGAGAGCACTCCAGGCTCGCCATAGACCCAGAGAATTCCACAGTCCGACCTTGGCAGTATCAGGCCACAGTCGTCGCTCGATGACAGCCCAACTGGAACTTGGCGGCGGAACCGACATAGTTGCTGCGGACAAAATTCCCAAGCGTGACTCCCAGCGCCAGACCGCATCACGTACGTCTGTGCGAATACGCAACAGACGCAGAAAGCGTGCGCGGGCCTTGCCAGTCAATGTCCCCAAAACGTATTCGCCAGCCAACAGTTCAATCAGGACGGGGTCTCGGTAGTTCATTGCTCCAAACACTCCCGCAGACGTTGTAAGCCTCGGCGAATTCTGCTCTTGATCGTCCCTATCGGTGTCTCTTCACGCACGGCAAGTTCTTCGTGGGTGAAGCCGTGGACAAAGGAGGAAATGATGCTGCGCCGCTGGATATCAGCCAACCGGTTAAGGCACTCTTTCGTGAGTTCGGAGAATGCATCGCTGGTGGGCAGCGACAACTCCAGCGTTTCGCCTGCCTGATGCTCAAAGTTGGTGCGCCGTTTCGAAGCACGTAAAAGATCCAATGCGCGATAACGGGCGATAGCTATGACCCAGGATAGCACCTCACCACGTTCTGAATGATATTCGCCAGCGCGGCCCCAGACCTTGACATAGGTATCCTGCAGCACATCTTGTGCCGTTTCCTGATCGCGTAGCATTACCA
This sequence comes from Halioglobus sp., assembly GCA_020443325.1. Classification (GTDB taxonomy): domain Bacteria; phylum Pseudomonadota; class Gammaproteobacteria; order Pseudomonadales; family Halieaceae; genus Marimicrobium. The sequence goes on from JAGRIK010000045.1 coordinate 2,527, forward strand.
TTAGAACGGCATACACCCGCGGGGCGGTAGCAACATAAAGTGCGTGAAATGCGCTGCGATCTGCCATTGCAGCGCGCGCAATAAGAACTTCCAGCTCTTCCTGTTGATCGGCCATCTAATTATCCCTGGTCTCTTGCTGGAGTATTGAAGCGCGGTGTAACAACGCGAGATCCTCAGGCTCTTTCTGCAGTGTGGCATTTATTTGAGCCACACGAAAGGCCAGACTTACACGCGGTTTCAAGTCAATGTAGAACATGGCCATTTCTCGCGCATGGCGATAGTCCGCCGCTGCGAGCCATGTCTGAAAGAGCTTGTCGAATTGCGTTATCGCAGCACTGATGTCTTCGCCCATGCCGCGCTGTGCCAGTAGGCGGCGCACCGCCAGCGCTGGCACTGCTTCATTCTCATTACTGAGAGCCAATGCTTCATGGTAGCGTTCTTGCTGGAAGTAGAGGTCCATCAAGGTGGCTCGAGTCTGCACCGCCGGAAATATGGCGATGGCACGTAGGAAAAGGACTTCGGCTGTGTCCGGGAATCCCAGATCACGCGCCAGTTCCCCGTGCACCGACCAACGCCAGGCTCTTAAGTGAGAATCACTGCTGGGCGGCGGTAAGTTTTTGATACGCTCAAGCGCAATGCGTTTTTGCGGTGTGGAGTCTGCAATTGCCCCAAAGCAGACAACTGCTGCTTCCGGAGACACACTCAGCAGGACATTGCCGCAGGCATGGCGGGCTGCAGCGCTGTCCCCGACAACATCCGCTATGGCCGCTTCCAGCAACCACGCCTGGCCGCTATTGGGTTTCCGCGCCAGAACCTGCTTAAGCAGAAGTCGTGCGCGATTGAAGTCATGCTCGGCCTGCGCCAGCCAGGCCGCTTGCAGGAGTTCGGGAACAGATCTAGGAGCCTCTGCTGGTGGAAGCTGCCATCGTGCGGCGATCAACAGTTCATCATTCCCACTCAGGGAATACTGTTTAAGCAGTGCGTCGACACTCTGCTCCACCTGAGGTATGTTGAGCGTGCTCAGGGGCTGCGAGTGCGGTCCCGTATGTACCGTATGAGCCGCGGCATTGCTGCCAAGGGAAGCCAGCGCAGCCGCGGCGAGCAGTCTATTGCAGCAAGTCTGAAAAGTCGTCATCAACCGCATCCTGATTGAACTGTATGTTATTAATCTCTCGAGGCATGGCATTTGCATCGTCCGCATAAGCCGTGCGGACGAAGGCCGCAAAGGACTGCATCGCAGGCGGCATTGGTTCCACCGGGGGATCTACTGGGGGTAGATTGGTGCTAGCGGAGTTATTGCTGTTGCCACCGCTACACCCCGCCATCAATGCTGCGCCAAGTAGTACAGGTATTAAGTTCTTCATGTTTGTTTCACCTTGATTAGTCGATGGTTGTAGGAAGGGGCGCGTTTGCCGGTGAACCTGGATACGGGGTCAGCAAGTACGGAAAAGAGTTGTTCAACTCTGTAGCATCCAGCGGTACGCCGTCAGTGAGCGCAACATTGCCAATGACAGCATCGGATGGACTACAAAAGCCCAGATTTACGCCAGCTCCACCTTCACCCAGTGGTAGGTCGTGGCAGAGTGCACCCATCATTACGCGCAATGCAATATCGACAGTGTCATCACCCGGCCGCCGCCCATTGGGAAAGCCCGCCACATCGCCAGCTGCAACACCCAATGGTTGCTGGGCGTCACGCGGGGTGGGGGCAATGGTTGTATTGAGACGCAACATTTCACCTACTGCGCCGCCTGTGAATTGATTGACGCCGTTGAACCCTGTCAAAAAGGCAGCCACCAGATCCGTACGGGGCAGGTTAGTAGGCGCCAGGTTTTCAAAAGACGTGCCCAGCGTGGCGTTTACCGCGTCCAGAAACAGTATGTCCAGAATTGCTGGAAGTACCGGGTTGGTGACGAAATCCGCAAACTGTCCGTCGTCTTTCGGGTGGCTGCTGTTAAAGCGATCTTTCATGTCGTAGCCAATCACAAGTTCGTTCACCAGCGGCGAGCCGAGTCTCGATACCTGTGTCCAGGCGCCACCGACAGCCTCTGGGTTATCAAAAGTTGGCGTCGGATTGAGGATGGTCGCCTGACGCAGGCTCGCGCTGGTCCATCCACCAATAATGCCCTGCTCACCGGCAAGACAATCGCGATGCACTTCCAGTGCTATCGAAGTGACATTGTTACGCGCCAGTGCATTGCGACTGGCATCCTGTGTTATACCACCCGGAAAACCGGCACCATCACCGGCGCCGGGCGCACTGTCGCCCTCCACAGGCACAAAATTGACCAGATCGAATACTTCACCTAAGGCCAGCTTGAATGCCTCATGACGTTGACCCACGAATACACGGCCCTGCTGATCGCAGCCGGGAATTTCAACTGCAGTGACAAAGCTTCGAGCGTAACTCTCATAGTTGCCTTCGCCGCCAAAGGTCTTCCTGCCTGAATAGTCAAAGGGCTTGCCGAACTGGGAGGAGCCATCCTGCGCTGAGACTACCGTTTGTGCCTCACCACTGCGGCGCGAACCATCCACGCGTGAAATTGTGTAGCTTTCGCGGTGGTTCAATCCATCGGCTGATGTTGGAGATATAGCACCGATGTTGCGCAGCACTGTGGTTACGGACTTGTCCCCAATGGTTAGTGGGATCACACCGCCGGATGGCAACTCATCACTGAATTGGAACTGGAAAGTCACGTCCTCTTCCGCGTCTCCGTCATTGTCGATATGAATCTCGTACAGTGCGTTGCTATCCAACGGGAAATAGTTCGGCCCGCCGTAAGGCGCCTGAACAGGAATGTAGTTGGCGATCAGTGTGACGTAATCCTGCCGGCCGGGTTCGTAACTCATAAACATATAGAAATCTGTGGCATCCACCTGAGGGTTTTTCCCGATATAGGGTGCTTCCCGGTGGCTTGAGGCTTGTGCGCCAATAGTGAGAACAGCTGTGATTGCTGCGCCGATTGTTAATGCTTTCATAAAACATACTCCTGATTTTTGGTCGGGTTCACTAGAGGAACGTTTTGCGGATGCCTTTTGGATGCATTTAATTTCAAATTATTTTTAGGGGGATGCATCCAGGCCGCATTCGAGTGCCGTATTCCTTATAGTTGGCGGCATACGGCGTTTCTCAATACGATGTATTTCCAACGAAACAATCAGTCTCTAAAGGAGATTCAAATGACTGTAGAACCAATTATTTTTCGTAGACAAAAATTACTCCCTCTGGTCGCAGTAGTGGGCGCCTTAGCGTCTGTCAGTGCTGGGAGCTACGCTGAGGGCAATGCCAGCTGCAATAGGAGCGGTGGCGATAAGACCACGACAGAATATGGTGTGGGCGCCAGCGGAGTCGGTGAAGATGCTGTAACGGTGGGCGCTGCGAGCGGTGCCGCTGGGCCATCTACTACAGCCCGAGGAGGGGAGAACTGTGCAGCAGACGCCGGCTCTGCGATCGCCACGTCCTACCGGGAGACCAAGTCGCCAGCGCGCTCTGCAGGGGGGAGAACGGAACTTATTAAAAATGCTGTCGGTGGCCGTGCAGGCGCTCAGTACTCTTGGTAGTTGCTACCGGGCCTTCGCCTCTTGCAGACCGCAACGCAGCGCCTTGCGGTCGCCAGTTTCAGAGCTCAACATCCCCGGTGATGGTCAAGCGGTATCTGCCATTGACGTCGCCGGGTGTCAGTTCTGCCTCCGGGGCGCTCTCCGCGAGCCTGTGAAAGCCGTTCAGGGCATCCTGCGCGCTGAAGCAGCAGGCGCCGATGTAAACGACATAGTTGCCGGCTGGCAGTTCAACGCTTAGAAAGGAATCCAGCTCCAGCGTGCTGCCATCCGAGCCGGCCTCCCCGTCGTCGTTTGTATAGACCAGATCCAGGCTCTCGATACTGCCATCATCCGGGGCGAGATAAATCTGCGCATCCATCGCGGGGTTGAAAGCGCCAGCCGAGAGCACATCAATGCTCACCGTGGAATCGGACTGCACCGTGAATGGTATGGCATCTATGCTGAAGCCGACATCGCGGGTGCCGTCGTTAAGCCAGTCGATGTCCTGCTCTACCTCCAGCGAGGTGACCGGTGTCTCCTGTGGTGGATTGTTGCTGTCGCTGTTATTACTGCAGGCGCTGATAAAGCAGCTCGCCAGCAGCCACAGGCCGATGGTACGAGGAATGGAAAGTGAGGATACGTGTGTTAGTGCTCGCATTGTTATTCCGCTGCTCTAGGGTGTCGCCTGGATCATGTCCAGGAATGTCAGGTAAAAGCGCTCATAGCTGAGCGTCTTGCAATACTGTCGTCCCGCCGCCGCGCCATTGCTGGGATCGAGGTCGGCATAAAAAGAGGGGGACTGCACGCTCACGGTCATCTGGGAGGAATCCATCACCAGCTTCACAGTCGATTCCGGATCGCCGATGAATTCAGGCCCGGTGGGGAACAGGACATCCGGCGCGTAACTCCACTGCCACTGATCCAGTTTGGCGAGGTCGTCCTCACTGAGGAGTTCGGCCTCTTCCAGCCACAGCAGCGTGCGGGAATGGTTGTCGCGATTGGCGTCTGCACAACTACCCTGCGGCGATTGCGCTTCCAGGCCCAGCTCCTCGTTCAGGAGTGCCTGCGTCAGGAATTTGGCCTGCAACTCACCGTCGTAGATCGGTGGAAAACTCAACTGCGTTGCATTTCCCGTCTGGTTGACGAACTGGTTGATAAGAATTTCCGGCGCACTGCCAGCAGACGTTGCGGGCTTGGATTCGACGAATTCGTTGCGACCGGCAGTGCGTTGCACTGCGATGTTGTCCGCAGGAATGCCGTCCTGGCCGAAGCCTGATGCACTGAGAAAATCGTTATAAGCGCCTTCTTCAACGGTCACCTGGTTCAGTCCCAGCCTGCCCGTTGTCTCAATCGGGGTAGCCTGAGCCGCCTCTATCCTGTTGACGAGGTGCTCCAGCGATGCTGCGGTCAGCGCCATTTGCTGCAGTGCTGAGGTGTCCGCCTCGCCGTCAGTGGGTGTCTGTCCGTAAAACCCGAACTGTGCATGGTTGCCACCGCGAATCTTCGCGAAGAGCGTATCCCCCGGCAACCGCTGAACGGCCGCCAACACTTCCGCGGGGGTTGCTATCAGGTCATTGGTGCCGAAAATGGATACTACCTTGAGGTCCAGGCTGCTCAGGTCATCCACGCTGTCCGGAAAACTGGCGAGCAATCCAAGGCCGGCGACTGTCCCGGGATTGTCGAGGATGTACTTGACGGCTACCACGCCGCCCAGACTGTGACCCGACAGTGCCCATTCTGCTATATCAGCATTGCCGGGCGCGCCGATAACGCTGGCGACCTCGTTGGCATCGGGGCCATTCAGTACGGCAGTGTAAATACCCGCTTGGGCGAGTTCCTGCGCCAGCGGCGCATAGGCCTGGGGCACAACGGCACCGCCGGGGAAGATAATCATCCCGGTATTTCTCGTATTGGCCCCCAGCGGCATGAAGCTGATATACGTGGCCTCCAGCGTCACCTCTACAAGATCATTGCTTTCCATGGCCGCACAGGCTTCAGGTTCAAGGTCGTCGCAGCCGGGGACGGGCGGCCCCGTGTCGCATATGCCGCCGCTGACGGGAAAATAGTCGCCGTCCAGAACCGAATTACAAATGGCCAGCAGTGAACTACAGAACGCAGGGTCGGTGGCATTATTCAGGCTGACTTTTTCATCCGCAGTGCCGAGATCCTCGACGCAATCCGCAACGTGATTTGGTACCGAACAGATGCCACCCAGCGAAAACTCCGAGGCGTAGGGAATGCTGAACAGGGTGCCACAGTCCGTCTCGGCCGTGCTCGCAGTCCAGTTATCACCGGTGTACTGGATGCAGTCAGAGGTGCGTGCGAAGGGATTCTCGAAGTGGCAGGCCCCGACCCCGTCGATATCCGGATACGCCGCAAAAGAGGACGCCGGGATCAATGCCCAGGTGCCGAGCAACACGGCGGTGACAACTGAGGGCATGTTCGACAATTTCGGCCTGAGAGTACTTGAATAATGATGGTTCATGGCGCCAGCTGAATCGCTCCGGGTAGCTTCAATATTTTGTTAGAGTATTTCAATCAGGAGACCCTGCCGCAACCGGCATCGTGCCAGAAATCGCCAATCCTCCAAAACCTTGCGATTATAGGGTAAGTTGGCGATGCACAGTGAATAAAATTTAGCCAATCCTTTTGGTTCTCCTTCACGAGTAACTATTCCATTTACTGCCGTCTCGAGGCATAGGTCCGCTCGATTCGGGTCCAGGGTGAATTACACCCAATATTGATACAGTTTCCAGCAAAATAACCACCCAAAGCCTGTAATATCCCACCCATGTCGCTTTTCGATCCCCACACACCGTTCTCGCCCAAACGCCTGCCGTTCTTCTACGGATGGGGCGTACTGGTGTTCAGCACCCTGGGCATGCTGGTAAGCATTCCCGGGCAAACGATTGGTGTGAGCGCCTTCACCGAATCGTTGATTGCGGCTACAGGACTGACACGCAGTCAATTGGCGCAAGCCTATTTCTGGGGAACCCTGGCCAGCGGCCTGCTGATGCCGTATGGCGGGAAGCTGTATGACCGCCACGGCGCGCGGCGCCTGATGGTTTACTCGTGTATCGGGCTGGGGCTTACGCTGATGGGCTTGAGTTTTATTCATCTGCCGGTAAAGGCTGCGCTGTCGGAGTGGGGGCAGGCATGGCTCGCGGTGGTGGTGATGGGCGCAGGCTTTTTCGCGTTGCGATTTGCCGGGCAGGGTATGGTGACGGTCACGAGCCGCAATATGCTCGCCAAGTGGTTTGATAAACGCCGCGGCCTGGTGGGAGGTATATCCGGTGTCGCGATCGCGCTGGGATTTGGCCTGGCCCCTACGGTACTAAGCGCTGGTGTGGATCAATGGGGCTGGCGCGAACTGTGGTGGGGTATGGGCATTGTCACCGCCACGATCATGGCAGGTATTGGGTACCTGTTCTTTCGCGACAACCCGGAAGAGTGTGGCCTGCTGATGGATGGCGAGGTACCGGGGGGAGATGAAAGCGATATCCCCACGATTGCAGAGCGTTGTTACGACTGGGCCTATGCCAAACGAACCGCTGCGTTCTGGGCCGTGACGCTGGTGTTGAGCGTGCACGGGATGGTGGTGACCGGGATTACGTTTCATATCGTCGATCTGGGCGCCTCACAGGGATTGAGCAAGGAGGCTGCGCTGGCGATCTTTATCCCGCAAACGCTGATCGGCACTGCGCTTGGGCTTGTGGTGGGCTACCTTGCGGACAGGGTGGATATGAAGTGGTTGGTCATGGCGATGGCGAGTGGCCAGATCATCGCCTATGCGGCGTTTGCGCACCTGGATTCTACACTCGGTTACTGGTTGGGGATCGTGGGCATGGGTTTCAGCAGCGGGCTTTTCGGCCCTATTGCCAACGTCGCGATACCCAATTACTTCGGCCGCAAGCACCTGGGCGAACTCTCAGGGAAGCTGATGAGTGCGATGGTCATCGGCAGCGCCATTGGCCCCTACGCGCTGGCCACCTCCAGGGAGTGGCTGGGATCCTACGACGCGAGCCTGTATATCTCACTGCTGTTTCCGGCACTGGTCATGGTGATTGCCCTGCGGGCAAAGCGCCCGCCGATCAACTCGCAACAGATGCCCCCCTGATCCCTGCGACAGGCGCCGTGCGCTATTGCCGGGACCGGCGCTGCACATACCAGTGTACGATGCGGTCCAGCAGGCCGGGTGCGCCGCCACCGATGCCCTCATCCGCACCCCCGGCGATATCCAGCTCCGCGCCCCCTGCGCGGTACTGCTCCGAGTACATCTCCAGTACCTTCTTCTTGACCATGCCCCTCAGGGGCACATGGGCGAGCATGCCGTAGGTGGCGGCACCTCCCTTTTTTGCCAGTTCCGGGTCCGCCTTCACGGCAGCGACAGCGTCGCGCAGGTCTGCCAGGTAGGCATCGACCACGGCCAGGTGCTGCGCGGTGACCATGGCGTGCAATCCCGGCGGGTACTGATTGCGGTTGACCTGCCAGCCGCGCGCGTCCATCTGGTCGCCCACCGCGTAAATATTGAGGTTCGCATCCCGGGAGCGAAAGGAAAATAACGGCCCCTGCGGGTTGCCCATTATCTCTAGCTCGGGGATACCCTCGATGCCCGCCTTGAGCTGGCTCACCGCCGCCAGCGTGTCCTCCGCCAATTTGCGGTAGCCGGCCTTGCCGAAATATTGCAGCGCCCCCCATGCCGCCGCGTAACCACCCCCTGGTCTCGTGCCCAGCAGCGCCGAGGATGCAAACACGCCGCCGGGCCAGTTCTGGTACACGAACATCTGGTAGCGCAGGTAATCCAGGTTGCGATAAGTGATCGTAGAGGCGCCCTTTGCGGCGTAGCCGTACTTGTGAATGTCGGCGGAGATGGACGTCACCCCGGGCACGCGGTAGTCCCAGAGCGGCAGGTTTTCCCCGTTCATCTCCATGAACGGCAGGATGAAACCGCCCACGCAGGCATCCACATGCAGGGGAATGCCCCTGGACTGGGCGATCTCGCCCATCGCCTCGATGGGGTCAATGGTGCCGTGGGGGTATTCCGGTGCGCTGCCGAGTATCATCACGGTATTGCGGTTGATCAACTTGCGCAGTTTGTCGAGATCCGGGGTGAAATCCGCTTTCAGGGGTACGAGGCGGATCTTCACGCCGAAATACTCCGAGGCCTTGAACCAGGCCACGTGGGCGGTTTCGGGTATCACCATCTCTGGCTTTTTCACCCGGCGCTGGTCCCGCGCCATATCGCGGTAGGTCTTCACGGCCATCAGGCAGCTCTCGGTGCCGCCGGAAGTCACCACGCCGCACACCTCCTCCGTGCCGTGGAGAATATCCGCGGTGGCGCTGATCACTTCCGATTCGATTTTCTTCAGGCTCTTGAACGCGCCCGGGTTCAAACCGTTCTCGGACGCGAACAGGTGGTAGGCATCCTTGAGAAACCCAGAGTGTTCCTCGTTGAGGTAATACACCAGGCTCCATACCTTGCCCTCCTTGTAGCGCGGGTCGCGTTCCTTGAAGGCCTCCAACTGCTTCAGGATATCCTTGCTCGCGGCACCCTGCTCTGGCATTGGTTTGTGCATCGGGTTCTCTCCCAGGTTTTGGTTCACAGGCTGCGCAGGTACAGGCCCAGGCTGATACCGAGGTAGCTGCCCAGGGCGTAGCCGATTACGCCGGTGGTCATTCCCGGGAGAATAGCACCCGGATTATTGAGTGCCCTGGCCATCAGGGGCACGAAGGGCGGACTGCCGACGGCAGCAACAGAGGTTACCATGAAGGTGTCGCTGTCTACCCCGGTCAGTCGGCACAGCAGTGCGTGCAGCAGCAGCCCGGCAAAGACTGTCACCAGCAGGAATACCGCGACCGTGCCGTCGATCTGTAGCAGTTCATCGAAGCTCACCATGGACGACACGGCGATGCAAAACACGTAAATAAGGTACATGCCAAGGCGATAGGACAGCGCCAGCCCGCGCACCCGGCGGTGCAGCGACAGCGCGATACCCAGCGTGGTAAGGGCGACGATGAGCACGGCGCTGTTGCGCTCGCCATCCGTCGCCAGCAGTTGCGACAGGCCCAGGGCAGCGCCAACCACCACCGCGCCAAGCAGTAAAGCCGAGGCCACCTGGCTTGCGTTCGCCCGCAGCAGCAGGGGTCGGTAATCATCCTCGTCGACCGCTTCCACATTCTGCTGCGCTGATGCGGTCGGCCTGCTACCCGGTAGCAGGGCCCGGAACAGGGGCACACCCACGGTCAGCATCAGCAGGAAATAGACCGTACCGACCAGCGTATCCATGCTGTGAAACACCAGGTATTGCGCATTGGGAATGTCCAGCCCGGTCCGGATAGCGGCGAGGTTGGGCGTACCGCCGGTGTAGACACCCACTGACATGGCAGCGAGGTTGGCCGCTCTCCCCGGGTCGGCGTCCCGGTACGCGAAATACAGCACGACGGCCAGGCTGAACACCACGATATTGGCAAGGACCATGGACAAGAGTGCCTTGCCCGCCACACGGGACCATTGCCGTATATCCAGCGTGAACAACAACAGGGGCAGGGCCAGCGCGATGGTGACTTCCGACAGCCCCTGCTGCACCGCGTGCGCCTGTGGGGGTATTACACCCGTATTCCCGAGGATCAGCCCCAGCATGTAACAAAGGACAATGACGCCAATGCGAGCGGCCCAGCGCTGGTGATGCGCCAGCCAGATGAGCAGGGCAGGGGCCAACAGGATGGCCGCGGTAACGAGAATCTGCATTATTATTCTGTGTTGGGCTGAGTGGATAGCATACGCAATTTCACGGCTGCAGGAAAACCACAGCCGAGTGTCGACATATTTTACAGACTGCTTTCGCCGTATTTGAATAATGTATAAGAATCAATAGGATGGTGCGTTGGCGCAATACCTGCATGCCTAAGTGTCGATCCAAAACTGTTACAGGGAAAAAACAATGAAAAGAGCTCTCGCGTGCATACTCATTTTTCTGGGTGCAGGCACTGCCAATGCCGGACTGGTTGGCGACACCGTTCGCGTCGCGCACAATTGGTCCACTCTCGGTTCTGAGATCTATACGCCAACCAATGTACTGGTACAGGATGGCCCGGGGGATCTGGTGTACGTGGCGCCCTATTATTCTGTCAACGTGGATAACCTGTCGATATTTGTCGATTTTAACCGTTCAGATACCTGGAGCTGGGGAGCCTTTAACGGGCTGGTCATCAGCAATATAGATTCGCCGCTATTCGATTTTGATGTGACGACCAATCTGGCCGCCTGGAATGACTCACGTTTTACCTATACGAGTGATTCCCTGATGTTCAACTGGTATGGACTCTCGTTCAATGACGGCTCGTCCTTTCAGCTGACCTTTGACGACAGGAGTTCATCCCGGGTGCCTGAGCCAGTTTCGTTTGCACTGCTTGGACTTGGGTTAGCCGGATTGGGTTTATCCAGAAGAAGAATATTGAACACCCCTAGGCTTCAGGGTTCGTGTACGGGTCGAGATTAGGGTCGACTTCAGGCTCGGGATCCGGATTCTCATAGGGTTCCAGATTGGGATCCCCGTTCCCCTTTTTATCCGGATGTGAATCTGTGAATGGATCGGTGTTTGGATCCTTTTGAGGTTTCTCATGAGGATTGGTGTACGGTTCCACATTTGGATCGTCAATCGGGCGCGTGCCCTGTGCAGCGGGTTTATTCGTGTTCATAGGTACAGTCTCTCATCGAAAAGCGTATTGACGGAAATTGATCCGTTGATTTAACTGTTCGCGACCAGTGGGCGACGCTTCCCGTAAGCTTTTGCCCATGGGTTAGCCGTCATACCGTGGCCAATAATACTAAGCACTATAGTACATACCACAGTCATCGCGATTAATCCGCTGCCCGGTAAACCGCTGTTCACCACCATAATTGTAAATACAATACTTGCCAGTCCACGTGGACCAAACCAGCCAATGAACAGTTTCCCCTCGGTATCGATACCGCTGCGAGCCAGGCAGAGGTACACCGGCAACATGCGAATAACTGTGAGGCTCAGAACGGAGTAAAGCAGGATAGACCAGCTAAAATGTCCGATCGCCTGCCCGACAACTGCCGAGCCAAAAATCACCCAAGTGATCAGCGCCAGGGTATCGCCTGTACCTTCTGAAGCGAGCAGCAAATTTTCTTTCACTTGCCGCGAAAGATGCGTGTCCATGAACGCCATCAGCAGGCCGCCGCTGAAGGCTGCGATAAAACCACTGCCGCCGAGGAACTGGGCAACTGCAAAACAGCTTAACGCGAGTGCAATTATCGGAACTTGCATCCAGGTGTGTGTGAGCCATTTCATGCGCAGGGCAAACTTTAAAAGCCTTACGGCTACGAAAGTAAGCAGCAGGCCGACAGCCAGTCCAATACCGATTTCTTCGAGAACCAACCGGACCGCCAGAGTAAAGGGACCACTATCACCGGCCTTGTCCAGTGCCAATGCCAGGAACAGGAGCAAAACAGGCACACAGATTCCGTCATTCAGGCCGCTTTCCACGTTGAGACTCTGACGGATTTCGTCTGAAACGGCGTCGTTCGTGATGACCGCCTTGCCCAGGGCTGCGTCGGTCGGAGCCAGCGTCGCGGCCAACACGGCTAGTGCGAACAGGGGCAAGCCATCGATGAGTAAAACCCCAGCGCCGAAGCCCAGAAGAACAGTCAGAGGCAAACCGATCAACAGTAACTTTGCCGGGATACCGCTGTACCGCTTAAGCACCCCCAGGTTTGCGCCGGCTGCGTCAGTGAACAGCACAATCGCCAGCGTCACTTCCGCCAGGCTGCGAATCAGCTCCTTGTCTGTATCCCACGCAAGCAGATCGAAACCCACCGGACCGATCAGCAGCCCGAAACAGGTAAATACAATGGGGCCGCTGATCCATGTGCGCTCAACTGCGCCGGCCACCGAACTGTAAAGCAGCACAAACAGTGCAAGCACCGCCAGCGTTTCATACATACAAAACCCTCTGTCTTCTCTAGGTTGCAGGCCCCGGGTCGAGAGAGATGCGCAATGGCTTTTCGCTGTCCAGGTGTACATCGTGTTGTGGGAAGGAGATAACGATGCCGGCCTCCTCAAAACGTCGATAGATTTCCAGGTGCAGCGCCGTCTTCACGGGCCACATATTGTCGACATTATCGATATAGAAGCGACAGACCATGTTCAGGGAACTCTCGCCGAAATCACTGAAAATAATCGATGGGGCCGGGTCTGCAAGAATCCGGTCATCATCGGCAACCGTATCCGCGAGTATCTTGAGTGCCAGCACGGCATCGCTGCCATAGGCAACGCCCACTGGTAGTGTCAGTCGAAGTCGCGTATCGGTGAGCGACCAGTTGAGCAGGCGGCCGGTGATGATCTCCTTGTTCGGTATCAGCAGTTCCTTGTTGTCCCAGTCGCGTATCGTTGTCGCGCGGATGCGGATCTTGGTGACGACGCCATCCTGGTCACCCACCGTTATAATATCGCCCACACTGATCGGCCGCTCGAACAGGATGATCAGCCCGCAAATAAAATTGGCAACGACCTCCTGTAAGCCGAAGCCGATACCCACACCCAGTGCGGCTACCAGCCACTGTAATTTCGACCAGTCCAGGCCCAGCCTGGAAAGTGCAAAGAGAATACCGCCGCCGAGAATGATGTAATTCAGCAGGGTGCTGACGGTATACCGCGTACCCGCCGAAACATCCCTGCGCGATCGCAAGACCAACTCCACCAGCGCTGGCAATTTGCGGGCTGCATAGACGGTGACGCCCAGAACCAGCACGACAAAGACGACGATCTCCAGTGTGATGCGATTGGTCATGGGTTGGCCTTCTACCATAACGGTGGAGGTCCACAGGGTGATTGCCGACATTGCATTGAACACGGGAAGAATGGGTGCCCAGAGAAAATACAGCATCGATAGCGCAACAACGATAGCGGCCGCGTTCAGCAGCTGTTTCGTTTCCTCGCCGAGATCTGCAAGGTTTTCCTTGGCTTCCTCGACAACGCCCATCTCTGACAGCGGCTGCTCAGATTGAGCGCCTCGTGCCCGCAGCAACTCCTCAAAGCGCAGGCGGCGACGCTCAACTTTCAACCAGCGCAGCAGGAAGCTGTATGCGATTGCCAGCGCGATACCCGCCTGAAGCGTGTCGAGAACCGTGTTGATGACGAAAATCACCGATAAGCGCAAACCGAAGACAACCCCGGCGGCAGCAGCGAAGAAAAACAGCGCGAGGATAAGCTCAAAGCGGAAATTGGAATTGGCCAGTACTTCCCTGCCACCCGCTTTTGCCGCCCGGGTAAGCGCACGCGCGATATGCAGGGCCGTCCAGAGGGTAATCGCCAGCATCGCCAGGCGGCCAAGTAATGGTACTGTGCCATGCAGGCGATACAGGACCGCCGAGACGGCAAGCGCGGGCAGTAACCAGCGAAGAAACCATTGGCTTTCAAGTCTCAATCGATCGCAGAGTTGCTCGCGCCACTGAAAGTGTTTGCGCGCTACGCCATCGTTCTCACACAGGATGCCGAGGAGCTTCGCCGTAAACAGCCACGCAGCAACGCTGTACAACACAATAGTCAATGCGACCGACAGGATGTGTTTGTCTGTTGAGGTCAATGAAGCCAGTGCCGCTACCAACAGCGCGATCGGCAACGCGCGCAGCGCCGTGGCGCCCAGCGCCAGCGCAGTAAAGTGTATGGATGAATCACGCGGTCGCGATATCAGGTCATTCTGTCGATGCTGGTAGTCGCGCAGACGGGACTTAAGCAGCAGCAGGACCAGCGCCAGGACTATAAAGCCGAAGAATCTGGGCTGCAGGGCAAGCTCCACGCTTTTACCGGCTTCCAGCAGAACCTCCAGTTCTTCGGGTAAGTCGCTAAACTCGGCTTTCCACAATCGCGAACCGCTGGGCAACCAGAGTACCAGCGGGTCGAGGAAGCGCTTGTATTCGGCGATGGTCCCCTCGTACTCCTCGTAATTGACCTGAAGTTCACTCAGCATATCAATGACGTCGGACTCGATCGAAATGATACTGCGCAGCAGCTCGCGTTTTGCCAGCAGAATCGTAAGCAGGGTTTCTCGCTCCGCGTGAGACAACCTCGTTGGATTGAGCCCCGCATCCCTCATGGTGGTATCGAGGTAGGCTGTCGCGCTGACCATATCTGCGACACTCTCCTCATGATGGATACGGCTGACGACGCTGTCCCCTACCTGCCGTGGAATCCCTTCTCGTGTCTCCTGTAACCGCTGCCTGTTGAGCTCTTCCCAGTAGCCCACCAGCGCCCCACCCAGGTCTTCGCTTTCGTGAGCAAATTCCACCACGCGCTTCGCGCTGATAAAACTTTCATTGAGCATGCGATTCTTGCGCCGCAATACCTGCCGCTCGGCAACGAGATTGGTGAGTTCCAGCTCCAGTTCCAGCAACTGCTCCCGGAGTATTACGTTTTTCTCGTGGTACTCCTGTGCAAGCTCATAGATCGGGCTGTCGCTCGCCAGGCTCAGCGCATCTTGTGTAGATGTGGACAGCAGCACTTCTTGCAATCGTTTCGATAACAGGTTGGTGCGCTGGACTAGTGCATCGATCTTCCCCTGTAGTTCCGCGCGTTCCACATTCATCGCGCTGTAGCGAACGGGTTGACTGTCCAGTTGTGCCGACAGCGCCAACCGCTCCTCCCGCAGTGACGCCTGTTCCGCTCGCACCAGCCATTGGCTGGCCTCTGCGAACGACGGCGCGGCGTTGGGATCGACCGTCCCACCGTAAGTCGTCATGGCGTCCAGGCGTAAGGCGATTTCATCCAGGCGATCGCGTATGGCATCTCGCTTGCTTTCCCTTGCGGCCAGTTGCCTGGCAAGAATATCCCGCACTACCCTTGCGTCACGTGTGGCGCTCTGTGTCAGCAGCAGTTCTGCCTCCAACTCCTGCACCGACATCGCGCTGATATCCTCGTTGCTGTCGTGCGCAGATGACATGGAATCGAGACGCGCCTGTATTTCGGCCTCGCGTCGAGGAGCCTCAGTCAGTTCCTCGATATACCTGGCAGCATCGTTCCTATGCAACTGGGTACTGGCAAGCCAGAGAACTATGGCCCTATAGGTTTTCAGGGGTTCCTCTGAGTCCGCAACGCCCTCGGCGCGCAAGAGAGCTATGCGCTGGTCAACCAGGTCACTGGTAAGATCAGGGCCGTCCTGCGCATATAGCGGCACCGCCTGTAAGAGCACGCAGAGCATGAATGCACAGGTGATAACCGGGGAGAGAATTGTCGCGCTTCGCCAGGGGTTCCGGCTTTCGCGATACCGCCACAATCGTTTAGCCACACCTTCTCCTTCCAGCGATACAAGCCGTGTTGTCGGACACCCCGACATATCCGTTGATAGCGAGATTCGACCTATAGTGGAGAGAACCAGCCTTAAGTCAAGGCAGAAGTGATGGCACCCACGGCAGGTGAGATCACGTCTGGAAGCGGACATTCAGTGTCTGCTATGCTGAAAATCACATAATACAGGCAAAAGTGGGTATCCGATTGATGAACTGGGATGCGATAGGCGCAGTTGCTGAAGCGATAGGCGGCCTCGGTGTGATACTGACTCTGGTTTATCTCTCCCTGCAAATCCGGGGAAGCAATCGTGTCGCGAAAGCGCAATCGCGCCAGTCCATGACTGAATTTGCCATGGGGATATCCAGATTCAGGGCTGAGCACGCCGACAGATACGCAAAGATTGCGTCTGGAGGAGAAATTACCGCAGGGGACAGGGAGTTTCTCTACTGGGTTCACATGCAGATGATCACCTACGGTGAGGCTTATTATCAGCAGTTTCAACTCGGCCTTATGCCCGATGCGCATTGGGAAGGTTTTTCCAATTGGATAGATGCATACATTCAGGGTCCGCAGTTTGCTGAGTTCTGGGAATCAGACAGCTCGAGTTTTGCGGAGGACTACCGTAAATGGATTGCGCAGAAAATGGCGCAGTGAGCATCGCGGCATCTCGCTTCAGGATGATATGCGAGTCCCTTAAGGCACGCTGCGGCGCCTGAATCGGCGTGCGCCTTTACCGCTAATCAATTTCTCAATCAGCGCGTGATGGCGCATCTCGCGAGTATCGCGACAAAAGATCGAATAATGCCGTGCACAATAGGGTATACTTCCTCGCACTTGGGCCCCCAGGGCTCCCCCCGCCACCAGTCGGCCATCCACACACGATTATGCATAACAATTGCATAACGGACGTAGGGAGGCGGCTGCAGATCAATCAAGTCTATCTAAT
>JAGRIK010000046.1 GCA_020443325.1 Halioglobus sp.
CACGTCTCGAGATCTGACTTCTCCAAACCGGCGTGTTCGTCATCCAGCGCATCTTCCAGCACACTCTCCATCCGGGAGAAGGTGGTACTCAGCTGCTGAAATTGCCCGCTAAGTGTTTTCGCTATCTGAACCAGGGAGGCTGGCACGAGCCCGTGCTCCAGTCGCAATTGCTGCTCATCCCGATGCGTGGGCAAATCGGTTTCTTCGAACAGCGCTGCCACCGTTTGTTCCGCTACCTGCAGCGCGGCGACCGCCTCATCCAACTGCGGCGGCAGCGCCTGCAACTGCCGATGCACAGAATCGATCGTGGCCAGCGCGGGTGCGCCCTGCGCCAGTGTTTTTTTGCTGTCCTGCAACCAGGTGATCGTGGAGTTCAGCCGACAGTAGCTGGAAAAATGCGAGAGCGCCTTGTCGGGTAAATGGTGGCCTTCATCGAACACGTAAATGCTGTCTTCCGGAGCCGACAGGATAGCGCCCCCGCCGAGCGCGAGATCAGACAGCACGAGATCGTGGTTGGTAACGATAATGTCGGCGCTTTGCAGTTCATCCCGCGCACGGTAGAAGCTGCACTGGCTGATGTTCGGGCAGCGCCGGCCGCTGCACTGGCTATGGTCCGTGGTCGCACCGTACCAGACCTCTTCCGGCACACTGTCCGGCCAGTTGTCCCTGTCGCCATCCCACTCGCCCCGGCCAAGTGCCTGCAACATGGCGTCATAGATCGGCAGCGCTTCAGTCCCGGACGGTGCATCAAACTCATCGGGGTACAGCGGTATCAAGGAGGATGCCCCCTGCCCCTCCGCCAGTTGGCGATCCAGCTTGGACAGGCAAACGTAGCGGCGTCGACCTTTGGCCAGCGCGAAACTGAAGTTCATACCGCTGCTTTGCCGGATGTCCGGCAGGTCCTTGTTGACGAATTGTTCCTGCAGCGCAATCGTCGCGGTGGCAACGACAAGGCGCTTGCCCAGCGCCTGGGCCATCGGAATGGCCGCGACAGCGTAGGCGATCGTCTTCCCCGTGCCAGTGCCTGCCTCAATCACGCAGACCGCGGGCAGACCGCTATCCTCACCCTCGACAGCGGGAATGCGCGAGAGCGTATTGGCGATCTCCGCGATCATCTGCCGCTGGCCCCAACGCGGCGTGAGGGATTTGCTCTCCACGATGGCGTTGTAGGCGTCGCGTATGCTGCCCTTGATATCCTCGCTCAGCAAGGTGGCAGCGAACGTTTAGCCAGCGCCAGTTTACTCACCACCGCGTTGGCATAGATGCCCAGCGCGTAGGGACGGTGTGCTTCCGGCATGGCCTCGATGCGCGCCTCGAACTCGGCGAGACTGCAGTCTCCCTCCTCCAGATAGAGCTCATCGGGGACAGGCGCGTCCGCGCCGTACAGCCGCCGGTAGGCGTATATATTGGTGGGGTGCAAGCAGTAACCTGTGATGACCTGCCTGTCTACCTCCCGTGCAACCGCTTCCGGCGTTTCCAGTTCGTCGCCCAGCGGCGTGCCAAACGTGACGTGAACGCGCCCCTTCTCGCCCGCTATTCCCTGGGCGATGGAAGCGACATCCTCCTGCTCACCTTTTTGATAACGGCCCTCGGATGCTTTCTGGTAAAGCTCCCGGGCCTTCATCGCATCACAGGGGTCGAGTTCATAGGAAATGGCAACGGGCACGATACCCAGGCTGCGAATGTGTTCACCGAACGCCTGCTCGCGCTTGTCGCGGCTCATGGACAGCATTTTGATGATGACAGGCTCGGTGCGATCAACACCGTCCTTGGCGCGTCCCTCGCGCTGCGCTATCCAGATGGACGAACTCTCCTGTAAGAGCGAGTGCTGGATGTAGTTGGCCAGGTTTTTGGAGGCGGCGAGTAGTTCGCGGGGGCCGCTGACAGCCCGCCTGACGATAAAGCTCTTGTTCAGCCGCATGAGATCGGAGACCCACGCCTTGGTGAGCAGGTTATCCCCAATGGCGATACGCGCCGTCTCGTGGCCATTGTTATGCAACGCGTAGTTGGTGAACGCGGGATCCATCGCAATATCGCGGTGGTTGCTCATAAAAAGGTAGGGCCGGTCGGGGCTGAGGCTCTCCAGGCCCGATACACTGAAGCCGCCGGTGGCAGCCTCAATCATACGGCTCATGTAGCGCTCAATCACCAGTTGCATGCTGCGCACATCTGACACGCCGCGCACCTCGCGGGCGAGGAAAAATCTCACCAGCGGCCGCAACAGGGGACGCAGTGGGCGGGGCACATAGCCCGCCAGATGGCCCAGACGATACGTGGCGAGAGTGTCCAGGAATTCTGCGCTGTGCAGCAAGCCTGACACGACACCGGCTACTTCATCATCCTTATAGGGCCGAATCTCTGCAAAGGGGTCGGTCAAGCCGGTAATCTCATATTTTTCAGGCGCCACACCATACCCAAATTCTTTTCGCTAGTCATCCGGCAGATTTGAGCACAGAGCATCTCAGCACCCGCCCGCTGCCGCATTCACCGCCCCGCCCGGGGCGATCGAACCTGCCGGGCAACCAGAGCAGTCTTCAGCATACTTGTTACCCAAAAGACATTAAATATTGTTAACGTTTCCATGGGAAACTCAACCTCGCCAAATTAATATCCAATATAAACAAAGAGATAAGACATTTTTTCTCAGCCAAGGGAAATTTTGTTACCAAAATACCCAAAAAGTTACCGATTAGTAACTCCCTCCGGCGGCACCTTGGCTTTATACTACGCGCATCCGAAACGGGTCCATTACGGCCAATTTCATCAACGCAACACCAATCGTGAATTACGAGGAACCTGACATGAACGTATCCAAAATTGCAGCAGCAGCGGCACTGATTGTCTTTTCTGCCGCCAGCCTGGCAGCAAAGCCCACCAGCATCGTGTTTAACGAGAATGGCACCACCAGTGACGGCACCGCCTACTCCACCTACACCGTGAAGTGCTCAAATGGCAAAAAAGCTGAACTGACTGCCTGGGACAATCGTGGCAAGTGGTGTGTCGGCGACTCCACCAGCGAAAACTGCGAGAAAAAGCAGATCAAGGCCGCTAAAGGCGCCTGCAAAGCCCAGTAACAGCATCGCTGAGTGGCCGCCCTCGTATGACGGCGGCCATTCAACTCGCCGCGTTCACTCCAGGTAACGCGCCTGTAATTCAGCCAACTCGGCAGCCCCGACGCCCAACGCTTCATGCAGGTAGGCTTCTACCGATGGATAGCCTTGCTCTATCGCGAGCAACGCGCGCGCCAGGTAATCTTCGTGAACCTCCAGCATCGGTAAAATCGACGCGCCTGCGAGTGCCTGCATCTGGTATTTTTCCCGCAGGCGGTCCATCTCCTTGTCCGGGTGGAAAAACTGCGCTGTGAGCATGTAGTCGCGCATGACCACCTCACGCGACACACCCAGCGCCATTAATATAATTGCCGCCGCGAACCCGGTTCGATCCTTGCCCGCTGCACAATGCACCAAAAAACGCGCATCCTCTATATCCAGGATCTCGCGAAACATACGGGCATAGGTGGCTGACTGCGCCTCGGCAAAATCACGGTTTATCTCAACCATGAAATCAAACATCGCCTGCCGATCGGCCAAATGCCCCTCAGCCTGTTCAAAAAATCGCGCGTTGCTGCCCGGGATAATGGGCAGGCTGGCGATACGCGGTGGCCTGCTGGCAGGCAGGCGACTGGGATCGCCCTCCTGCTCTTCCTGCCGCCTGAAATCGCAGACCAGGTCGAGTTCAAGGCTGGCCAGCAGATCCACATCCTGATCGCTCAAACTCGACAACTGACCCGAGCGAAACAGGAAACCCCACTTGACCTTACGCCCGTTTGCGGTGGGGTAACCCCCGAAATCCCTGAAGTTGGGTGTGCCCTGCATACCCAGTTTACGCTCGGCGGCCAACACCTCAGTGCCGTGCTGATCCCGCACCCGGAAAAAGTGACGGCTCCGAGGCTCCAGACCAGACATCCTCACGCGCCGGGAGTCCTCGCTATAGTGAGCGCTTACACCACCACTCGGCGACAGCGGCTCTACCGTCACACGTGTATCGGGATGACTCGCCTGCCACTCGATATGATAATCGCCATCCGACTCACGCCAGATTTGCACCGCCTCAGAAATCAACATGGAATGGGTATTGCCTCTTGCGAGTTGTAGGAAGAAACACGAGGGCTCTAGGCAGACCCCGACGCATCCCCTTTGTACTCAAAAACTGCGTGCAGCAGCATTTTAATCAGGCTCAGCTGGTTCTCAAGCGCTGTTTCGCTGAACGGATCCTGGCCCAGCAGGTCCCGGTACATTGGCGCCATGGTGACATAGGACATCACAAGATTGTTAAATGCCATCACAGCCCAGGGCTGCAACCCCGTATTTTCAAACAGCGTCAGCGCCCCGCCCTCAATCCTGGCGTCGGGCCGAAACATGGGCCGGAAGAGCCGATCGATCAATTCATTGGTATGCGGCCCGCCGGAGAGCGCGGCGTGCTGCAGCAGCCGGGCCAGGTTCGGGTTGGCGTGGTGCTGGCGAACAATCGCCTCCAACCAGTAGAACACGCGCTCGTTGGTGACCGGGCCACCGTCCAACTCCGCCAGCGGTGCGGAAAACACCGCCAACAAGCGCTCGAGCACGGCTTCGTAAAGCGCCTCCTTGTTCTTGAAATGGTTGTAGAGGCTCGGCGAGCGAATACCCACACGGTCGGCCACATCACCCAGCGAGGTCGCACTGTAACCTTTGGCGGCAAACAGGTCTTCCGCGGCATCGAGAATACGATCCGCAGTGCTGGGCGCCGCTGCCGTCGATACCGCCGGATTATCCATACGCAAAAAAGCCACCCCCCCGAAAAGCAGATCAATAATAACTAGTAGGCGTTAGTATACATCAGCCCGCATTGGCCTCACCAGAGAGACAGCGGTTGACAAGTGCCGGACCAATGTGAATAATCGCGCCTCTCATTTTTTCGACTTCCTTTGAGGTAATACACAGTGGCGAATTCACCACAAGCAAAGAAACGCGCCCGTCAGGCAGAGAAGCGTCGTTCACACAACGCCAGCCTGCGATCACTCGTGCGCACCGTGATCAAGAAAGTCAACGCCGCAATCGGCAGCGGCGACCAGGCTGCGGCAAAGACGGCCTACGACAACGCAGTGCCTGTCATCGACCGCATGGCGGATAAAGGCATCATCCACAAGAATAAGGCAGCGCGCCACAAGAGCCGCCTGAACGCACAGGTAAAGGCGCTTTCCGCCTGAGCCAGACAGCGAGCACCCCGGTGCACGACCAATAAAAAAAGCCGGCTTCTCAGCCGGCTTTTTTGTTTCTACCTTTTACCGCAAAGCGCCCGGGCGGGCACGCCTCACGCGGCAGAGCTGGTCTTGTTTTCCTGGGCCTCATGCACCTTGGCGAACTCAGCCAGCATACTCTGTTCGTAAGACTGGGCTTCCTGCGTATCCAGCGGACGCTCCATCTCGGACCAATCGATGTCGCCATCGGTCGCAAGGTTTTCATAGTCCAGAATTCCCAGTGTTTCGAATTTCGGGCGCACTTTCTCCGTCAGCAGGCCGATACGATTGAGGTTGGGAATGACGCGCTGGAACAACAGGTTGCGGAAAGTGGACATCACAAACCCATCGAGTACTTTCTTGCGCGCCTCTTCGACATCCCAGCCAAAATGCCGGAATACATCCGTGGCCACCAGTCTCTCGCGGCTGATCGCACACGCCTCGTAGGCAAATTGCGCTCGCTCTTCGCGCTCCTCGTCAGACAAGGTCTTCACAAACTCTTCCAGGTAGTTCACGCCAAAAGTGACGTGCCGGGCTTCATCGCGGGTCACCAGGTACACCACATCCTTGAGCACCGGATCGGGCGTTGTCTCGCGGGTAGTCGCAAACGCCGAGAGCGCGAGGCCCTCGATCACGATTTGCATACCGATGAATTTCATATCCCAGCGCGGGTCAGTCAGAATCTTGTCGATGATGCTCTTCAAGTGCGTGTTGATCGGGTAACTCATGCCGATGCGCTGTTGCAGGTATTTATTGAACACTTCGACGTGGCGCGCCTCGTCGAAAGTTTGCGACGCCGCGTAGAGCTTGGCGTTGTAGGTGGGCGCGCAGGAACAGAGCTGCGATGCCACCAGAAGCGCACCCTGCTCACCGTGCAGGAACTGCGACAGGCTCCAGGCATTCATGTGCAACCAGAAATCTGCCCGGGTGGCTTCGTCCATCGCCAGGTAGGGCTCGTAGTCGTGCAGATTCATCATCTCCGGAGACTGCTGCTCCATCGGCCAGGGGCGATCCCAGTCGATGTCCATCTCGGGATCCCAATTGAGTTGCTTCCCCAGGTCGTAGAGTTTCTTGATCCTGTCGTCCTGGATCGTGTAATCCCAGTTATAGGAACCGGTCAGCGGCGTCTGGAATATCTCGGCGACATGATCGACATCCGCACTGGTCAGTACGTCTTCAAGATCCGGGTTGTCCTTGGGGTAATCGGCACCGGGAAAGCGCTGGATCTTGCGCGGGGTCTGCTCCGTCCATTCAATCTTCATAACCGTTGCTCCGTGTATTAGTGCGGCTGATTACTATGCGCGATGCGCAACAACGCAACAAGGTAAAGTCTTGTCATTTTATGGTCATTTGTGGCCAAATGGCACAATGTCAAATACCACCACGCCCGCGCAATATATCCTGATCCTGATCGACATGGTCGAGCGGCAGGGCTGCGATCGCGGTAAATTGCTGGCGGGCACCACCTTCGCAAATACCGGCATCTCGACCATTGGCGCCCGCATACTGGACGACGACTTCAACCAGCTGGTCAGCAACGCACAGGCGCTCACGGGCGACCCGGCGCTGGGACTCAAACTCGGGATGCGCCTGAATTTGAGTGCCCATGCG